>JALVRF010000101.1 GCA_027025175.1 Candidatus Aminicenantota bacterium | reverse complement strand
TCCATTCCCAGAAGTTGAGGTTTGGCCTTATGGAAGGGCTTTAACTTGGCCTCCATTTTCCCCACCAACTCCTCAATCCCCTCCCGGCTCAGGGCGGAAAGTTCAGCAAAATTCAACACCCTGAGCAGCCCCCTGCCGCTGAGTTTAAGCATAAGTTCCTCTATGTAGGCTCTCCTCCAGCCTGTCTGCAGCATTATTTCTTTGCCACTTATGGGTCGGCGCGCAAGGAAAACGAGTACCTCCTCATCTGAGGCATCGGGAAGGGGCTTTCCCTCTCCTCGCCTTATTCTCTTTATCCTGCCGCACCAGTTCCTTTTTCCATCGTTAAGAAGAACAGGGTCCCCTCTGAAAAATAAAAAGGGATTGGAAAGTTTAAGAATTCCCCCGGAAAGATAACCTTCACATGAAAATCCGTGGGCCAGAACCCTGTAGGTTCCATCAGGGGCCCCGGTGGAAACTTCGTATTGAAGGGAAGGGGGAATTTCCTCTCCCACCAGAACCTCCCCCCTGCTAAGGGAGGCCTCCTCGTGAAATTCTATTCTGAGTATCTGGGGAGAAAGGATGCTGGATATGGGCTGGGAAAGAAAAAAAATGTTCTTTATCCTCAGCCAGGCATTCCTCAGAGGAAGGTAAAGGCCCATTCCCCTTCTTATTCTTCCCCATTTTTTAGCAAAAAAGCCGTCCTTCAGGTGAACAAGGTAAGCGGTGGAGGGGGAACGGAAGGGCACCACCTCTCCCTTCCAGGGGATGAGTCCGCAGTGGGAAAGGCTCTCATCCTCGCCCTGATAATAAAGGGCCAGGGTTGACCACTTCATGGGCCCCCTGAGTTTCCCTATCCTTACTTCATCCTCTATGCTCTGGCTCATCCCCAGTTTGGCGGATTTTTCAAATATGAGGGCATCCTTCATGTGCTTCTTCTGCGTTCAGAGTGAAATTTTCCCTTTATGTATTCCCTTGCAATTCTCTTCATTCTTTCCACCCCGGGCTGGTCAAAGGGGTAAACCCCTTCCATCCTGGAAAGGAACCAGACCTGTGCCTGGAGCACGGTTATAAACTGTCCCAGAAAGCGACCGTTTATTTCGGGAAGTTCAAAGGCCAGGGTGGGCCTTCCGCTTTCGTAAAGCGCCCTTTCGGTGGAAAGGGCCATGGAGTAAATTATGTGGGAAAGGCTCTTTCCGCAAATCTCAAGGTCTTCTTTGCAATCTATACCCTCATCCTTCCTGAAATTTCTTACCCTCCAGAAGAGGTAAACCTTGTCGTCGGGACCATCAAGATAAAGTTGAAGTTTGGAATGCTGGTCCACGGAACCCAGGTCAAGAACCGGCGTCTGCCCCTTCCCATCCTTGCCCAGGCTTTCGCTAAAAAGCTGCCGGTACCAGAATCCCAAGGGATAAAGGTGCTCGCTGTAGACCAGGTTCACCAGGATGTTTCTTCCTGCCCGGTGATTCTGAAAAATGGCGGAGGCGGAAAGAAGGGCCGGGTTCTGATAAAGGGGCCGGGCAGAAAGGTCCAAACCCTCCTCTGCTCCCTGCATGATTTCCTCTATTTCAATTCCCGCCAGATAAAAGGGGACCAATCCCACCGGCGAGAGTACTGAATACCTTCCAGGAAGATATTCCGGGACAGGGAAAATCAAAAATCCTTCCTTCCTGGCGAATTCCTTGAGGAATCCTCCACCTGTTATGACCATGTAGCGCTCCTTCCACGGGAACTTCCTATAGAGGATGAGGAAATTGGATAGTGTTTCTGTAGTGTTTCCTGACTTGGAAACAATAACGAAGGCGGTATTTTCGGGTTCAACCAGTTCTGAAAGTTCCGCTGTCCTTTCCGGGTCCACATTGTCAAAGAAGAAGATTTTTCTCCCCCTGGAATTGAAACTGACAGGTAAAAGAGCCCTTAATACAGCCTCTGCTCCTAAGGAACTGCCCCCTATCCCCACCACAACCAGGTGCTTTGCCGAAAAACCTTCAAGTCTGGAACGAATCAGGGGAAGCCAATCCTCTCTCAGGGTTCTAACAAAGGGAAGGTCGTCCTTTTCCCTGAGAAATTCTTCCCTTAGACCCTCCCACTGCGGGGAAATGTCCGCATAAGTATAGTCCAGAATTAATTTTTCCATGGGGATATGATATCACTTTCTTTTTTTCTTTCTCTTTTTTCTCCTTTTTCCGGCGGTCTGCTCAGCAGGGAGAAGGTAGATAATTCTCCTGTACGGGTCTATGGAGCCAAGAATCACATCTATTTTTTCTCCGATTTTATATGTTTTCCCGCTCCTTTTTCCCCGGGCAATCCACCCGTCACTTACCACAAAATAATCTTCCTTCATGTCCGAGAAAAGAACTGATCCCTGAATCATGTATTTGTCCAGTTCCACATGCAGGCCATCGTTCCCCACTCCTACGATGAGCCCGGAAAATCTTTCCCCTATCTTATCGGAAAGAAATCGGACCGTCCTCCAGTGGATTATCTCCGCTTCCATTTGATCAGCGATTCTTTCTGTAGTGGAACAATGGGAGGCAATCTTTTCCAGTATTTTCTCGTCGTAAGGGGGAGGCTCTCCTGCTAGGGCTGCTTTCACCGTGCGATGAACTATCAAATCAGGATACCTCCTTATAGGGGAGGTAAAATGCAGGTAATTCTCTTTGGCCAGGGCGAAATGTCCCAGGGGCTGGGCCGAGTACTTGGCCAATTTCAGGGAACGAAGAACCATTATGTTTATGAGTTTTTCCTCGGGCTTACCCTCTGCCTCTTCAACTATCCTCTGCAGCATTCCTGGTTCTATAGGGCCTTCCCTCATCTTATACCCAAAAAGGGAAAGGACTTTTTTTAGAGTCTCTATTTTCCTGGGCTCCGGGGGCTCGTGAACCCTGAAGATGGTGGGGTAGCCCTTTTTTGAAAGAAAATGGGCAACCGCCTCGTTGGCTGCCAGCATGAATTCCTCTATTATCTGATGAGCGAAATTCCTCTCAAAGGGCAATATGTCCACAAGCATCCCATCCTCGGTATATAGAAACTTCGGCTCAGGAAGGTCAAAGTCTATACTTCCCCGGACCCTTCTTGCCGAAAGAAGGACCTCTGCAGCCTCTGCCATGCTCTCCAGGGAAGGGACTATGTGCTGGTACTCCCTTCTGAGTTTCCTGTCCCCCTGGAGAATTCCCCACACCCTGTTGTAGGTCATACGCTCAACGCTTCTTATAATTGAGGGATATATCCTGTAATTCCTCACCTCCCCCTTCTTGCTTATATCCATCTCCACGGTCATGGTCAGGCGGTCCTTATGCGGGACAAGGCTGGCCAGGTTTTCGCTGAGAAC
Source organism: Candidatus Aminicenantota bacterium (assembly GCA_027025175.1). Lineage (GTDB taxonomy): Bacteria > Acidobacteriota > Aminicenantia > S016-38 > S016-38 > JALSNJ01. Next base: position 10,826 of record JALVRF010000101.1, on the reverse strand, counting down.
CGGCGGAAGCATGGGAACGGCCCTTTCAGGGAAATATATGGAATTTCCCCTGCGCTCTGCCTCGGCGTCAAGGAGGGTTCCCTTTCTCACATAATGGGAAACATCGGCTATATGCACCCCTAATTTGTATCCGTTTTTCGTTTTCCTGATGCTCACCGCATCGTCAAAGTCCTTGGCGGTCTCCCCGTCTATGGTGAATATTACTTCCCCGCGCAGGTCCCTGCGTTTTAACTTATCCTCTTCCTCTTCCAGATTGATTTCGGGAAAATCAGGTTTTATGTCGTAGTGGGCCAGAATGGCATCTACATCATTTCCCGGTTCATTGGGGTCCCCAATCACCCTCTTTACCACGCATTTCTTGCCGGAAAGTTCCGCTTCCACAAGATGTCCCTGAATTATGGGTTCCTGGGGAATTTTCTTAACTTCAATTTCAGGAAGTTTCCTTTCCACGGGAATCACCACTGGCATTTTTCTCTCCCACACGAAAAATCCTGCTATCTTCTTCCTTTTTCTCTCCACCACCCGGAGAATTCTGGCCTCGGAGCGACGCCCCCTCTTTATCACCATCGCCTCCACCAAATCTCCATGGAGGGCATCTTTTTTGAAACGTCGTGGGACGAAATAATCACCCCGGGGAGTTATAAGAAAACCATATCCGAAGTGGGTATTTTCAAACCTACCCTGGATTATGTCCACCCAGGAGGAAAGCAGGTATTTTTTACCGGTCTTAACGACCATTCCCTGTTTCAGAAGGTAATTCAACTCCCTTCTGAGGGTTTTCTCCTTGCCCTTCTTTACCCCCATCTGGTCGCGAAGCTGACGCAGGGTCAGGCCCTTTTTATTTCTCTTGAGAACTTTTAATATACTATCCCTCCATCCCATTTTCTCTCCTTAATTTTGAGTATTTTCCCTATTTGAACTGAATGGTCACCACCTTCCAGACCTTCACGGGCACGCCCTTTTTCCTGGGGGGTGTAAACTTCCACTTTAGAAGGGCCCTATAGGCCTCTTCTTCAAAGAACCCCTTGGGGGTGGCTCTTATTATCCTTACCCTGGCTACATTCCCATTTTCATCTATGAGGATGGAGGCCATTACGCTTCCTCTTACCCTCAACCTTAAGGCCTTTATTGGCATTCTGGGAGCAACCCTTTTAACCAATTTAACCGGATGGTCCAGTTCATTCAAGGGCACCACTGAACCCGGAATGACTGCTGGTTTAGTTGTGCTCTGTTTTTCAGGGGCGGGGGAAGGCGCAATGGGCTTGGTCTCCCGGGGTTTTTCCTCAGGAGGTGCCTTGGACTGAGCGGGAGCCTTTTGCTCTTCAGCACCGGTCTGCCGGGAAACCTTGGTCGGCTGGGACTGGGATTTAGCCTGAAGAGCAGCAGGGGCCTCGCTCTGTGGAGTCTGTGGTGATGCAGCAGGGGCGGAGGTTTGAGCAGAAGATGGGGCAGTTTTCGCCAGTTTCGCCATCTGTTGTCTTCTTATGGATGCCAGAAGTTTCCTCTTTTCTTCCTCCAGGGCTTTTTTGAGTTCTTCCTGTTTCTGTGCGGAAAGTTGTCCATACTTCTCCTCGTACTGTTTTTTCAGTTCCTCTTCCTTTTGTTTGAGTTTCTGCTCCACCAGTTGGTTTATCCTCCTTTCAAGTTCCTCCTGGCTCATGCGCTTTTGTGCTGGTTTTCTAAGGAGCAATACTCCTATAAGCACCAGGGCTATAACCGCTACTATGGCTGAAACCAGTATAACGGGAAAACCCTTTTTCTTCTCTTCTTCCTCAATCACCTCCACCCTTTCTTCCTCTGGTTCCTCAATAATTTCTACGGGGACCTTGTCCCTGCTTTCCTTGACAAGTCTCTCCCTTTCCTCCTTCTCCTCCTGGAACAGGGTGTTCATGTAATAAGCAAGGTTAAAGGTAGTAGGGGTTATATCCTCTTCCTCAACGAACTTCTCCAGAGCCTCGGTAAATTCTCCGATATTGCGATACCGATGTTCTGCCGGTGAAAGAGCCCTCAGGAGTATTTTTTTCAGGCCCTCCGGTATTTTATCTCCCCCTTCCCATCTGGCTATCATTTTGACCTCTTCCAGTTGTCGTTCAATACTCCTGTCCTGGGCAAGAAGTTTTCCAGTTATCAGGAAATAAAGAAGGGCGGCTACGGAATACACATCTGCCTGAGGGGATGGTTTCTTCTTACTTATTAGTTCCGGAGCGAGAAAGGCTGACCTTTCAGTGGCGAGGTCATTGGCGAGTTCCCGGTCCGAAGAATAAACAGCCTGATAAACACCAAAATTTACTATATAAACCACTCCATCCAGACTTATCATTATATCGTCAGGAGTGATCAGGTTATGAAGAATGGGGGAGCCTTTGTACTGCACATTGGAAAGGTACTGAAGTCCCGTGGCCAGTTGGAATATAGCCTGTATTGGAATGTCAAAGGAAAAGGGCAGGGATTTTTTCTTAAGATGGGCGAGGACGGAGGTCAAAGAGAAGAACTCCCTGCAACGGGCAGCCACATAGTAGCCATCCCTGCACTTGCCCCAGTAATCATAGGTAAGAATATTGGGGTGGTTCAATTTCTTTGAGAACTGGAGAAATTCGCTCAGCGCCCCCCATACCCTGGGCCTTCGGTATTCCTCCCGCACCTCCACAAACATGTAATCCTTTAATTTTTTCTCCTCGTCTCTGGTTACGGAATAAAAAACCCCGCCCAGAGCATTGGAGCCGACTTTTTTCAGTTCGTAAAATCTACAATATTTCTTCATTTTTACCCCCTTCCTTACTTAATCATAGAACGAGCCTTTTATTTTTCAAGTTTTTTAAGTCTTTCCTCAGCCTTCACCCTGAGTTCCGGCTCCACCGGTAAAACGAGAACTTTCCCGTAGGCGGTTTTGGCTCCTTCCTTATCCCCGAGTTTTTCCAGAACCTCAGCCAGGGAGAACCAGTATCTACCGTTTTCTTTGTCCCTTTCCAGGGCTGCCCTGTAGAGTTCCTTGGCCTTCTTATAATTACCCTGAAGAGCATAAATATAGCCTTTCAGGGCATAGGCAGGGCTGTATTCCTTGTTGAGCATAATGGCCTGGTCAAGGGCGGACAGGGCTTTCTCCTTTTTTCCCATTTTAAGATAGAGTTTGGCCATGTTCAGGTAAACCACCTCCTTTGTGGGATAGGCTATATCCTCCAGGGCCTTTTTAAACTCCTCCTCAGCCTTTTGATAGAGACCCTTCTGAGTGTAAACAACCCCCAAAAGGTTGTGGGACGGACCGTAGGCCGGGTTAAGGGAAATGGCTATTTTGAAATAACTTTCCGCCTGGTTCAGTTCCCCCAGCATTGAATATGCTATGCCCAGGGCGTGGAATATCTGGAAATTTTTGGGCTTCATTCTGGCAGCCTTATTGAGGAAAACTATGGCCTTTTCGGGGTCTTTCTTTTGAAGGTAGGAGACCCCCATATTGTAGTAATAAAGGTCCGTTTTCTTCTTCTTTTTTCCCAGGGCCTGACCTGAAAGGGTCAGGATCAGGGTTAAAATCAGTATCTTTTTCATTTTTTCACCTCCTTAAGGAGAAAGGCTTCAACTTCCTCCCTTATTCCCTTTACCTTGAATTTTCCCTTGCTAACGAAAAGGAAATCCCCCCCGGCAATCTCTACGGTGGACTTCCCCACGGCAGTTTCACCGGGATTTGCCACCTCGCTCTGAAGGCGGGATGCAAGGTTAACGCTATGGCCCAGGACGGTAAATTCCAGCCTTTTCTCAGAACCGAAATCACCGGCTATCATAGGACCAGAATTTATTCCTATCCTTATTTTTACTGGTTCCCCCTTCCACTTGAATTTACTTGCTTGCTCCTGCATCTTATATGCTGCATGCAGAGCCCTGCTGGCATGGTCCTGCATGGGGAAGGGCACCCCGAAAACCGCCATCAATCCGTCGCCTATGTATTTGTCTAAGGTTCCTTCGTATTCAAATATTATATCGGTCATGGAGGAAAGAAAATGGTTTAAAAATTTCCCCACCTCCTCGGCAGAGCCAGACTCCATCATGGAGGAAAAGCCCACTATGTCAGCAAAAAGGACGGTGCCTGAGGCATGGAAAAATTTTCCGGGAACCAGGCTGAATTGAGAACTCTCGGAAAGTATTTTCCTCACCACCGCCGGAGAATGGTATCTTTCCAGCCTTTCCATCAGCCTTCTCTGAGTCTGCAGTTGGGAAAACAACTTCCTTTGCTCAAGAATTATTCCCACATAATTGCCCAGCACCGTAAGAATCTCCAGGTCCTCCCTGGTCTGCACCTTCTTTGCCAGGGAACTGTCCACATATATGGCTCCAAGAACCGTCTCCCCTTTCCAGATAGGAACACATGCCGCAGACCGAATTCCCATCATGACCACGCTTTTTTCCCCGTAAAAACGGGAATCGGAAAGGGCATCACTGGTTAAAACCCCCACCTTTTCCTCAATGGCTCGTTTCAGTATGGAACGACTGAGGCTTATGTCCCCCTCAAAACCCTCCTCCAAGGAACTGGCCACCACCCTGTCCCTGCCCTCCTCCCTTACCACCACCACTGCCCTCTCTGCTCCCAGGGTGCTGCGAGCAACCTCAGCCACCTTATAGAGCAATCTTTCTGCTGACGGAGAAAGCAAAATTTCTTTACTCAACTCTTCAATACTCTTCATTATCTTCTTCCATTTTTCCGTATCAGGGCCAGAAAGTTCCTGTTCATACTCTGCGTCTGAAACCGTATCCTCCATTTTGAGCGAGGAACTCGCTTCAACCACTTTCACATAGCGGTTACCGAAGGTAAGTTCGTCTCCTGAGACCAGTTTTACCGGAATCTTAACGGGCTGACCGTTCAGGAAAGTGCCGTTTTTACTTCCCAGATCTTCTACAAACCATTCACCGGCCTCCCTGTATATTCTTGCGTGTCTCCGTGAGACTGTAGAATCCCTTAAAACTAAATGATTTCTGGGAGACCTGCCTATTATTATCTCAGGATCGGAGAAACTGTATTTTTTGCCTTCCTTTACATCCTCAAGAACTATCCTATCCCCAGAACTCACTCTTGAGCCTCCTTAACATCAACTCCTTAACTGCCCGGGAAGGGGATTTGCCCTCCCATAGTACCTCCACCACCTTCTCGGTTATCGGCATTTCCACGCCCAGTTTTCTGGCCAGGGAAAGGACTGCCCTGGAAGTTGTAATCCCCTCTGCCACCATCTTCATATCCTTCAATATTTCGTCAAGTTTCCTCCCCCTGCCGAGTTCGTATCCCACCCTGCGGTTTCTGCTCAGGGCACCTGTTGTGGTAAGGACCAGATCTCCTACCCCGGCAATTCCTGCCACGGTTTCCGGCTGACCTCCCATGGACACCACAAACCTCCTCATCTCCGCAATCCCCCTGACTATAAGTGCCGCTAAGGTATTATGTCCAAACCCTAGGCCACTAACCGCCCCTGCAGCAATAGCAAGAACATTCTTCACAGCAGCACAAAGTTCAACTCCCAGAACATCCTCAGAGGTATACGCCCTGAGGTGTTCATCGGAGACCAGAGACTGGATTTTTCGGGCAAACTCCCTGTTGCGGGAGGCTACCACTACAACAGTAGGGCTTCCCTGGGCTACCTCCAGGGCAAAACTTGGTCCTGAAAGAACCGCATAATCCAGTTTGCCCAGTTCTTCCCGGAATACCTGGCTCATGGGCGCTAAGGTCTCCTCCTCAATTCCCTTGGTGAGGCTTACTGTGAATTCCGGTCTTACCGGGAAATTTCTCAAAACCCCCCTTACGAATTTTGAAGGGATGGCTACGAAGTAAATACCTGAAGGCTCAAGGAGGGAAAGATCGGAAAAGGGTTTAATTCCGGGGGGAAGTTTTATTCCCGGAAGAAATGTGGAATTTTCACCTTTATTCTGGATTTCCTTCAAAACCTTTTCCTCCCTCACCCAGAGGTTTACCTCATGGCCTTTTCTTGCTAAGTGATGGGCAAAGGCTGTTCCCCAGCTTCCTGCCCCTATCACATAAATCCTTTCCATAGTTTTTTCTCCCTGCCTTCAAAGAGCCTCTTAATATTAGTCTTATGTCTATAGATTACCACCAGGGATGTTATAAACTGAAGGGCAAAAAGTTTCCAGGAACCGTAAAGGGCGAGGCTGAAAAGGGGTAAGGTGATGACTAAAAGAAGGGAGCCCACGGATACGGCTCCTGAAATTAAAGCCCCCAGGAGAAAAACTCCCAAGGATAGCACTGCCGCATAGGTGGAAGACACTAAGGAAGACCCCACATAGGCCGCCACTCCCTTCCCCCCTTTAAACTTAAGCCAGGGGGTGAAACAATGGCCCAGAACCGCTGCGAACCCACAGGCGAAGGCGAACTCCCTGCCATAGGGGAGGGCAAAATAAACCGGGAGCCCTGCCTTGGATATGTCCAGGACTGCAACCGCTATCCCCAATCCCACACCTCCGCTCCTTAAGGCATTGGTGGCTCCCACATTACCGCTTCCCCTTTTTCTTATGTCCTGGCCCCGGAAAATTTTGTAAAGTATGAAGGCAAAGGGAATGGAACCCGAAAGGAAGGAGATGAAAATAAGAGCAATCTTCATCTCAACTCCGATGCGTAAAGTTCAGTATAGATGGGACCCTCAGGGGTAAGGCGGGAGCGGAAAAGAACTATCCTGTTCACCCTTATCTTTCCAAACTTTTTCCCTGCCATGGCCTTGATTTCCCCGGTAATTTTCCTCAGGGCAGAGGTTCCCTTGACCCTCCCCATGGTTATATGGGGATGGAAGGCCCTGGTCTCCTTCTGAAAACCCTCCTTCAAAAGTTCGTCCTCCAGAACCTCCTGGAGATGGGTTATCTCCTCAGGCTCCTTCACCCCTACCCAGAGAACCCTGGGCCTGGGAGACGAGGGGGGAAAACTTCCGTAACCCTCTATTTCCAGGTCAAATTCCTCTATCCTGGATGCTGTTCTGTCCATAGCCCTTTCAATGTTCTCCACCCTTTCAGGAGCGACATCTCCCAAAAACTTCAGGGTAATGTGCATGGCCGGTCTTTTAACCCAGGTGATTTTACCCCCCATCCTCTTGAGTCTGGAAATATCCTCCTCTATCATGTCCTTTATTTCATCGCTGAGTTCCACGGCTATGAATAATCTCAAATTAACCTCCTGCGGAGCATATCCAGGGCGTGGGAGGTGGAATAGGTCTTTATCTGAAGCCTTGTGCCGGAAAACCTTTTCCTTTGGACTTCCACCCCCCCTTCCCAACTAAGTCCTATGTAAACCAGGCCCACGGGTTTTTCAGGGGTTCCTCCCCCGGGTCCTGCTATTCCTGTAATGCCTATCCCGAAATCCGCCCCGGCCAGTTTTCTTACCCCGATTGCCATTTCCTTGGCCACGGGTTCACTCACTGCCCCGAATTCCCTGATATTCTCTTCGGAAACACCCAGGACCTTTATTTTCGCCTGGTTGCTGTAGGTTACAGCACCCAGCAGAAAGTAATCAGAACTTCCGGGGATATTGGTAATCCTGTGGGAAAGAAGACCGCCGGTGCAACTTTCCGCCACCGCCAGGGTCTTCCCCTTCTGTCTGAGCAGGTCTCCCACCACCTTTTCTAAGGGTTCATCCTCAAAGGAATAAATGTTCTCCCCTAAAACTTCCTTAAATTTTCCCACCATTTCCTCAACCAATCGCCTGGCCTCCTCAGGCTCCCTGGAAGTGGCTACAATGTGGAGTTGCACATCCTCCGGGGAAGCCAGGATGGTCACTGAAGGATTCTTTACCCCGGTTATAAAGGGAGAAATCCTGTCCTCCACCTCCGCCTCCCTGAGGCCTGCTATTCTCAGAACCCTTCTCTCAAGGTTCTTCTTTCCCAGGGCCTCCAGCCTCTCCCTTACCGCCTCAAACATGGGCTTCCACTCCGCAGGGGGACCTGGAAGAACCAGAAGTCTCAGGTCCTTTTCCGGAACCTCAATCCAGAAACCCGGGGCGGCTCCCACGGTATTGTAAAGCACCTCAGCCCCCTCAGGGACAAAGGCCATCCTGGCAAGATTGTCCGGAGGCTGTCTTTTGGTTATCTGTTTGAATCTCTCCTTTATCCACTGGTGTATTTCCTCGTCAAAAATAAGGTTTTTCTTCAGGGCTTTACTTATCCCCTCCCTGGTCCTATCGTCGGCAGTGGGGCCGAGACCCCCGGTTATTATTATCAATTGGCCTCGTCCCATAAGGGATTTTATGGCCCTGGCTATTTCCTCGTCGTTGTCAGGGACCACTGTTTTGCTTCCCACCTTGATTCCCAGGTCCATGAGCCTTCTTGTGATTTCCAGGGAATTGGTATCCTGGCGAAAGGGGGTTAAAAGTTCGGAGCCAACCGCTATTATGTGGGCAATCATCCTTCCCTCCTTAGAAACAAAATGCAGTTCTTTCCCTCTTTTATTTCCCTTACAACCTCAAAGAACATTTTTTTTATCCTTTGCCCGCACCCCTTCTGGAAAAGAATAAGTCCCTCCGGTTCTAAAACATCCTTTTTGTAGAGAATCTTAAGGGGATTGGCTTTTTCAAGAAAATCGTAGGGGGGGTCAATGAAGACAAAATCAAACTTCTCCCCCTCCTGATAAAGTTTCCTGACACCCATGTTGAATTCCGCCTCTATTACCCTTATATTCGGGGGAGCCCCCACCCTTTCTATGTTCTTTCTCAGGATTTTTATGGCTTCTGGATCTGATTCTATAAAAACAACCCTCTCGGCACCCAAGGAATAGGCTTCAAGGCCCACGGCTCCGGTCCCGGCAAAACCATCCAGGAAATGACTGTCCATTATATCGTAACCAAGAATGTCAAAGAGTCTCTTTCTCAACCTTACAGGGGTGGGTCTTATCTCCTTCCCCCTGGGGGTTGCCAGTTTTTTTCCTTTTACCTTTCCAGATATTATCCTCAGCATTTTATCCTATGGTTATCTCCTCTTTTATTATATTAGAAACCTCCTCCCTCAAGGAAAAGAAATACTCCTCCGCGTCCTTTTTGGCTCTTTTGAGAATTTCCTGATGCAGGAAGGGGTGAAGAAGGCGAAACCTGGGAATCCCCCATTGTTCCTTTCCTGCTATGTTTCCCGGTCCGCGGAGCTTCAGGTCGTATTCTGAGATGAGGAAACCGTCGTGGTGGTCCCTTAGAAAATAAAGCCTGGAAGATGGATTTGGACTCAGAAGGAAGAAATACCCCTTCTGCCTGCCCCTGCCCACCCTTCCCCTCAGTTGATGAAGCTGGGCCAGACCAAACCTTTCAGCATTGAAAACAACCATGAAACTGGCCCTTTCCACATCTATTCCCACCTCAACCACCGAAGTTGAAACCAGGAGGTCCACCTCACCCCTCTCAAACCTTTCCATTATTTCTTCTCTATCCCGGGAAGGCATCCTTCCGTGCAGGAGTTCAAGGCGAAATTCGGGGAAGTATTCCCGCAGCCGCTGAAGTCCTCTTTCCGCATCCACCACCTCTAATTTGCCCTTTTCTATTACCGGAAAAATGGCGAATCCCTGCTCCCCTTTTTTCATGAGTTCCTTCAGAAAGGTAACAATGCTCCTGAACTCCTTCATTTTCATAACCTCTGTTTTCACATTCCTGGGCTTGGGCATATCCCTGAGGGTGGAAATTTCCAGATCCGAATAAAGGACCAGAGCAAGGGTGCGGGGGATAGGGGTTGCAGACAGGAGAAGGACATCGGGATTTTCCCCCTTGGAATAAAGTCTTGCCCTCTGGGCAACGCCGAACCGGTGCTGCTCGTCCACTATAGCATAGGCCAGGTTCCTAAACTTTACCCCCTGGTAAAAAAGGGCATGGGTTCCGAATACCATTTTTGCCCTACCCGAGTATATTTCCTCAAGGACCCTCCTCCTCTCTCTCTGGCCCATTCCTGAGATGAGAAGAGCAGAGGGTATTCCTGAGCGCTCCAAGGGTCCCTTGAGCCTGCGATAATGCTGGTGGGCCAGGATCTCCGTGGGGGCCATAAAGGCCACCTGATAGCCCCCCATGCACACCAGGGCTGCCGAGGCCACTGCCACCGCTGTTTTCCCGCTCCCCACCTCACCGTGAAGGAGCCTCCTCATGGGCACAGGTGAAGAAAGGTCTTTCAGGATTTCCTCTAAGGCCCTTCTCTGGGAAGGGGTAAAGGTAAAGGGAAAAAGGGAAAGAGCGGAGTTTATCGTTTTCCTGTCCAGAGGATAGTCCCTTCCCTTGGGTTTAGAGACCCTTTCCCTTAAAAATCTGACCTTCAACTGGTAAAAGAAGGCCTCCTCATAGGCCAGCCTTTCGTGATAGGGAGTTTTTCCGGAATTTAAGGTTATCAGGGTAGCATCCGGGGGAGGAGAATGAAGGAAGTGAAAACTCTGCCTTCTTTCCGGAAGGGAGTATTTTTCCCTGAGGGCTTCAGGAAGGTTCTCCTCAATTACCGTCTGGGAAAGGGCCTGAAGAACGAGGTTTTTTATAACTCCCGAACCTATACCGTAAATCCTCTCATATACCGGGAAAATTCCTGAGGGCACCCGGGTTTTAACCTCAGGGGAAAAAATCACCCTCTCGCCTCTCCTGACCTCCACCTTTCCCCGAAGATAGTATTTTTTGCCGGGGTATATTACCTTCAGGAGCCTTTTCTGGTTAAACCATATGGCCTTCCCTTCCCCGGAACTGTCCTTTATCTCTGCTTCAAGAAACCACCTTTTTCCCCTCCTCCACCACCTCCTCCTGACCACTTCAACAAAAAGTTCTGCTTCCCCCTCCGCCTGGACCAGGGGCTTTATCTTCCCCCTTTCCTCGTATTTTCTGGGAAGATAAAGGAGGAGGTCCTCAA
>JALVRF010000100.1 GCA_027025175.1 Candidatus Aminicenantota bacterium | reverse complement strand
AAAACAAAGCATAGTGAATTCTCATCAAAAAGAAATCGGGAGATAACCCATAGAGCTGCTTCCCGTTCAAGGGAAGAACATAAAATTACTTTCAAAATATCAAGAGAAGCGGGCAGAGAAGATGAGCGGGTGAGAGTTATAGAAAACAATAGTGATGAAGTCGTAAGATGGGACTTTTACAGGATGATGAGGAAGTGGAGAATTGACCTTTACCGTCTGGGTGAGAGACTTACATTTGACCTTGTTATTCCAGAACCGGGGAATTATCTCTTAAGGAGGTATTTAGAGTTGCTGGAAATTCAGGAGAAGATTGATAGAGGTCTTATTTTTAATCTAACCCCTGAAGACATCACGGAAGATAATTACTTCGAAATAGCAAAGAGGTATAAAGTTAGCTTGCCTCCACCTCCAGAGAAGTATTTGTACAAGGCTTTTGTTGACGTTCTTGAGGACCCTAGGCCTCCCAAGGACGAAAACGTAAAAACCGGGGTAAGAACCATAGAGATTAAATTCCCCGAAGGTTACAAGATCACAGAAATACATATTATAGATCCACCTAACGGCGTATATTTTAATAAACACAAGGATGTCGGCGAGGAGTGCTTAAATAAATATAATGACAATGACCCTAAAAGTATTGACGATGTAAGACGCTGCATAGGCAAAAGCTATGGTGTTATGGAAGAAATACTGTACTACCGTGCTCTAACTAATAAAGAAGATATAACCCAATTAGAAACGAATGAAGGCAAATGGGTCTGGGAATACTTCATAGGTAAGGTTGCTACTGGCGATGAATACGACGAAACAGCTCCTCATTTCATATTTAGAGTGACTGCTGAGCGGAAAGATGAGCTATTGAAACAATGGCAAATGGAGTGTTTTGAGAAGATAAAAGAAGCTGCAAGGGAGCAATGGCTTCAGGAGCTTGAAGGCTTGGAGAATCAAAGAGACAGGCTCATTGCAGAACTTACAGGTAAGGACGCACTTAAACTTAGGCAGATTGAAAAAGAGGAGATAATGAAAACAGTTTTGAGATGGCTTTTAGGGCCGGATTTTGAATATTTTCCTGAGGAGTTGGAAAACTCGGATGCCTATTCTCCACGGGATGCTATTTTGGAATGGCATTTAAGACGGTCTTTTGGATTTTCTCCTGAGGAATTATCTAAAGGGTCAGTTTCTTCAACAGAGGAGTTAGAGGATCTTCCTTATTACGAGGGAAAAACCAGCAAAGAGGAAAAACTCATGAAAATGGACGAAGAAACAAGAAAAAGAATGCTGAAATATCTAAAGATAGTCAGATTCATTCAGCAGGCAATAGAGTGGGAAAATGTAAACTGGATTCTCTATCCCTATTTCTGGACTGTTCCGGAAAGATGGGATTTCAAGCAATCTCTTGAGCATCCGGACTTTTATCACAGGGCATTTTTGAGGGCAGGCTGTACAAGAGTTATTCTCACAGTACGACCAGGTTTTGAAGAAGCATTTGTTAGATTCATGGAAACAGGGGGAAAAATTGACGGTGAAATTGATGAAGATCATCCCTATCTTACGCTCGCCCAGGAAATAAAGGCAAACTCTAAAACGACGTACAAGTACACACCAAACCCAAACAGAGGCGATTATGTATTCTGCTGGAATGATGTTCCTGGAGCGGATGAGAGGAGGTTGAAGGAGCACCTGAAGAACATAGGAGGCGTGATTTTAAGAGATTTAATTAAAGATTTAGCTAAAGATTCAATTAAATGGGAAGATTTAAGTGAAAAGATTGAAAACCAGAACATTTGGGGAAATATAACTGATGAAGCAGAAATAAACAAGAGTGAGGATAAAAAAACAATAACCGTAACCTTAAAAATAAAGGAAATCTTGGAGACTTTAAAAACCTTAGGAACCCCATTAAAGGCCCCAAATACAGATGTTAACTTAATTCTGAAGTTTGAACTCGATTCAAAAAGCGGAATAATTAAACTGCTGAGAAACGAAATGTCAAGGCGTGGAGATGTCTTGCTATCGGGTAAAGAAAAAGTTCTGCCATTGAGATATTATTCTTCTAAAGAGGAAGAGGAACGTTATGTGTTCTTTATACCCGGCGAACACATTGATACCTGGTATGAATACACTCCTACCGGCGCTTTGCATGTGGAAAAAGGAGGTAAATTGTCAACATGGTAAGCAATTAAGTGAAGGAAGATGTATGGGAAAAAATATCCTATTTTGGATGCACTGATTCTTCTCCCATCAGTTGGTTTCCCAGCAATAGCGGAGAAAAATAAAGATGGAAATTATGAAATCTTTGTTTCCATGTTATGCATTACGACCGCAGATAAGGCAAAAGATTTTGTGGGTCATATTCCTGAAATTTTAGGAATAGAGGAATTTAAAACTCATTTAAATTCAGATTTAGAGAAATTTTCCAGCAACAATATCACGAAGTTTCCTAAGTCTTTTATTGGAAATCAAAATATCCTTAGACTCCTAACTCCCCAAAATCATAGAAATAAGGTTTTTTGGTTATCTCAAGAAGGTTTTATTGAAAAAATAAAAGAGGCATATAAAGATGCATATGGAAAAGCTAAAAATTCGAACACTAGTAACCTCAAAGTGCATCATATTGAGTTTATGCTAACTCTTCCTAAGAAGAAAAAATCTGGATTGTACAATCTCATATGCAAGTACGAAAGAGAGTCTTATAAACGGTTTGACAAATCACATGAAAAGCAGCACAAACCCTGTGCTCATATAAGGGTTGGCCAAGAGCACGGGAAAACTGTTAATGGGCCAAACACGTACCCATTCCGATACTTGCTTAAAAATATGATAAAAAAGAGTAAATCAAATGGTCCCGATTTATCAAAAACTATCAAAGGCAAACCTGTAATTCCTTATCATCCTGTATATATCCCTAAAGATAGCAAAAAATATCTCAACATCGCCCACATCTCTGATACTCATGTAGCAAGAAGATGGAATGCAATGGAACATTGGGCCAACATAAGAAAAGGGGAGTATGTCAAAATTAAAGACAATTGGAAAGATTGCTCTCCAGAGAAGGGTTCACCCTGGGATAATTTTAACAATCCAAACAGGCGCTTTGAAGAAGCATTACAAAAGGCAAATAAAGATTCAAATGTTGACATCATCATTATAACTGGAGATTTGATTGATTATAACATGGGATATTGTGGAGATTATAAGAATAAGAACAGTTATTTTGAACATGGGATAGAATCCTATTATAACAATTATAATTGGGGGCTTTTTTATGAACTCCTTTTAAAAAATTACAAAAAACCTGTGTTTACTATTCTTGGTAATCATGATTATAGATTGGCACCTTATGGAGTAGTACCAGAAAAAACAGTGTCTGTTGTACCATCAAAAGTATTTGATGCTAGTCCTTCTGCTGAATTTGATATTTCTCCCACTATGGAGAAATTTTTAGACATAGATTTAAATTATGCTGATGATTTAGGAATTCGAGTTAAAGACAACGACCGAAAATGCTTTGGAAAGGCTACAGATTTTATATATCCACAAAAAATGAGAAAATATTCTAGCCCAAAAAGTATTAAAACAAGTTATGAAAATGTAAAGTGGTATAACCTTGTAATCAACCCCGCTCTTGATTATATGTTTACCTATGGAGATATGGGATTTGTATTCCTTGATTGGCATAGAGAGGAAGAAATGTTAGAACTTAAAATGGGTATACCTGAAAATAAATTTGGACTCCCATGGGCGAAGAATATGCTTACAGAGAAACAGGAACATATAATAGAAAAAATGATTGAAAAATTGAAAAATAAAAAGAAAAATGGAGCCTTCCCTACTCTTATAGTCTCTATGCATCCAACTGTCTTTTGTGAGCCTAAAATGGAATATTATTGTGGATGCATAGTAGATGATAAAGTTCGTGATGATGATAGACCTACGCATTTAGCTCGTGGAAATTTTAAAAAATGTAGGCTCTGGTTCATAGAACAAATGTACGCTTTTAAAAAATCAGGGGGTAGGGCAATTGTCCTTTCAGGGCATGCTCATAAAAACAGACTATATGCTATTAATATTGAGGATTTTGGAGTAAGTAAAAAAAATAAAAATGATTGTGATAAATACTATTATTATCTTAACGATGAAAATAAGAAAGACCGTAAAAAATGCGAAGTATTGAACATTAATATTACAAACAAGGAAGGAAATGTTGGAAGTTATAATCCCTTATTCATTGTCACAACTTCATCTGCCTACATAAGCAAAGAGGCCAATTCTCCTGGATTTAGAATTTTGGCATTTGAAGGCCAAAAACTGAAAATAAAATTAATATCACTTACACCGATTCCTGTTGCAGTATTGCCTTTATTATTGGAGAAACCTTTCACCACAAAAGCTAAGGAAATAGTGGAAATGCTTAAAAATAAAGGAATTTATGCTGAATACGACGAGTCCGGGAGTATTAAGACAAGATATAGGAGGTTTGATGAGATTGGGACGCCTTTCTGTAT
The DNA here is from genome assembly GCA_027025175.1 of Candidatus Aminicenantota bacterium. Lineage (GTDB taxonomy): Bacteria > Acidobacteriota > Aminicenantia > S016-38 > S016-38 > JALSNJ01. Next base: position 380 of record JALVRF010000100.1, on the reverse strand, counting down.
AACAGTAGATAAACAGACATTTAAAGATAATACGGTAGCAATAAGAGATAAGGATACAAAGAAACAAGTTAGGGTTAAGGTCGATAAACTTCCAAACCTTTTGAACGATCTCTTGAGTGGAGAGAGAGAAATATAATGGAACTTGGAGAATAGTCGTGATATTCTCCCATGCTCTTTAGAGTTTCCTTTTTGCCGAACATCATAGTTATCCAAACCAAGCAGTCCTATGTGGCGGAGTTCAGCCCTTGTGGTTTGCCCGAATAGATTTAGAAACGCCCAAAAAGGTTCTCTCGTCAAAAACTACGAAATGCAAAATTATTGATAGGGAAAAGTCAACGCCCATAAATTCAGTCCCATTTTCAGGTAGCGGTTCATAGCAA
>JALVRF010000099.1 GCA_027025175.1 Candidatus Aminicenantota bacterium | reverse complement strand
ACCGGGGACAGCCTCTGCAGCAAGGAACGGCCCGTGAAACTTCCCTTCCCAGAATTTCCAGAACCCACCATATCATTCGCCATAGAGCCCAAAACCAAAAAGGATGAGGATAAAATTTCCACTGCCCTTCACAAACTGCACGAAGAAGACCCCAGTTTTAAGGCTGAAAGGGATAGCGAGACCAAGGAACTCATCCTTTCCGGAAACGGCCAGCTCCATGTGGAGGTCCTCATATCCAAACTCAAGAAACAATACGGCGTGGAGGTTCTTCTTAAAACCCCAAAAATACCATACAGGGAAACCATAAAGGGAACTGCAGATGTTCAGGGCAAGTACAAAAAACAGACCGGAGGAAGGGGTCAATACGGAGACGTGAAGATCAAGATGGAACCCCTGCCCAGGGGCGAGGATTTTGAATTCGTGGATCAGATTTTCGGCGGGGCCATACCCAAAAACTTTATTCCAGCGGTGGAAAAGGGAATTCAGGAGGCCAGGAAGAAAGGTGTCCTGGCCGGCTATCCTACCGTGGACTTCCGGGTAATTCTTTATGACGGCTCCTATCATCCCGTGGATTCCTCAGATCTGGCCTTCCAGATAGCGGCATCCATGGCCTTCAAGAAGGGTGCGAAAATGGCCAGACCCACCCTCCTGGAGCCCATAATGAAGGTTGAAATTGTAGTCCCCGAACAGTACATGGGCGATGTCATGGGCAACCTCAACGGAAGGAGGGGAAGGATTCTGGGAACGGAAATGAAGGGGAAAAAGGCCATAATAAAGGCCTATGTACCCATGGCTGAAATGCTAACCTTTGAGCCAGACCTTACCTCCATCACAGGGGGAAGGGGAACTTACAGAATGGAATTTTCCCATTACGATGAGGTACCCCAACACCTTCAGGAAAAGATAATTGAACAGGCCAAAGCCGAGGGAAGAATTTCCGCTGAGGAAGAATAGCGGGAAATGAATGCTCTTTGACCTTGAGGAAAGGCGGCAACGCTGGGAAAGAATTCCAGAGGGATTATATATCGCTGGCTTCGCAGGGATAATTTTAATTTCCTCCCTGGTTTCCCTGACTGTCCTTAAAGGGCAGGAGAACCTCCTCCAGGCCATAGCAGGGATTGTTTTTTCCTTAGCCACGGGAATATACGGTGTGGCTTTCTTCCGCAGCGAATTTTCCAAGGAGGATGTGGCTAAAACCTTCCTCAACTCCCTTCTCTTAGCCCTGGTAATCTTCCTTGTCTCCGGTTTCCTTTTGATGTTCGCGGTTCTGCTGGGGCCTCACATAGCCAGGGGCTTCAGAATCAAGGCCATGAAACTGCTCCTCTCAGGCTTCCAGCAGGTTATAACCACATATCTGCTTACATCCCCGGCAATTTTCTCCCTGCTGTCCATAGGCAGGCTCTTTGTGAAAAGGTGAAGTATTACAGAATAGCCTTAGGGGAGAGAACCCCCTCCCTTTTCACCTATTGGGCCCATGAGGAGCTGGAGACGGGAAGGGCAGTGGAGGTAGATTTTCGCTCCAGAAGAAGAGTTGGAATAGTATGGGAAGAGACAGAGGCCGAAGAAGGCTTCAGGATAAAGCCGGTTTTAAGGAAACTTCCCTTTGTGGTTCCCTCACCTTTAATGCAACTTGCCCAGAGGCTTCAGGAAATCTACCTTCAGCCCATGGGCCAGTACCTTCAATTGATGCTTCCTCCCATGGGAAGAGGGGGAAAAAATCCTCTTTATCTTCCCACGGTGGAAGGTTTTTTTCTCGCGACCTCTGGGAATGAAAGGGAAAGGCTCTTAGTGGAGGCCCTTCTTCCAAGGCCCTATACCAGGACCTATCTCAGAAGGAAACTGGGGAAATGGGTGGATTATTACATAAGGAAATTGCGGAAACTGGGTTTCCTGAGGGAGGTTTATCCTGAGAAAAAACAGGTATTCTCCCCGGCCTCGGAGCCTTATCTTTTCTCAAATTTAAGGGAAGTAAATTTAACCGAGGAAGCGGAAAGGGCTGCGGAAAAATTGACGGAATTTGTGGGTAAGGGGTTTTCACCCCATCTCCTTTATGGGATAACCGGGAGTGGAAAAACCTTCGTGCTCCTAAAGGTTATAGAGGAGGTGGTGAAAATGGGGGGAGGGGTGCTCTACCTGGTTCCTGAAATTTCCATGGTTCCCTTCCCCTATCAGTTGCTTTCCTCAAGGTTTTCCGGGGTGGAAATCATCCATTCCATGAAGGCCCACGGGCAGAGGGAAGGAGCCTGGGCAAGGCTTGCTTCAGGGGAAAGCAGGATAGTAATAGGGGCCCGTTCGGCAGTTTTTGCCCCGGTAAGGAACCTTTACCTTATAATCGTGGACGAGGAGCACGACCTCTCCTACGACCAGGAAACCTCCCCCAGGTATAATGCGGTGCAGGTGGCAGAGGAAAGGGGGAAAATAGAAGGGGCCATGGTGATTTTCTCCTCAGCTACCCCCAGCATCGGAAATTTTCTCAGGGCAAAGAACGAGGAAATTCACCTGCATGTTCTAAAAAAGAGGCTGGGGGAGCTTCCTCTTCCCCAGGTGAACATCGTTTCCATGAAGGGAAAAGGAGGCCTGGTAAGCAGGGAGTTTGCCATGGCCCTTGAGGAGGAGACCAGGAAGGGCTCCCAGGCCCTGGTTCTAATGAACCGCCGGGGCTTTACCTCCTTCCTCCAGTGCAGCGTCTGTGGTTATGTTCCCCTCTGTCCCCACTGCGAACTCCCCCTTACCTATCACAGGGAAGAAAACACCCTCCAGTGCCATTATTGCGGATACGAGGAGGAACCATCGGAGGCCTGCCCTCTCTGTGGGGGGGAAATGAAACCTGCAGGGGCCCCGGGCCTTCAGAAACTCCTTGCCTCCCTCAGGGAAATGTTCCCTGACCTTAAAATAGAAAGGTTTGATGCGGATGTGGCCAGGAGGAAGAATGAGGCCAGGAGGATTTTAAGGGAGTTCTACCAGGGAGAAATTAATGTACTCGTAGGAACCCAGTTAATTTCCAAGGGACACAATTTCCCGGGGGTTACCTTGGTGGGGGTCTTCTTTCCGGACCTTCTTCTGAGGTTTCCCGACTTTACCTCCTCTGAGAGGACTTTTCAACTCATAACCCAGATGATAGGAAGGGCCGGGAGGGTGGAAAGGGGTAGGGCAATTATCCAGACCAGATACCCTGAACATCATGCCATAAAGTCCGCTGCCTCCCAGGATTACGAGGAATTCTTCCGCAGGGAGGTGGAATTCCGCCGCAGGCTCCTCTATCCCCCCTTCGTGAAATTGGTGAGGATACTTATGGAATACGAGGACAGAAGGGAATTGGGAGCAAAGAGCAGATACATTTACTCCCTTCTCCAGGGTTTCAGGAAGAGGGGACCTGTCCTGGCTCCCTTTCAGAAAATAGGCGGAAGGTGGAGGGCCCATATATTTGTGGAATTCCAGGGCGAGGAAAAATGGGAAGAATTCAAGCGGTTATACTGGAACACTCTTTCCCAGATAAAGGGAGTCTCGGTGATAGTGGCCCCGGCCCAGGTCCTTTAGAAGGAGACCAGTTCCCTCAAAATCCTAAGCCTTTCTTCCACCTCCTTTCCGGTAACCCCTGAAAGGCGATCCACCGAAAAACTCTCAACGGTGAAGGAGGAAAGGGCTATGCCCGTGGCTAAGGCCCTTCTCGGCGTGGCACCGGAAGCTAAGGCCCCCAGAAAACCTCCGGCGAAACTGTCCCCTGCTCCGGTGGGATCCACCACCTTCTTTACCGGAAAGGCAGGAAGGACAGCCTGGTCCTCCTGGCTGCAAAGCAAAGCCCCTGCTTCCCCCCTTTTCACTACCACCATTTTAGGTCCCATTTCTAGGAGTCTCTGGCAGGAGGGGAAACTCCCATGCTGGCCGGAAAGCATTTCCGCTTCCTTCTTGTTTATAAAGAGTATGTCCACTTCCTGCAGGAGGGAAATCAGCTCCCCTCGGTTTGATTCTATCCAGTGGTTCATGGTATCCATGGCGGAAATTTCGTGCTCAATCCTCCGAATAAGAACTCTTTGAAGGGAGGGGGAAAGATTGCCCAAGTAAAGTATCCTGGTTTTGAGGTAATCCTCAGGTGGTCTCGGGTCAAATTCCGCAAAAAGTCCCAACTCCGTCTTAAGGGTCTGGGGATCCTCCTGGCCCTGGATGTATTTTCCAGCCCAGCGGAAGGACCTCCCTTCCCTTATTTCCACCCCCCTTATGTCACATCCTCTCTTCTTTAGCGCCTCAAGAACCTCCATGGGAAAATCCTTCCCCACCACCCCAACCAAAGCCACAGGCGCAAAGAGGGAAGCGGCAAAGGAAAAATAGGTGAGGGAGCCACCCACAGCCCCCTGCCTTTTTCCGTAGGGGGTCTCCACATCGTCGAGGGCTATGGAGCCGATGGCCACTATTTCTTTCACAGATACCTCCCTATGATGAACTTAAGCCTTTCCTTAACCTCGTCGGAAATCCTGTCCTTAGAGGTGATGATGGCGTTTTTGAGGGCCGCCGAGCAGCGACAATCCTCCCCTCTTTTCTCCGGTATGTATTTAAGGGCAGTTTTTATAACCCTCTGGGCGTTCTTTATGTTTTTCCTGAGATTCTCCACCACCAGTTCCACACTGACCTCTTCCTCCTCCTGATGCCAGCAGTCGTAATCGGTAACCATGGCCAAGGTTACATAGCATATTTCCGCCTCCCTGGCCAGCTTGGCTTCCGTGGCATTGGTCATACCTATAACGTCAAAGCCCATTTTCCTGTAAAATTCGCTCTCGGCCCTGGTGGAAAACTGGGGACCTTCTATGCAGACATAGGTTCCTCCCTTATGGACGGCCACCCCCTCTTCCTGGGCAGCCCTGTGGATGGCCTCCTGCAAAACAGGACATACGGGGTCTGCGAAGGAAACATGGGCGGCTATCCCGTTCCCGAAAAAGGTTGATGCTCTTTTTTTGGTGAGGTCAAAGAAATAATCGGGAAGGACCATGTGCAAGGGGGGATATTCCTCCTTCAGAGAACCCACCGCTGAGACAGAGATTATCCTCTCTGCCCCCAGCCTCTTCATGGCGTAAATATTAGCCCTATAGGGGACCTCAGTGGGCAGGAAAACATGACCCCTGCCATGGCGGGCTAAGAATCCAAGTCTCCTTCCTTCCAGTTCCCCGATAACTATCTCATCGGATGGGTAGCCAAAGGGTGTTTCCGGCCTGAGCCGTTTAATCACCGAAAGCCCTTCCATTTCATAGAATCCGGAACCTCCAATAACGCCTATTTCAATTTCCCTCATCCTTTCCTCCTTTGTCAGTCTACAGTTCAAAAGTATAAACTTACCAGGAAATAAACTCAATAAAAACCCCCCCCGGTTGGGGGGGTGAGGGGATGGTGGGAGCTTTGGGAGAAGGTGAATGAGAGAGCGAAATGTTTTCTCAATTATAACACAAAAAACCAATTTCCCCAGAAGTTTTTTGCTTTTTTCTCAATAAATTTTAGAATTTCCAAAAAGGCTTTTAGTGAGGTGAAATATGTTAGAGATAAGGAAGGTTGAAGGCAAGAAACATGTTAACCAATTCGTAAAATTGCCGTGGAAGATTTACAAAGGGGATCCCAACTGGGTCCCTCCTCTTATTTCCGATGTTAAAAAACTTCTGGACAGGAACCACCATCCCTTTCACAAACACGCAGAGGTGGAGTATTTTCTGGCTTACAGGGGAAAGGAGGTGGTGGGAAGAATTGCTGCCTTAGTTAATTTCAGACACAACGAATACTGGAACGAAAAAACGGGGTTTTTCGGGTTTTTTGAGTCGGTAAACGACAGGGAGGTATCCAGGGCCCTCTTTGAGAAGGCAGAGGAATATTTGAGGGATAAGGGTATGGACCGGATGAGAGGACCCATGAACTTCTCCACCAACGAGACCTGTGGTCTCCTTATAAAAGGCTTTGACTCCCCTCCGGTGGTGGAGTACACCTACAATCCTAAGTATTACATAGATTTATTTGAGGATTATGGACTGAAGTTAGTAAGAACCCTTTACGCATATCGCCTCACCAAGGAACAGCCCATTCCCGAAAAACTGAAAAGGGTGGCAGAGGCAAGGCTTAAGAAAATAAAAGTAAGGAAGGCAAGGATGAAGGACTTCCGGGAGGAAATTAACAGGTTCAAACTCATATACAACGAAGCGTGGGGGAAAAACTGGGGTTTCGTCCCCCTTACCGACGAGGAAATAGAATTCATAGCCAAGGAACTGAAACCGATTCTTGACCCGGACATAGTTTTCTTTGCAGAGATAAATGGGGAGCCAGCAGGAGCATCCCTTTCCCTTCCTGATTTCAACCAGATTCTAAAATATGCCAACGGAAGGCTTTTCCCCTTGGGGCTCATAAAATTGCTCATTCACAAGAAGGAAATATACCGCCTCAGAACCTATGCCATGGGAGTCAGGGAAAAATTCCGTCTCAGGGGAATCGAGGCTCTGCTGATTTACAAAACAATAGAGGAGGGGATAAAGAAGGGCTACAGGGAAGCGGACATGGGCTGGATTCTGGACAACAATTACCAGATGAACAAAATCCTCATAGACATGGGCTCTGAAAGATACAAAGAATTTGGCATTTACGACAAGGAATTCTAAAATTCTCCCATGAAAAAATTGGCCCTTCTATTCGCCCTCGTCCTCGTTTTGAGGGGAGGGGAATTCCAGAACAAGATAAAAAAGGTAAGGGAATTCTTGAAGAATAACAATCTCTCCTCCATGCTTATCTCCACCCAGAGGAACTTCGCCTGGCTGACAGCAGGGGGAATCAGCACAGTGGTTATAGCCTCAGAGAGGGGAACTGTTTCCCTGCTGGTCACCCCTGAAGATTTCTTCCTCATCGCTCCCAACGACGAGGAGAAAAGGTTCCTTGACGAGGAACTCAAAGGCTTTCCGGTAAGACCCCTGATTTACCCATGGTATCTGGGGGTGGAAAGGGACGAGGTGCTTCAACTGGCGAAAAAATACGGGGGAGAAAGGATAGGTTCGGACCTTCCTATCCCAGGAACCATATTCGTGGAGAACCAGTTCAAAAAACTGAGGTATGTTCTTCTCCCAGAGGAAATTAAAAGATACAGGCTGGTGGCAGGGGAAGCAGCAGAGGCGGCGGAAAAGGTGGCAAGGGAACTGGAACCAGGAATGACCGAAGAGGAGATAAGGGCAAAGGTGGCCTACGAACTTTACAAAAGGGGTTTGGTCCCCACGGTCCTTCTCATAGGAGTTGACCGGGGAATTTTCCTCTACCGACATGTAATACCCAAGGGAAGGAGGTTAAAAAAATACGCCCAGATAAACATATGCGCAAGGAAATACGGAATGGTGGTGGCCCTGACGAGGTTGGTTCACTTTGGCCCACTGTCCCCTGACCTTTCCCGGAGGCAAAGGGTGGCGGAAAAAGTTTACGCCGCCTTTCTTTACGGGCTCAAACCCGGAGTCCCCCTTTCCCGGGTATTTAAAGATGCCATTTCTGTGTACGGAAAATACGGCTTCCCTGACGAGTGGAAAAACCATCACCAGGGAGGAGGAATCGGCTATGCGGAAAGGGAATTCATCGTGACCGCTAATTCTAAGGAGAAGGTGCACCTGAACCAGGCCTTTGCCTTCAATCCTACCCTTCCTGGGGCCAAGGTGGAGGACACGGTTCTCGTAACTGAAAATGGGATTGAGGTTTTAACATATACGGGAAATTGGCCCTATAAATCTGTTACCTACCGGGGAAAGAAGTTCCTGGTGCCAGAAATCCTGATTAAATGAAGGAAGTTTTAGCCCAGCACATTGACCTTTTCCTTATAGTTGTTTACCTTCTGGCCATATTCCTTTTCGGGGTATTATTCAGGGAATATGTAACCAGCACCGAGGATTATTTTCTGGCTGGCAGGGCATTACCGTGGTGGGTAATAGGCATGTCCATCATAGGCACCAACATAGGCGCCTATGATTATGTGGGAGCGGCTGGAGGAGCCTACAGATTCGGCATCGCCCAGGCTAATTACGAGTGGCTCGGTGCTATACCAGCCATGATAGTCTCAGCCCTGATAATAATCCCCTATTACTGGAAAAATAAAGTTTACACCGTGCCCGAATACCTGGGAAAAAGGTATAAGGAGGGGGTCAGGGTTATTGAGGCGGTGATATATGGGCTCTTCTTAGTGATGCTCCTTGGTATATTTTTCTGGGCCTCAGGAATAATGCTCCACACCTATCTGGGCTGGTCCATAGGATTCAGCATAGTTGTGACTGCCATAGTGGTGGGTTTTTACACCATATCCGGAGGGCTCGCTGCCGTGGCCATAACCGATGTGGTCCAGCTGGGTATAATGTTTGTGGGCGGTTTCGCGGTGGCTGGCGTGGGCTTTGCCAAGGCCGGGGGAGTGGCCAAATTTTTCCAGACCCTCAAGGCTGCCCATCCCCAGCATCTCAAAGTATTCTTACCCCTGAACAATCCAGCCTATCCATGGCTGGGGATGATCTTAGGTCTTGGTCTTGTTTTATCCCCTGCATGGTGGTGCGCCAACCAGTCCATAATCCAGAGGGCCTTAGGAGCCAGGAGTGAATGGGATGCCAGGGCAGGGATGATGTTTGCAGCCTTCCCCAAAACCCTGATTCCTCTTCTGGTGGTTCTTCCGGGCTTCTTTGCCCTTATGTTTGCCCCTTCCGGTGCCATAAACAATCCGGACCAGGCCCTGCCCTGGGTGGTAAAAAACTTACTTCCTCCGGGGATAAGGGGCCTGGTATTCGTGGCTTTTATTGCTGCCCTTCACTCCAGCGTGGATTCCACCCTAAATTCCGCCGCCACCCTTTGGACCAAGGACATATACCAGAAATACATAAAAAGGGACGGCTCTGACCGACATTATTTAATAATGGGGAGGATTTTAACCTTTGCCTTCATAATTTTCGGGGTGGCCTTCGCTCCGTTTACCGAAAAATTCCCGGGAATATATGTGGCCATGCAGACTCTGCTTTCCTTTTTCCAGGGACCCACCCTGGCCACATTGCTTTTAGGTGTTTTATGGTGGCGGTCCACCGGTTGGGGAGGTTTCTGGGGCCTAAGCCTGGGAGTGATTATAGCCGTCGTGCTCTCCGCTGCCGGGGTTAATTTCCTCTATGTGGCCTGGTGGTCCTTCGTGGCTTCCCTCCTTATAAATGTGGTGGTAAGTTACTTAACCCCCCCAGAACCTCCGGAAAAACTCCGGGGACTGGTTTACGGCTTCCTTGAAAAGGACCAGGAGTTCAAAAGGGCTGTGGAGGAAAGGTTAAATGGCTGAATTTTTAAGGAGCATCCCCCTTTTCTGGGCCAAGGTAATTTCCATCTTCCTTTACCTCTTACTTGCCCTATGGGTCATCACCCGTCCCAGGGAATTCATATACAGGGGAGCCCCGGACGGGAAGGGCTGGAGGGACCTGAGATGGTGGGCAATAACCCTTATAGGAATTCAAATTTTCCTTTACCTGATATTTTAGGGGGGCAAGATGAAGAAACTAAGGGCCTTCGGGATAATAAGCGCCTTCTGGGGGCTTTTCGGCCTCATCGTGTTTCTATCCGCCTTCCTCGTGGAGGAGAAAATTTCCAGGCTGGTGAATCTGGCCTCCGGAGGAGTTCTGCTGGCCATGGCGGCCCTGTTCTTCTATCTGGACCGGAAAACCAGATGAAGCGGATAATCCCCCTGCAGGATGATGCCAAAAAACCCCCGAAATCTTATCTAAAAAAGGAAATCCTCTATCTTCCCTTTTACCTTTTCAAAGCTTCCTATTCCAGCAGCAGTCATATTTTTTTCATGGTTGACGCTTTCAGGGGAAAGATTTCAAGATTGGATGAGGAAGTAATAGAAAAAGGCGGAGATTTTCAGGGGAATTTCCCCCAGAGAATAAGCCCTGAACAGGCAAAAAGGATTGTTCTTTCTGAGGCCAGGTTTCCGGCGGGCATTTTTTCCGGAATTCGCCTGGAAAACCTGGAATATCAGGGGAAAATCCTCTACCCCTTTCTGGTGTATTATCTCAGGAAAAAATCCGGATACGACATAAAGGTGTTTGATGGGGTAACCGGAAGGAGGGAAAATTTCTTCGCAAGGGAATTAATCATAGAGGTTCTCACGAGAAAAAACGGGAGGAAAGCATGAGGAAACTTTATCTCGCTTTAATTCTCACCTTTATTCTCCAGGGAGCCGGGCTTGAAAACCTCGTCTCTCTGGTTCTCAGGGATAGCAATCACGATGGGGTTTACGATTCCTCCCCCTATTATTTCGTTTTAGACGGAGAGGATAGGGTTCAGGTGGCGGTAGCCTCCGAAATCGCCTATAAACTGGGGTTCTACTCAGGAGAATACATAAACATGCTGGATAAGGGAAAAAGGAAGATTATCCTCAGGAGGAACAGGCAAATTCCCATGAAGGTTGGAGTTGTAAGACTGAAAGGCAGGGACATTCTGGTGGAGGGAAACGACAACACGGGATTTCTCGCAGCCAGGGAGTTCTTTGACCGGTGGCCCTATGTCTGGAAGGTTGAAGGGGACGATGCCATTACCTGGAGAGGATTGTTAAGCCAATGGGAAAACCAACTTCTTCGGGAAGGGGTGAAGGTTAAACTTTATTTAAAAGGATTGAGAATACACGCCAGAACCTCCCCCCTCTCTTCCACATACATAAAAAAAGGGGAAATTGAGGAAGCGGTGTTCACGGTAAAGGGGGATTTCTCCTCCCTGAGGAAGTTCATAGAAAAGATCAAGGAGTCCAGGAAAAAAGGGGAAAAACCCTTTATCCTGAATTATCCCTATATAAGAAAGCTGGTGTTCGTCCAGAAGGACCGGAGAATTTTCCTTGACAGGTGGGGAGCTCCTGAGGAATTTTTCAGACCCTCCTATGGGGAGTTTCCCCCTAAGAAGAAAAAAAGAGAGGTCCCCTCCCTTGAGGATATTTTCACATCCCCGCTGGCTCTGATTATAGAAAAAAGCGCCCGCAAGGGAGCCATTGCCTTTGCTTTCAGGGCAGGACTTTCAACCACAGAAGCCCATTTCCCCTTTACCTATCTTTCCCATAAGGACCTTCCCCCTGAAAGGACCGCTGTGGTTATAGGAAAGGGAACCCTCAGCGAGGAGCATGCATCCTCGGAGCCCTCCATGGATCTTTGTCTGGAAAAGGGTAAGAATTTCTGGTTCCTCTCCCCGGATTGTGCTGAGGAGTTTTCCGAAAATTTCATGTTCCCTGCCCTGAGGAGGGAAAAAAACATATATTATCTGGATTTTTACCTTCACAAATACCTTTATGCCCTACCTAAGGAAGCCCAGAGGGCGCTCCTTTCCGAACACATAGCCAGGCCCTTCGTTTCCGGAGAGACCTACGGGAAATACCCTGTATACTCCAGGGAAATTTCCGACAGGGACGAAGGGGAAAGGTTAAAGGAAGCCCTAAAGGGTCTGAAGTATAACAGGGCAGTGGCCTATCTGAGCGAAAGTCCTGAAAGAAGAAAAGAACTGGAAAGGGAATTAGGGGGTAAGATTAAAATCCGTTCCAGTTACAAAACCGGGTTTTTCTGGATAAGGGAGGAGGTCCTGCCGAAATTAAAGGGAGCGGACCGGGTGGTAATCCATGTAAGGAAGGTGCTGCCCGGAAAGGGAGGGGATATAATCAGTTCCCCGAAACAGTTCCTTTACGAACTTTATCCTGTGGACGAGGTTATTTCCAGGGAACTGGGCATTCCATTGTCCAGAATAGAGTTCGTCCTGGAGGAGAACGGTCCCTTATACAGGGTTGAAGCCTTCAGGAAGGGAAGGAGCCTCGGCTCTTTTATCCTTAATCCCCCCGTTATCCGGGACCCCTTCCCCAGGGTAGAGGGCTGGGTGACGGCCTGGCGGGATAAGTATCCGGTGCTTTCTAAAAGGATAAAAACAGACCCAGAAATGGCATGGGAATTTTACAGGAAAAAATTCCTCCCCTGGCTCTGGAACTTCATAATGAGGAAAACCAGGGGGAAACCCACATGGGATAAACAGCCCTTTTTCTCCTTTATAGAGGTCAATTTCCAGGCCCCGGAACCTGACTTTCTCCTGGGAATTGACCGGGAAATGGTAAGTTCCACCGAGGCCTTCCACGACGAAATTTATTTCTTCACCCTTTACTTCCTTTCCCGGATACTGAAACCCGGCGAGGACGGGGAAAACATAAGGAGAAACCTTTATCCAGGAGCAATAATCCCCTACATAAGGACAGGCTCCCGGGGATTCAGGTTCTCCATAAAGGTTTACGATTACAGGAAACCCGGACTTTACCTTAGGAATAAACAATTGGAAAGATTCTATCCTGAGGGAAAGGTAAAAAGGGAGTTCATGGGATGGAGCAAGAACCACCTCTGGGTGAAATTCACCTTTGAGAAGGAGGAGGATTACAGACTCTATGCCAGGGGAATTTCCCGGATAAAAAAACTAACCTTCCCCCTGAACCTGATTCTCACCCTGAAATTCAAAGATAATGCAAGGAGTTTCTCCCTCAAGGGGATTTTTGAAAAGCCTTCCTGCAAAAGGGAAAAACCCAATTGGGAAAAACCCCTTTCCCCTGCCCAGGTGGAATGCTTAGCCATGGATTTCAGGTTCTATTATCCTGTGGCAGAAAGTTTCTTGGGGAGGAAAATATACATTATGGAGAAACTGACGGCGAAAACCCCCCGATATTCACCCTCCCATTTCTTCCTGAAAAAACCAACCCTCCTCCTCAACGCCCGCCAGCACGCCAATGAGGTCTCCTCCACCTCCTACCTTCTGGAATTCCTTAACCAGAATCCCCCTTCAAATTTAAACTATGCGGCCATACCCATGGAGAATCCGGATGGGGCTGCCATTTCCTTAAAGATGATGGAAAGGGAAAGCCCTATCCATTCCCTCCACGCAGGAAGGTACAATGCCCTGGGGGCTGATGTGGGCTATCACATAAAGAAATTTTCCCCCTTTATTCCTGAGGGCTTTGCCCGCCATGTGCTTTTCAAACGCTGGAAAGGGGACATATTCCTGAACCTACACGGGTACCCTTCCCACGAATGGGTGCAGCAGTTTACCGGCTATCTTCCCTTCCCATACAGGAACTACTGGATACCCAGGGGACATTTCCTCTATTTCTCCTCCGTGGAAAATCCCCTGAATCCCCCCTACTCAAAAATTAGCAGGGCGCTCCTGGAATACCTGGCAAAAACCCTTTCGGCGGATAAAAAAATAGACGAATTTAACCGCAGGCTTTACCAGAGGTATTACCGCTGGGCAGAAAGGTGGAATCCCCACGCCTTCAAAATGGAGCCCGTCCATGGTTATAATATTTACTGGAAAAACGGAAGAAAGAGGGAGCTGAAAACCCCCATTCCCATTTCCACGGAAGTTCCCGAATACATGGACGAGACAGCTTCGGGAAAATTCCTCTCCTACCTGATTTACTGCGGGAAGAAATTCATACAGGCCCATGCTGACTTTCTGCTCTCCAGGAGAAAGGGGATAAAATTCATTTTTCACGAAAAATCCGGTGAAATTTCACAAATGGCCATAAGACCCGTATGGTAAAATTTCCCCATGAGGGATTTTGAATTCCGGTTTCCCACCAGAATAGTTTTTAAGAAAGGAGTTTTCAAGAAGGCAGGAGAATTAATATCCCCCTTCGGGGAAAAATTCCTCCTCATTACAGGGCAGAGGTTTGCCCAGGAGCACGGATTGGTTGATGCTTTAAAGGAGCAGCTTCCAGGGAAGAGGCTCATCCATTTTAAGGGAATAACGCCGAATCCCAAGGTCCCAGAGGTGGAAAATGCCGTATCCCTGGCCAGGGAGGAAAAACCAGACGCAGTTATAGCCCTGGGAGGGGGTTCGGTAATGGACGCAGCCAAGTACGTGGCTGCCATGGCATTAAGCGAAGGCTCCCCCTGGGAATATGCTACAGGAGAAAGAAAATTCAGGGCCTCACTTCCCCTTATAACCATCCCCACGGTACCTGCCTCGGGCTCTGAGGCGGACCCCTATGCTGTTATATCCAATCCGGAGACCAAAGAAAAGAGGGGACTATATTCCCCCTACTTCTGGCCCAGGCTTGCCCTCTGGGACCCCATTTTAACCCACAGCCTTCCAGTAAAAATAATCAAGGACGGGGTGGTGGATATAATTTCCCATGCCCTGGAAGGTTACATATCTGGAGAGGAGGCAGTTCTGCAAAACGGATTTACCGAGGTAATCATAAAGCAGGTCATGGAGGCATGGGAAAGGGTATC
>JALVRF010000098.1 GCA_027025175.1 Candidatus Aminicenantota bacterium | reverse complement strand
GGAGTTCGTCTGCAAGGTGGGTGAAGATGTGGTAGTAGGCGGTGGCTGAGGGGAATTTGATGTATGTGCGGGCCAGTCTTGCCATGGGGAAATTATACCATAATAGGGTCTGTCCCTAAAAAGAAAGTTTAAATAAAAAGCCCCGCCCGGACGGGCGGGGCCTTTATTTAGAGATTCAGATTAGAACTCTACGCGCAGACCGAGAATTGCAGTTCTGGGTCCGTGATAGCCCCTTGCCTCCCCATAATAGGGATTGGAGGGCGCTGCGGGTTTGGTCCAGGGAGGATAAATGGTATTGGGGTTGTCGGAAAAGCCATAGTAGTGCTCGTTGTCGTAAATGGAGTAGATTGAAGTCATCTCTTTGGCATTGTTCAGGTTGAAGATGTCTGCCAGGAGGGTGAGTTTATACTTGCCTGCAATCTTGTAGGAGTAGGCCACGTGAAGGTCTATGTGGAACTGGTTGGGTAACCTTCCGGTGGTTCCCCTCTGGTCAAGGAAGGCAATGGGGCCGTACCACTCGTTCCTTCCCATGGCGGTGTAGGGCTTTCCGTTTATGTACCTGACGGAAGCACCCAGGGAGAGTCCGAAGGGGAACACATAAACGCCGTCAAACTTGAACTGGTGCTTCCTGTCGTTGGGGAGATATCCCTCTGCATTGTACATGAGTTCAGGGAAGTCAAACTCTGCGGTGATGTTGGGGTCAGCCTGGCCGTATTCCTCAAAGGCAAGACCCGGTATATTTCCGTAGGCCCTTCCGTAGGTGTAGGAGGCCACGAACCGATAATTGTGGGAGAAGTGCTTGGTCAGCACCACCTCCACGGCCTTATACCACCTGAGAGCCTTGGGGAAGTGCCAGTATTCTTCAGGGCACCTCGCCACGAAGTCCGCAGGCCTTTCTATGGTTGTGGGTTCCCATTCACCGGGGTTAAAGATGAAGTAAACATTACCACCGTCAAAGGAGCCGTCCTCAACAATCCTTCCAAGTTTCCTGTAGATTCCCCTGATGCTTATGGTGAAGTCCTTGCTGAGTTCCCTTTCAATTCCAAGGACATATTCGTTCTGATAAGGAGGCTTGAGGTTGGGCTGAATTGGAGGAGGCTCGTGGCCGATAAGCCAGGTATAGAACAGGGTTCCATCCATGGTGTAGAAGTAAATGGTGTCCTCTTCATATCCGAAGGACCTGGCGTTAATGTCCATGGGAACTATTTCATAGAACCTTCCATAAGAACCGAAGAGTTTGGTGGTTCCGTCGCCGAAGACATCCAGGGCGAATCCAAGCCTGGGAGCAAGCATGTCGGAGAACTTCCAGGATATAACTGCCTCATGAGGCTTGAAGAACTTGGAAGGATCTGTGGCGTGAAGAACCTCGCTCTCGGCCCTGACACCTATGTTCAGGTGCAGCCTTCCAATCTGCCAGGAATCCTGAATAAAGAGGGCGAAGTCGTCGGTGTAAGCATCGCCCTTGGTGGTTCTGTAGCGCTCGTAGTAATACCCGAAGGGCTGCCTGTAAACCCTGTAGAAACCACCAGTATAGTGGTCGTTCCTGTCCTCAATGGAACGGAAGAACTGGAATCCAGCCTTTATAGTGTGGCTGCCCCAGAAACGGGTAATATCAAATTTCGCAGTCCACCTGCTCTTGTCAAAGGGGTCAGAATACCATCCGAATCCTCCGGTCCTCCACCCATGGGGATAACCAAAGGAGCCGTACTGATATATGAAAACGGGAGTGTCAAGGTCTCCGCTGGCAGGAAGGGTCTTGGTGTGGTCAAAATACCTACCTACCATGAGGTTTACTATCCAGTCAGTGCCGAACATTCCCTCGTACTTGGCTGCGAAGTTGTAGGTTCCTCCTGTGTTCTTAGCCTTGTAATCGCTGTTGGGGTCCCTGAGGGTTCCAGGGTTTCCACCTTCACCGTGACGGGGGTCTCCGAAAACGGAGAGGGTGAAGGTATGATTCCTGGCAAGGAGGAAGGTGAGTTTTCCGGAGAAGTTGTAGGTGGTCTGTTTGTAGTCTGAGTGAACCACCTCACCGGTAACTTTGTTTACCGGATTATAATAGGTGGTTCTGAAGGAAGGAGTTCCGGCAATGAAGAACCAGATCTTATCCTTGATGATATAGCCACCAATACCGAGACCGAAGTCATAATAGTGGAACTTATCAATGGCTCCACCACCGAAAACAGTAACCTTGGGCTCGGCATAAAGTTTGTCAGAGCGATAGTTGAAAAGGAAACTACCGTGGAATTCGTTTCCTCCGCTCTTGGTGATAATGTTAACAACACCACCCAGGGCTCCTGGGAATTCCGCTTCGTATCCACCGGTTTTCACCTGAACTTCATCAATGTACTCGTAAACGATGTTGGTTCCCACATGTCCCAGGTCAACATCAGTGGTATCCAGTCCGTCAATTATGTAGCGGTTCTCCAACCCGGTGGCGCCTCCAACGGAAATACCGAAAGCACCGGCATTGACCGAGGGAGCCATAAGAACCATGGCCACGAAGTTCCTTCCCTTGGGGAGAGCATCAAAGAACTCCTTCTTAACATTCATGGCCACCTTGGTATCGGTGATGTCAACAGCGGGAGCTGCAGCGGTTACCTCAATGGTCTCGGAAATTTCACCCTGTTCCATCACGAGTTTGACGAAGGTGGTCTTTTCCAGGTAAACCACCACACCTTTTTTTTCGGCCTTTTTAAATCCCTGAAGGGTTGCGGTAATGGTATAGGTTCCCGGAGGAATGTCGGGAACCACGAATTTTCCGTTAGCATCCGTTACCACAACCCTCTCACCGATTAATTTGGGGCCTTTTACCACCACGGATACACCGGGAAGAGGATTTCCCGAGGTGTCCGTGACAACGCCCTTAATGTTTCCTGTGGTGGCCTGGGAGAAAGCAAAGCCTACCACCAGGAAAAGGGCCATCAGTCCAATCAGGACCTTTCGCATATACACCTCCATTTTTAGTTTGTTATCTCAGATTTATCTTTAGCAAATTTCATGCCTGAATTTCATATAGTTTCCCCCCTTTGAATGCGAACCCCGGGAGGGACAAAATACCTGATTCAAATTTTTGAATCAATTTTTTAAATTACCCCCCTTCTTCTTTTTTTCCTGTTTTATCATACCCTCTATGTCCGGTATAAGTCCCTTCACCTCTTTGTACTTAGGAGAGTTTTCGTCTGTCATAGAGAGGAATTTTTTGAAGGCCTCAAGGCTTTTCTCAAGTTGTGCCTTGGCCAGATAAACATAACCCAGTTTGTAGTAAGGCAGGGCCCAGGAGGGTTTAAGTTTGGAAGCCAGATTGTACATTTCCAGGGCCTTGTCCATGTTCCCTTCCGCATAATATATCTCTCCAAGATTGAAGGCAACCCCCGCATTATTGGCATAGGTTTTTATTGATTTTTCGTAATATTCCTTCGCCCTGGAATAATCTTTCTTTTTCACATAGCAATTCCCTATTCCAGCATAGGCCCTGGCGATTATGTCATCAGTGACATCGTCTCCCAGTTTATCCCTGTGTTTCTCGGCCTCCTGAATTACATAGTTGAACTCCTGCTCTGCCTTCTCATAATCGCCAAGTTCGTAGTAAATATTGCCGAGATTTATGTGAAGTTCAAAAACATCCGGATGGTCCTTGAGTATTTCCTGGAATTTCTTTAGGGCCTCTTCGTATTTTCCCTCCTCGAAAAGTTTATTTCCCTCCTCCAATTTTTTCATGGCCTGTTTATCACTGAGGAGAGATTCAAGACCCGACATTTTCCTCAGGGTAAGGGTAATATCAGGATTCCTGCTGAGTTGGTGGACGAACTGCTCGGTATAGGAGGGAAAATAACCCTTAGCCCTGGCTATTATCCTCCACAGGCCGGTCCCAAGACCGAGGATTGCCCATTTGCCGTCTTTGTCTGTTTTGGTTGTTCTTTTAAATCCGGTTTCCAGATGTATAGCCTCTATGGTGGCGTCGGGAATGGGATGTCCAAACTGGTCAAGGACAACCCCCTGGATTCTTCCCTTTCCCCGGGGAGTGTGCTGGGCCAGGATTGGGGTAACCATAAGGGACATAAATAAAAGAAGGAAAAGTCCCCGTCTCATTTTCCCCTCCCTATTTGGTTATCTCAAAGTTAAGGTTCTTTTCCATCTCGGCTCTGGCATTCATGTCCTGTATTTTTATGTGGAGGGTGTAAAGGCCAGGCTCCAGGGGAGCTCCGTGGCTTTTAAGTGGTATGGGCTGATAAACCACTGAATATGTAAGTTGCTGCTTGGGGAATTTTGTTACAACCTTCCCCTCCTTTTTTATCTGATAGGAAACTACTAAATTGTAGGTATTGGCCGGTTTTTGAGCCTGGGCTCCGAGGATGAAGAAAAACACCGCTGGAGTGCTTCCTGCAGTGACCTTTTCGTAGATGTAAGGTTTCACCATGTAAAGCCCCAGAGGAAATTCCCCGTGATAACACCTGAATTCCTTTATGGGTTCCGGGAGTTTCTCCATGCCCTTGAGGAAAACTATTGGCGTGGTTGAAAGCCTTCTGAAGTTCAGGAGATTATCTCCGTCCACAGCCTTAACCTTAACCGAAAACTTCTTAAGGTCATTGGTCCCCACCAAAACCGCTATTTTATATTTACCCGGGGCAAAGGTTATGGGGAAGGAATAGAATTCAGAGACCTTATCTATTGGGGCGTAAAGGTCTTCAACCTTTTTTCCCTTCTTGTCGTAAAGCCTGAGGAAAATATGGGCAGGTTTTCCCTCCTCTATCTCCGGAAGGTCTGCCTTGACGAACTGGACGAAATAAATATCACCTCCCTGGGCAGGATAATAAAGGTCCTTCACAAAGGCAAGGTGAAGGTCGTCTCTCATTAACTCCCCCTTCACCGCTTTGTCCAGGGCTGAGGATACGCCCTTGGGAAATTTTTGCCCCTTTGCCATTAAAAATCC
>JALVRF010000097.1 GCA_027025175.1 Candidatus Aminicenantota bacterium | reverse complement strand
GATAAAAATCGAAGTAGGTCACAGGCCCGAAAACCTGTCTTCTGCTCAGGTTGTTGTGATTTCCTCGGCCATAAGGGAAGATAATGTGGAGGTTCAGAGGGCCAGGCAGATGGGAATACCGGTAATACCCAGGGCCGAGGCACTGGCCCAGCTTATGAGAATGAAATATTCCATAGCAGTGGCAGGAACCCACGGGAAGACCACCACAACCTCCATGATTGGTTTTATCCTGGCAGCCGCTGGATACGACCCCACCATAGTGGTGGGAGGTATACCCCATCAGGTAGGGGCCACAGCAAAAATGGGAAAGGGGAAATTCATGGTGGCAGAGGCGGACGAGAGCGATGGTTCCTTCCTTAGACTGTATCCCTCCGCAGAGGTTATAACAAACATAGAGGAGGACCACCTGGATTTTTATCCCAACATTGAGGCCATAAGAGAAGCCTTCCTGCGCTTTACCGAAAACATCCCATTTTTCGGTTTCGTGGTTTTAAACAGGGATGACCCTGGAATAAGGGAAATAGAGGGGGAAATGAAGAGGTATAAAATCGGATTTTCCATAAAGGAGCCATCTGAATTCCAGGCAAAACCCTTGGGTAAGCAGGGGGATTTCTGGGCCTTTGAAATAAGGGGTCATAGAATGAAAATAAGGCTTCCGGGACTTCACAATATTTACAATGCCTCTGCAGCAGTGGCCCTCTGCGCCACCCTTGGACTGCCCATGAAGACCGTGGCCTCAGCCCTGGAAGAATTCCGGGGAGTCCGCCGCAGGATTGATTACCGGGGCGAGGCCGGAGGAAGGAAGGTTTACGAGGATTATGCCCATCATCCCACGGAGATCAGGGCGGTTATAGGGAGTCTAAGGGAAATTTACCCTGCCGCAAGACTGGTGGTGGTCTTCCAGCCACACCGCTATACCAGGCTGGCTAAAATGAAGGAAAAACTTGCCCTTTCCCTTTCCGGGGGAGACCTGGTGGTAATAACCGAAGTTTACCCTGCCGGGGAAAAACCCATAGAGGGGATAAGCGGAAAGGTCCTTTATGACCTGCTGAGAGAGGTAAAGGGGGAGGTCCTTTTCTGCAGAGAACTTCATGAACTCCCCGGTCTCCTTAAGGAAATTACCTCCCCCGGTGATGTCATCGCCCTTTTGGGAGCAGGAAGCATTACTAAATATGTGGAAAGGATAAAGGGGGCATTAAATGAGGATTAAATTTCTGGAGGTCATCTCGGTGATTCTGGCCGGAGGTTTCCTTGTATATTCCGGAATCTCCCTTCGGGGAGTTGAAGGGGCCTTCCGGGTGGAGAAAATTAAAATGGATGGGGGAAGCGAAGGGGCAGTTTCGGCCCTTCTGGGAAGAGATCTGAGGAAGGTAACCACAGTGGATGTTATGAGGGCTATAGGGAAGGACCCCTTTATTTCGGAAGTAGAGGTTAAGAAGATTTATCCCCACACCCTTTTGATTAAGGTAATAAGGAAAAGACCCTTTGCCTGCATGCTATCCGGGGGAAAGGAATACTTAATTGACAGGAAGGGAAGGGTGATCAAACCCGGTTGTCCTGAAGATGCCCTAAGATTCATACCTTCAAAACTCCCCCTCAAATTCCAGTTTGCTTTTATAGATAAGCACAGGGAAGAGTTTTCCGCTTTTGAATGGGTGAGAATATCTTCCCCCTTCCATGTGGAGGGGAAACTCCGCTCTAAGTCCTGGAGGGTTCTCCTTCCCATAGAGGGATTCTCCGAAAAACTAAGTCTCCTCCTTTCCCTGGTCCCGACCCTGGAAGAGGAAGGCCCTAATTTTTCCTTGTTGGATTTCACCTGTCAGGGTAAACTTTATCTTAGAAGGGAAAAATGAGTTTATTTGCGACAGTAGATCTGGGCTCAAAGAAGGTGGCAGTGGCCATCGCAAAAAAACAGAAGGATGGGAGCGTAAAAGTTCTTTCAGTATTTACTCAACCTTCCCGGGGGGTGGAGAGGGGAAGGATAGTGAATCTCCTGGAAGCCTCAAAGGTTCTCAGGGAAAGCATTGAGGCCGCAGAAAGGGAAGCGGATTCCCAGGTGAACGATGTTTACATAAATATAGGGGGGAAAGGGGCTGAGATGATTCAGGGCACAGGAAGAACCTATGTGGTTGGAAATACCATAACCAGGAGGGAAAAGAAAAGGGCCATAGAAAACGCCGGTGCGGTGAGTCTGCCTCCGGACCGGGAAGTGATTCACATCCTCCCCTTCCTTTACATGGTAAACAACATGAAGGTGGAGGAGCCGGAGGGTATGCTGGGCAATTCCCTGGATGTTAAGGTTCAGGTCATAACCCACAGCGCCATAGCCCTTAGAAACCTTGAGGGTATGGTTAGGAGGGTGGGTTTTTTCCCCAGAAAGATAGTTCTTAACCATGTGGCCAACATGGAATCCCTGGTTAACGAGGAGGACAGGGAGGCCGGGGTTATGCTGGTGGATATGGGGGCCGAGACCACGGAGGTGGCCCTTGTTCACAGAAAAATGCTTTACAGGATATTCACCTATGAGATGGGGGGAAAGGACTTTACGAAGGATATATCCATAGAGTTCGGCATAACCATGAAAAATGCCGAGAGGATGAAAATCAAGTATGCAAGCCTCTTGGACGAGGAGGACGAAACCGATAGTGTTTCCGTGGACCTCATGGATGGGACCCAGCGGACTCTGGTTCTTTCTGAACTGAAAAACGCCATCTTCCCCAGGGCGGAGAAACTTTTCAGGTCCATAATGGAGGACATAACCTCTGTGGGCTGGCAGATTAACAGAACCAACGGAATCATTTTAACCGGAGGGGGCTCCAAGTTGAAGGGTCTCAGGGAATACATGGCCCATTATTTCTCCTCTGTGGTAAGGGTTTCAGGCCCGAGGGTTACCCTGGGGGTGTTTGATTTCCCTGAGGAGTACATGATTCCGGAGTTTTCTCTCCTTGTGGGATTACTCAGGTTTGTGGCAGAGAGGGAGGATTCCCTGCCAGGGGGGGATATAAGTTCATTGTTTAAAGGTTTAAAACAAAAAATATTCAGGAGAAAATAAGGGGGGTAAAAATGGATGAAAAGGTGGGAATTTCCGTGGGATACGAGGAAGCCTCTGGCCCGAAAATAACCGTGGTGGGAATAGGGGGAGCCGGGTGTAATTCCATGAACCTTCTGGCGGAAAAAGAGGTGGAAGGAATCCGACTTGTGGCAATAAATACTGACAGGTATTCCCTGGCTTCATCCCTGGCTCATGTGAAACTCCAGATAGGGGAAAACATGACCAAGGGTGGGGGAACCGGAGGGGATCCGGAAAAGGGAAGGGAGGCGGCCAGGAAGGATTCGGATAAAATTGCTGCAGCCATTGAGGGGACCGATGTTCTATTTATAGCCACCGGTCTGGGCGGGGGAACTGGAACCGGAGCGTCTCCGGTGGTGGCGGAAATTGCCAAGGAAAACGGCATTCTTACCATAGCCTTTGCCATAATGCCCTTTGATTTTGAGGGGCCGGAAACCATAAAAAAGGCCGAAGAAGGCCTTGAGGAACTCCGTTCCAAAGTTGATGCCATAATGGTGGCCCTTAATTCCAATATTAAGAACGGCGACGGAACAAGACCCCCTAAGGAGGCCTTTGGAGAGATAGATGCCATACTTTACGACTCCGTGATTGCCCTCAGGGATGTGATAGTTAAACCCTCGGATATGAGGCTGGACCTTTCGGACATCAAGGCCAGACTTTCAGGGAAGGGCAAAACGGTGATTGGGGTGGGAGAGGGAACAGGGGAAAGGAAGGTAGAGGAGGCCCTGGAGAAAGCCCTCCATTCACCTATCCTCGAGAGAAACAACATAAGAGGGGCGAAATCCATACTTCTCCACATTGGCCTGGGACCGGATACCGATGTGAAGACCCTTTTCTCCATAGTGGAGGATGTCATAAAGGAAGCCAGGGAGAATTTCCCCGGTGTGGAACCCAACCTTAAAATGGGCTATTTTCAGAGCGAGGACATGGAGGGCAGGATCAGGATAACGGTGATTGCTACGGATTTTGAGGAGGAGGAAGTTGAAAAAACCATGGGTGAGGAGGAGATTGCGAGGAATGTTAGCGCTCCTGCAGCCCCCATGGGCACAGCCTCTCCTGCTTCCCTTCCTGAGGACCAGGGCTGGGATGCGCCCTATGGACCCGTAAATAGAAAAGGCAATGAGAAAAAAAACAGAGTAAAAATTCCCAGAAGCATAACAGGAAGCGATTTCCTATTCGGAGAAGATGAGGAGGAAGATGAAAAGGAAATTTAAATTTTCCCAGGTGGCAACTCCAGCAGGGGACGCTCCCGTAAAGGGGGAGGCCATGGGCAATTTGAAGATCTACGAGCCCGGAGAAATTCTTGAGGAAAACGGGGTGATTCTGGAAGTGGGCGAAAGGACATCGGATGCGGATATTACCTTTGATTATCGGGGGAAATTAGCCATTCCCGGCTTGGTGGATTCCCACAATCATCTTCCCTTCGCAGGGGAAAGACTGGACGAATTTGAAATGAAACTTCGGGGGGCTTCCTACATGGAAATAGCCAAGGCCGGAGGGGGGATTCGCTCCACAGTAAAGGCTACCAGGGAAGCCTCCTTTGAGGAACTTTTCCAGCAGGCAAAGGCAAGGGCCTTCTGGCTATTAAAAAACGGGACAACTTCTGTGGAGGCCAAGTCCGGATATGGACTTAACCTTGAGGACGAAATAAAACAACTGGAAGTGGCTAAGGCCCTGGACCGGGCCTTTCCTATGGATGTGGTTCCTGTTTTTCTGGGAGGTCACGATATCCCCCCTGACCGGGATAAGGATTCCTATATTCACGACCTTGTTGAGAAAATAATCCCTGAGGTAGCCTCAAGTGGATTATCCAGTTATTTTGACGCCTTCTGCGAGGAGGGGGTGTATAGTCCTTCCGATGTGGAAAAAATGTTCCGGGCTGCCTTGGAGCACGGTTTAAAAATAAGGCTCCATACCGACGAATTCACCCATACAGGGGCCATACCCATGGCCGTGGATATGGGGGCCATTTCGGTAGACCACATTCTTTTTGCCTCTGACGAAGATATAGAAAAACTGGCCGCATCGGATACCGTTGGGGTACTCATGCCCACGGTAAGTTTTTTCCTCAGGATGGAAAAATACGCTCCTGGACGGAAAATAATAGACATGGGTGGAGCCGTGGCTCTGGGTACCGATTTCAATCCCGGAAGTTCCCCTGCGGTCTCCATGTTCTTCCCGCTCTGGCTCTTAGTATTCAAAATGGGCCTTTCCATGGAGGAGGCACTAACTGCCGCCACCATCAATTCAGCCTTTGTCCTGGGGCTTGACGGAAAGGTGGGAAGTTTAGAACCCGGGAAAAAGGCCGACTTTCTGGTTCTGAACTTCAAGAATTACCGGGAAATCTTCTACTACTTCTCCGAGCCCAGATTAATAGCGGTTTACAAGGAGGGAAGGAAGGTCATCTCCCTTCCCCGGAAATGGGAAGATACGTAATAACCTTGTTTTTCCCCATTCTTTTGGCCTGATAAAGGGCCTGGTCCGCCTGGTTTACCAGTTCGTTCAGGGTGGAGGCTGTGAGGGGAAAATTGGAAATCCCCGCGCTTACGGTTATCCTCACCAATTCGTGGTAGGCCTTTATAGGAGCCTGGCTCACCTTTTCCCTGACCCTTTCCGCCAGGGCCACCGCTCCCTTGAGGTCCGTGGCGGGAAGGATGACCCCGAATTCCTCCCCCCCAAGCCTTCCTGCTATGTCCTGGCTTCTTTTGGAGGTGGTCAGAATCTCTGCCACCCTTTTTAACACCACATCCCCCACCGGATGGCCGAAACGGTCGTTTACCGCTTTGAAGTCGTCAAGGTCAAAGAGCACGAAGGAAAGGGGCATGCTCTGGCGGGAGGCAATCTCAAACTGAAGTTTCATCTCGTCCATGAAAAAACTTTTGTTCAAAAGTCCGGTGTGGCCATCGTAAACGGCCATTTTGTAAAGTTTCTGGAAGAAGAATGTATCGTAGTCATCCTTATAATGAAATTTAATTATGGTTTCCCCTACCCTTATTTTATCCCCGGAGGAAAGGAGTTTCTTTCCGGTTATCCTCTCCTCGTTCACATAGGTCCCGTTGGAGGAGCCTACATCATCTATTTCGTAGAATCCCGCCTTCACCGGCCGTATTATGCAGTGTCTTCTGGATACCATTCTGTCAGTGAGGCGGAAATTTGCTTCCTTGCTCCTGCCTATAAGAACCGGTTTGTCCTCCAGTTTGAGTTCCTTTCCGAAGTCAAAGGAAGTTCCCCAGATTACAGTTAGATAGGGATGTATTTCGTTCTGTTGCCTGTCCCTGTCTTCATCCATGCCGAGTATAATTTATCATTTTTCCCTCACCCTCTCAATGTATTTAAGGTCCTCTGTGTCAATTTTTATTATGTCACCCTTCTGGATGAAGAAGGGAACGGATACTTTGAGTCCTGTTTCCAAAACAGCGGGCTTGTTGGAGGCTGCAGCGGTGGCTCCCTTTAGATAGGGTTCTGTCTCCACCACCTCCAGGTCCACGGTTTTTGGGGGTATCACGCCCACGGGTTTTCCATCGTGTAGTTCTATTTCAAATTCCACATCCTCCTTGAGGAAATAAACTGCGTCTCCTATGAGTTCCCTGTGAATGGGTATTTGTTCGTATGTTTCGTTGTTCATGAAATAAAAAAGGTCCCCTTCGCTGTAAATGTAAACCATGGGCACCCTCTCCAGATATGCCTGTTCCACCTTTTCCCCGGACTGCATCCTCTTTTCAATAAGCCTTCCGTCCTTTAAATTTTTAAGTTTTAACTTGACTATGGCATAACCCCTTCCCTGGGTGTGATGAAAAACATCCACCACCTTATAAAGTTCTCCATCCATTTTAAGGGTCATTCCCCTTTTCACCTGGGTTACTGGAATCATCCCTTACCTCCAACTCAAAGATTATTTTTTCCGAAATTCTCCTTCTTATTTTATAAGAAATTACCTTCATGGCAAGGGCTGAATTTGCCGGTGAATCGAAAACCAGGGTCCCCTTTAATTTTTTACCTTCCTGGCAGAGGCAATCGCCCTTTAAGTGCATGGCCAATTCCCCTAAGAGAAAACTATAGGTTTCCATGCCTAAAGAAAGGAGGCTTCCCCTGCAGGGGCAATTTATTCTCTCGTAGTGCCTTTTGAAAAAGAAAGCGGTGTTATCCGGAGGATTCCTGAGAAGGGAAATAACCCCCGCTATCCCATCCCTTTTCCATCTCTCTTTCACTAAACGGTATCCATCCGTATAGACGAAGTGCACCATCCCCATGAGAAAATCCCCGGGGAAATCAGGGGGAAGAAATTCCTTTTTCCCGAAGTAGCGTATGGTCACCCAGGTGGCGTCCCCTTCAAGGACAGCCAGAAGGGCGTTGGTCCTGTCCTCACCTAAGAACCCCTCCTGAAGCGAAGAGAAAAGGGAAGGAAAGTGTTCCCATTGGAGGCAGTGGCGGAGTTCGTGAACCAGAGCGAGCTCCTGAAATCTCTCGGGCCATCCCTTTGCCACGAAGACCTTTCCGGGGCTGGAGGGGGAAAAGAAGCCGATGCCTGCTCCGGAGAAAAGGGAGGTTTTCCTCTTTATATATGATTCCGGGTCCTTTATTATTCCCAGGGGAGAGAGAATTTTAACCTCCCTGAAGTTAAGTTCCCTGAGGACCAGTTTTTTTACCTGTTCCTGGTTGAGGTATATCACCTGGGGAAATTTTTTAAATTTAAGCCCCCCGATTTCCTCTATCCTGGTTTTTATCCGGGAAAGGTCCAGACCAAGAAGAAAGAGCGACAGTATGATTAGCGAAATAGTTTTTTTAAAAAAGCGGAACAAAACCCAGGATCTCCTTTGCGAATCTTGAGGGCTCCACGGGATTTCGCCCTTCCTTATGGGGGTAAATTATATAGAGTTTTTCCGTGGCCCTGGTCATGGCCACATAGAAAAGCCTCCTTTCTTCTTCAAGCCTGCGGCTTCCCATTTTTGTTGTAAAGGGAGGAAAGACACCTTCATAAGCATCAACTATAAAGACCACCGGGAATTCAAGACCCTTGGAGGCGTGGACGGATAGGACCTTTACCCCCTCCTCGGCGTGGAAAATTCCCTGTCCTTCAAGGAGTTTAATGTACTCCAGAAAACCCGGGATGTCTGCCCTGGGATTTCTTTCCTGAAAATCCTGAGCCAGATCAAGAAATTCCCCTATGGTTTCGCTTCTTATCATCCTGGACTGAAGGGTTCCCCTCTTGAGGATTCCGGTGTATTCCACAGCCAGTTTGAGGGCAGTGGCCGGGGGAATTTCCCCTGAGTTTTCCAGAAGGGAGGCGAGAAAACCCGCCCTTTCCCTCACCCTTGGATTTTCGTGTTTCTTGAGGAATTCCACATAATTCCTTTTCCCCTTAAATTCGTCCTTGTTCACCAATCTATCCCCTAAGTTCAGGAAAAAGAAGAAGGAGGACTTGGTTGGTTTTCTCAAAAACCTAAGGAAGTCCAGTAGAAAGGTTATCTCCCTTTTCCTTACCAGGTTCTTGGCGAACATTATGGAATAGGGAATCTCGTTTTCCCCCAGTTTCTTTACATATCCCCTGAGGAGGTAGTTGAAACGGGCCAGGATGGCAAATTCGTTAAAACTCCTTCCCTTCAGGGTTTCCTGGGCTATTTCCGATATTACGAATTCCTCCTCCTCTGTCCTGGTAGGGAAATGCTCCACCACCAGTTTCCCGTGTTTTTTCTCGCTCCACAGGACCTTCTCCATCCTCCTTTTGTTGGCGGAAATGAGGTTAAGGGCCGGGGAGATAATGCCCTGTCCCAATCGGTGGCTTCTGGTGAGGAGGTAAACATTGGAGTTTTCCGGGAATATTTTTTTGAATTCCCTTATGAGTTCAGGCCTTCCTCCCCTCCATTCGTATATGGACTGGTCATCGTCGCCGGTGGCAAAGAGCCTTGTTTTCTCTCCGAGAAGCAGTCTTATTATTTGAAACTGGAGGTTGTTAAGGTCCTGAAATTCGTCCACCAAAATATCTGTTATGAACTCCTGATAATCCTCCCGAACCAGGGGGTTTTTGTTGAGGAGTTCGTAGGTCAGAAGAAGCACATCGTCGTAGTCCATTATCCCTTCCTTCCTCTTTAACTCCCTGTAGGCCTCGAGGGCCTGTTTTAATGCCCTTTTTTTCTCCTTCCCTAATTTCATCTCCTCTATGGGTCTCAGGGAAGATATAACCTTTGAAATGAGGGCGGAAAATTGTGACAGGGAGTATTTTATCCCCAGGCGGTCCATGACCTGCCTCAGTTTTGCCGAGGAAATCCTCTCCGGAACCACCGTAAATCCTGCGGGATAACCTATGAGTTCCAGGTTTGCCTCCAGCACTCTTGAGCATATCTGATGGAAAGTTCCCAGCCACAGGTAGTTGACTGCATCCTTCTGATGTCGGGATATTCTTTCAGCCAGGTCCTCCCTGCCCTTGTTGGTAAAGGTGGTTATGAGTATTCCCTCCGGGGCCACTCCCTTTTCTATGAGGTAGGAAACCCTTTCTATGAGGGTCTGGGTCTTTCCCGTTCCTGGTCCTCCCACCACCAAGGTGTAACGGAAGGGGGAATGGGCTGCCTCCAGTTGCTCCTTGGTAAGGACTGCCCTTTTCTTTTTGGGCTTTCCCTTAAGGACTATTATCTCCTTTTCCTCCCCTTCCACCATGGCATTTACCAATTCCATACCCCTGGAAAACCTGTCCTCGGGCTCTTTAGAAGTGGCCTTTTCTATGGCCTTAGCTATTTTAGGCCCCAAGTGGGGAGGGACCTGGTCCCGGGAGATTCCCTTTTTTATTTTCTTCAATGTAGTCTCTATGCTATCTGAGAAGAAGGGATTTATTCCGGTGAGCATTTCGTAGGCAATGACAGCCAGGGAGAATATGTCGCTTTCCGGATAATACTTTCCCTTCCAGCACTCAGGAGCCATGTAGGGCGGGGTACCTGCCACAGAACGGGTCATTTCTCCTTCCATGAAAAAGGCCAGTCCGAAATCAGTTATTTTCGGGGTGTTTCCCGAAACAATTATATTTTCCGGTTTAAGGTCCCTGTGCAGAACCCCCTTTTCGTGGGCGTAATCAATGGCATCTGCCATCTGTTTAAGAAGTATAAGGGCCCTTCCCCGATCTATAGGGGCCTCTTCCTTTATTATCTCCCGAAGGCTCTTTCCCTCAAGATATTCAAGGACGATCCCAACCCTTTCCCCCTCCTTTTCCACGGTGTAAAACCTGACTATGTTGGGATGAAGGAGTTCTGCCAGAAGTCTTACTTCCTCTATGAGTTCCTTCAGGTTTTCCTCCCTTCCCCGGGCTATTTTCAGGGCGAATTCCTTTCCTATTAAGGGGTCCTCAACCAGGTAAACATCAGCAAACCTTCCTCCCCCCAACCACCTCTTTATCCTGAACCTTCCGAATTTAGAGGAAATCATCTGGGAAATACCGAAGCGTGGATAAGAATTCCCTCCTTTATCAATTTCCTGACCACCAGAAGTCTCGCAATTCCCGCAAGGAGTTTTCCCGTGCCCGGAATCTCCTTTTCTTCAAGTCTGGTATCCTTCAGGGCCCTGAGAACCTTCGCGGGAGAGGGTATCTGGCCTGCTCTGGCCGTCATCCTGTCCTCTAGGGCGTCCAGACCGTAGGAAAGGAGAAGTTTTTCCATGAATGCCCTGAAAATTTCCCCATTGGCGAAGATATCAAGACCTAAAAACCTTAAATTGGAAAATACGGCGAACCCCACCTGATCAGGTATGGGCTTATAATCCCTGTAGTAGTTCAGTTCGTCCTGCTTCTGGCGAAAACTTTCGGTCATTGCCATGGTCTTTGACTGGACCTTCAGGGTGGTCTGTTTGCGGGATATTTCCTTCCATACTGTAGATTGAACCTCAGGCCCTTCCGTAGAA
Organism: Candidatus Aminicenantota bacterium; assembly: GCA_027025175.1. Classification (GTDB taxonomy): domain Bacteria; phylum Acidobacteriota; class Aminicenantia; order S016-38; family S016-38; genus JALSNJ01. The sequence continues at coordinate 3,536 of JALVRF010000097.1, read as the reverse complement.
ATTATTGACCTTACCGTGGGAAAGGCTATATAGCCGCTGGGGCGGAGTTCCCCTTCTCCGGACCACCTTCCCTCCTCCACGCAGTAAACAGGGACCCTTTCCCTGCCCCGGGGAAGAACCATGGAGGAGGCGAATATCCTGTTCTGCCTGGCTCCCACAATTTCCTCTCCCTGGATAATTAGGAGTTCGTTCCCACCGTCGTAGTCCACATCCAGGGAATTTACCTCCCCTGTCTCCATTAGCCTCACCCTGCCTCCACGGCTTTCCTCCTCCAGCAGGGCTACCTCCGTATCCTGCTCCCTTCCTCCTATGGGGTAAATCACCATGTTGGACAGGAATACCGGTTCTGCTATTTCAAAATTTTCCCTCATGGAACCATTTTACCACCAAACCCATTGACAGAGAGGGGCCACTTTGGTAAAATTTTCGGGCTTTTGAAAAAAACAAGGAGGTATGTCTTGCCGACAATCAACCAATTAGTACGCTTTGGGCGCAAGCCCAAAAAGAAAAAGAGCAAGAGCCCTGCGCTTCAGGGCTGCCCTCAGAAGAGGGGGACCTGTACCAAGGTCTTTACCACCACGCCCAAAAAGCCAAATTCCGCTTTAAGGAAGGTGGCGAGGGTTAAACTCAGCAACGGAATTGAAGTTACCGCATACATACCCGGTATAGGGCACAACCTGCAGGAATATTCCAATGTTCTTGTCAGGGGCGGCAGGGTAAAGGACCTTCCGGGCGTGAAATACCACATAATCAGGGGAGCCCTGGATGCAGCAGGGGTGGAAGGAAGGCGTCAGGCAAGGTCCAAGTATGGAACCAAGAGGCCCAAGGGAGCATAAGGAGGAGCCATGCCCAGGAGAGGTTATATTAAGAGAAGGGAAATTCCCCCGGATTGGAAGTACAACTCCACCCTGATAACCAAGTTCATTAATAAGGTGATGTGGGATGGAAAGAGAACCCTGGCAGAGAAGATAGTTTACGGGGCTCTGGACATCATTAAGGAGAAAACCAAGGAGGATCCTCTCAAGGTCCTGCAGAAGGCAGTTGATAATGTTAAGCCCCTTATTGAGACCAGGAGCCGCAGGGTGGGTGGCGCCACCTATCAGGTCCCCGTGGAAGTTCTTCCCCACAGGCAGATTTCCGTGGCGGTTCGCTGGATAGTGGAATTTGCCCGCAAGCGCAGCGGAAAGTCCATGAAAGAGAAACTGGCGGCTGAGATTCTGGATGCCTATCACAACCGGGGGGCATCGGTGAAGAAAAGGGAGGATACCCACAAGATGGCGGAGGCCAACAGGGCCTTTGCCCATTTCAGGTGGTGAGGTGAAATGGCCCGCGGTGTCCCTATTGAGAAGGTGAGAAACATCGGCATCATGGCCCATATTGATGCCGGAAAAACCACCACCACCGAAAGAATACTCTATTATACCGGCAAGACATACAAAATCGGTGAGGTGGACGAGGGCACCGCGGTTATGGACTTTATGGAACAGGAGCAGGAAAGGGGTATAACCATAACCTCTGCTGCCACTACCTGCTTCTGGAAGGACCACAGAATAAACATAATAGACACCCCGGGTCATGTGGACTTCACTGTGGAAGTAGAACGTTCCCTGAGAGTTCTTGACGGGGCAGTGGCCATATTCTCTGCGGTGGAAGGGGTGGAGCCCCAATCCGAGACCGTCTGGCGGCAGGCCGATAAATACCGGGTTCCCAGGATTGCCTATGTGAACAAAATGGACAGGGTGGGAGCGGATTTTTTCCGGGTGGTTGACGAAATGGAGGAGAGACTCTCGTCCACCGCGGTTCCCATTCAGGTTCCGGTGGGGGTTGAGGACTCATTCATAGGGGTGGTGGATTTAGTGGAGTGCAAGGCCTACATATACGATAGCGACCTTTTAGGGGCCAAGTACAGGGTCGCAGAGGTTCCTGCAGAACTCAAAGAGGAAGCGGAACACTGGCGGGAGTACATGCTGGAGACCCTGGCAGAGACCGACGAGGAATTCATGGAAGCCTATACCGAGGGTAAGGAAATTACCCCGGATTTCATAAGGTCTGCCCTCAGGAGAAAAACCCTGTCCTTTGAGATAGTTCCTGTTCTCTGTGGTTCTTCCTTTAAAAACAAGGGGGTTCAGCCCCTGCTGGATGCCATAGTTTACTACCTTCCTTCCCCTGCGGACCTTCCGCCTGTGGAGGGGGTAAATCCAAAAAACGGGAAAACCGAAAAGAGATATCCCAACGATGATGAGCCCTTTTCCTCGGTGGTTTTCAAGATAATGTCAGATCCCCACATGGGGCAACTGGTGTTTTTCAGGATATATTCCGGAACCGTCTCGGCGGGTCAGACCGTATTCAATTCCAGCAAAAACAAGAGGGAAAGGATATCAAAACTCCTTCTTATGCACGCCAACAAAAGGGAAGAGATAAAGATTGCCAATGCCGGAGACATAGTGGCTGCCTTGGGACCCAAGGAGGCCACCACCGGAGATACCCTCTGTGATGAGAAACATCCCATAGTCTTTGAGACCATGGAGTTCCCGGAACCCGTGGTTTCCGTGGCCATAGAGCCTAAAACAAAGATGGAACATCAGAAACTGGCCCAGGCCCTGAAAAAACTCACCATAGAGGACCCAACCTTCAGGGTTAAGGTAAGCGAGGAGACCGGTCAGACCATAATTTCCGGGATGGGTGAACTTCACCTGGAAATCATAGTTGACCGCCTCCGGAGGGAATTTAAAATCCAGGCCAATGTTGGAAAACCTCAGGTGGCATACAAAGAGACCATAACTGATACCGCTGAGGCCGAGGGAAAATACATAAAGCAAACCGGTGGCAGGGGTCAGTACGGGCATGTAAAGATAATCGTTGAGCCTAACCCGGGCGAGGGATTTGAGTTTGACACGAAAATTAAGGGTGGGGTCATTCCCAGGGAATTTTTCCCTGCCATTGAAGAGGGGGTGAGGGAGGCGATGAATGTAGGAGTTCTCATGGGTTATCCCGTGATTGATGTTAAGGTAACCCTGGTAGATGGATCCTTTCACGAAGTGGACTCCTCGGATATTGCCTACAAAATTGCATCCTCCCAGGCCTTTAAGAGGGCCATGCAGCGGGCAAAGCCCATTTTGCTGGAACCCATAATGAGGATAGAAATAATTTCACCGGAAGCCTATCTTGGTGATATAATATCCGACCTGAATGCAAGAAGGGGTAAGGTGGAGGGAGTAGAGGAAATAACTTCCTCCATCCGGGCGATAAAGGGACTTGTTCCCCTTTCCGAAACCTTTGGTTATGCGACCCGTTTGAGGTCGCTTACTCAGGGAAGAGCCACATATTCCCTTCATTTTTATAAATACGAGCCTCTTCCTCCTGAGGTTATGGAGGAAATGTTGGCTGGATATGCATATAGGAGGTAGCCATGGCTAAGCCAAAATTTGAAAGGACGAAGCCCCATTTGAATGTGGGCACGATAGGCCATGTTGATCACGGCAAGACCACACTTACAGCGGCCATAACCAAGGTATTGCATAAGAAATTTCCTGACA
>JALVRF010000096.1 GCA_027025175.1 Candidatus Aminicenantota bacterium | reverse complement strand
GGCAGAGGAATTTCCCTTCCTTTACGATACCCTTTACCTGGGAGGAGGAACCCCTTCCCTCCTTTCCCCCCATTCCCTTGAAAGACTCGCAGAAAGATTTATGGGAAAAGAAATAAAGGAAGCCACCATCGAGATAAATCCCGAAGACCCTGTGGACTTCTCTTTCCTGCGGGAACTGGGATTTAACAGGGTAAGCCTGGCAGCGGTTTCCTTTAAGGAGGAATTTTTAAGAGCTCTGGCCAGGGGGCACCTTCCCTCCCAGGTGGAAAAAAGGATAGAGGAGGCGAGACGAGCGGGATTTTCCAATTTAAGCCTGGACCTGATTTTCGGAATAGAGGGACAGACCCCAAAAAAACTTGAGGATGACCTCAGGAAGGCCGTTTCCCTGGCCCCTTCCCACATAAGTTTTTATCTTCTTGAGGTGCCCAGGCACTTTTCCATGAGTTCCCCAGAAGACGAGGTGCTTGAGAAAATGTATTTTTTGGCCGTGGAATTTCTTGAAGCCCACGGGCTTTTTCAATACGAGGTTTCAAATTTCTCCGTAAGGGGAAGGGAAAGCCTTCATAATCTCAAATACTGGAGGTTTGAGGACTGGATAGGGCTGGGCCCTTCGGCAGCCAGCCACTTAGGTACAAAGAGATGGGAAAACAAGAGGTCCCTGAGGTCCTACATAGGTCGCCTTGAGAGGGGAGAGGAGGTGGAGAGGAATGTCTATTTTCTTAGCCCGGAGGAGGAACTTAAGGAAAGGGTGATGATGGGCCTGAGGCTTGTGGATGGGATACCACTGTGCGGAAGCAGTCTTGAAGAGGAAATTCTCTTTAAAGCCCGGCAATATCCGGAATTTTTTGACGCCCGGGGGTGTCACCTTAAAATCAGAAGAAAATATTTTTTCGTTATGAATTCCGTCCTTTCCCTTATTATCTGAGTTTTTGCGCTATTTCAAAGGCCCTTTTCCTTATTCTTTCAAATTCCCCCTCGCTTATGGAATATCCCAGATAGGGAAACATCAATTTATTGTGAAGAAGGGGGTCGTGTTCAGGGGGGAGCACTCCTTCCTTCTGGAGGAGTAAAAAGTCGCTTGTTCCAGGAACCGGGGAATAATAGGCCAGGGATGGTTTTACCTCCATCCTTTCCAGGTAATCAAGAGTTTTCATAACCGTCTCCGCCCTCTGTCCTGGAACCCCAACTATTACATAGGCAGTGAGGTTATTCCTGGAGAATCCGAATTTTTCCAGGAGAAAAACCGCCCTTTCAAATTCTTTTACTTTGAGTTTCGGGGATTTTTCCCTGAGGAATTCCTCGTCGGTGCTTTCTAGGGATAGCCTGATGGTTTTGAAGTTCGCTTTTTTAAAGAGCCAGGCCACCTCCTCATCAAGGAATCTCACATGAACACCATTGGGCAGATGAAACCTGAGGGGAATCTTTTCCCTGAGCACTTCCCTGAAAATGGGTTTAAAATGCTGCTCTGCATCCACCAGAAGGGCGTCGTCGTATAGGGCAAGGTCCTTAATTCCAAGCCTTGCCAATTTTTCGAATTCCATGAGAACCCTTTCCAGGGGTTTCTTCCTCCAGCGATGCAGAAGGAAAGAGGCGCAGAAACTGCACCTGTAAGGGCATCCCCGGGTGGTGGAGGTTGCCGAGGATGTGCGGTGGGAAATCTCAAAAAGGGGCAGGGGTTCTTCGTAGCAGGGGAAAATTTCACCCCTGATTTCCCCTATTATATTTACCACCTGGCAACCCGCCTCCCCGCTTATTACCGTGGCAAACTTGGCTGCATGTTCGGGAAGCAGGGTAGCGTAGGTCCCTCCTAAAAACACTGGAACGTCGCTCCAGGCTTTTTTTGCTGCCCTTACGGCTTCCTCCACGCCAGGGTACCAGTAGGTCATCCCTGATGTTATGAAAACTGCGGCAGGCTCCGGGAAACCCTCCATAAATTTCCTCATTGTTCTTTCCGGCACACCGAAGCGGTAAAAATACCTTTTAACAGGGGATAGGAGGTGGGGTTTTTCAACCCTTTCCCGGTGGAATTTTCCAGTCCCGTATTTTTTCGTTCGGGAAGGGGGAGAAAGCTTTGATTCCCTGTCCAGGTAATCAAAAAGGAAAACTTTAAGTTGCGTATACTCTTTTATATATCCAGCGATATTGTATAGACCCAGGGGTCTCAGCCATAAATCATAGGCGGTGAAATCATAGATGGGGGGATGTATAAGAGCCACCCAATTGCCTCTTGAAAAATCACCCTTCATGGTCTATTTTATTAAATATGATGAGAAGCAAAAGAATTATACCTTTTTTATTTATGAGCCTTCTGGTTTTTTCTCAAAGTATTGTTGAAATTCCAGTTTTGAAGAATGTCGGAAAACTTATAGCCTCCTCAGGAACCTTTATTTCCTTTGCCGGAAGATTTGCCCTTGACTCCTACGGAAATTTTTACATTCATGACCGGGACCGGGGAAACATTTTGAAATTTTCCCCTGACGGTATATTCCTGGGTCCTGTTTTACCCCTTGGGCTGAAGAAGAAGGAAGTTTCTTCCCTCAGAGATTTTTACCTCTCGGGAAATCTGATTTATGTCATAGATGAGGGGGCAAAGAATCTCAAGGTTTTTGATCTGAACGGAAAATTCAAATTTCTTATAAAAACCCATGATGTTCCGGGTTCTGTAGGCGTGGGACCCGCCGGGACCATTTTTGTGGCGGATTTTGATCCCAGAAAGAATGCTCTGATTTCCATGTATGATTCCCGGGGGAAATACATGGGGGGATTCGGTATGCCATTTCACGACCCCGATTTTACATATCCCCAAAAATTCTACCAACTCCAGAGGAACATAACCATAAGGGTTTCCCCCTCAGGAGAAGTGGGAGTTCTTTCCAATATTCTGGGAAAATTCAGGAAGTATTCCTCGGCCTATACCCTTGTTTTTGAGAAAAAGATTGAAGGCCCCGAGGTCCCCAGGGGGAACATAGAAATATACGAGGACACTGTGACTGTGGTAAACGCTGCGGTGGACATGGCCATAGATGCGAAGGGAAGATTTATAATATCCCTTCCTTCCTCCTGTGCCTATGTCTATGACCCTCAGGGAAATATGCTGGGAAAAATAGGCATAAAGATGCCAGAAGGTTTACTCTCCCCCAGAATCCTGTTCGTCTCAGGGAATTATCTCGCATCATCCAACAGAAACAGGATTTTCCTTCTTGACTACAGTTTTGTGGAAGGGAGGTTCTGAGATGGGGAACCAGGTTCTCTACTCCTTCAAAAGGGGAAACACGGTGGTGGAAATAGTGAGGGGGGACATTACCGAGGAGGAAACCGATGTTATAGTAAACGCAGCCAATTCCTATCTCAAGCATGGGGGAGGGGTAGCAGGGGCCATTGTGAGAAAAGGAGGCAAAATTATCCAGGAGGAGAGCGATAAAATCGGTTTTGTTCCCGTGGGGTCCGCAGCCGTAACCTCAGCCGGGGCCCTTAAGGCAAAATATGTGGTTCATGCAGTGGGACCCCGGTGGGGGGAAGGGGACGAAGATAAAAAACTCAGAAATGCGGTCCTATCCGCCCTCCGCCTATCCGAAGAGAAGGGGGCTAAATCCGTCTCCCTTCCTGCCATAAGCACGGGAATATTCGGCTTCCCCAAGGAAAGGGGAGCCGAGGTTATATTAAAGGCTATAATTGATTACATAGACGAAGGGACTTCCCTTGAAAGAATCAGAATCTGCAACATAGATTCCCTTACCTCGGAAATCTTTCTTCAAAAATCCAGGGAAATTTCTTAATGTACATTTACGGCTCCCTTAAAACCATGGATATGGGGGATATCCTCCAGTGGATATACCTGAGGGGTAAAACCGGAGTCCTGACAGTTAAAATAGGAGACTATGAAAGAAAATTTTATCTTAAAGATGGAAAAGTGACCTACGGAGTTTCAGAGGATCCTGAGGAAAGATTGGGGCCATATCTTACAAAGACCCTGAGGATTAAAAAGGAGGATATCCTTAAAGCCGTAGCCCTGACCAAAAAGGAAAAGGTTCTATTGGGGGAGGCTCTCGTGAGGCTGGGCCTTACCACCAGGGATGAAGTGAACAGAGCCCTGGAAGGGCTGGTCAGGGAGATAGTGTTTAATTCTTTTGTGGAAGAGGGATATTTCAGGTTTGAAGAAAGGGAGATGGAGGTTCCCTATCAGGTGAACATAGACATTCAGGACCTTCTGCTGGAGGGCTATGCCAGAAAAGACGAAACAGAGGCTATTCTCAAAGTAATACCATCCTTAGATGTTAAAGTGGAGGTTCTTAAGGACGGTGAGGACCCCATTATAAAGGAACTTTCCCGTGGATTTTCCCTCAGGGAAATTGCCGAAAATTCGGGTCTCAGTTCCTTTGAGGTAATGAAAAGAGCATTTGAACTGGTGGAAAAAGGATTTCTCCGGGTATCTGGAGGAGCCGAAGTGGAGAAAGAAAGCCGGAAGGACCTGTTTATCAACCTGAAGGAGAAGGCTGATTTCTTTTACAGGGAAGGCAGGTTGAAGGAGGCAGAGGAAATTTACAACACCCTGCTGGAGGAGGACCCTGGAAACCAGGAAATTCTCGAAAAAGTGGATGAGATAAAAAAAGCCCTTTCTGTAAACCTGGAGCCAGGGTCCGTGCCGAAACTCATGGTTCCCATGGACAAAATAACGGCCATGGACCTATCTCCCCAGGAGGGTTTTGTCCTTTCCAGAATAAACGGTACCTGGACTGTCCAGGAGATTGAGAAATTATGTCCCTTTCCCCCGCAAACCACCGAGGGAATAATTAAAATACTTGTCTCCAGGGGAATAGTGAAACTTTGAATAGAATAGTTTTCGTCCTCCATGGTGGGGATTTGCTGCCCGCCTTTGAACTGGAAGGGGGCGTTTTCGTTCTTCCCTCCGGAAAGAGGAAGAAGGGACTTTCGGTTTTTGCCGTCTCTTCCGTAAAGGGTAAATTTAACCCCTCGGGATTTAAAAACATCCTGAAAG
>JALVRF010000095.1 GCA_027025175.1 Candidatus Aminicenantota bacterium | reverse complement strand
TCGGTTTGTTTTTTGTAATGAAGGGTGTAGAGAAAACGGCCGTCAAGGGCAAAGCCTGAGAACCTGAGCATGGGAGAGGGAAGGGCAAGATGCTGGGCGTAAATTAAAGGAATATTAGCCTTTCCCAGGTATTTTTTCTGCGGCCAGTTCCAGAGGTCTATTACCGAAGTTTTCTCAAGAATTTTTTCGTTTGAGACAACCGCTAAATAATCTCCTGAAAGGGAGATGGCGAAAATTGGGGGAAGGTATTTGGGGTGTTCGGCTTCCATGGGCTGGGGGAGAATTTCTGCCTCCAGTTCCCGCAATTTCTTCTCGCTCCAGGGGATTCTGGGTGTGTGCTTTTCTATTTTTGAAATGGGAAGAAAGTTCTTACCGGATAATTTCCCTATCTCTACTTTGTATTTTCTGTTATGAGCCAGGGCAAGTTTTCCCCCCTCAAAGGAGGCAAGGAGGAAATCCCTGGCGAAATTAATCTTTCCCCCAACTTCCCATCGGGAGGTTTCCCCCTTTACTATGGCCTTTCCGTCAAAGAGTATAATATCCTGGGTGAAAACCCCCCTTTGCCCCTTCTCCCCGTGGCGAAACATAAAACCTAAAAGCACCGGCTTTCCGTTTAAAATACCCAGAGGATAGGCTCCCCTGGGATGAGGAGGGGTAAGGGGAAGGGAACCCTGAAATTTTCCCTTCTCGTTAAAAATCAGGAAGGAGCGCTTCTTTCTGTCAAGGATGTAAATTCGCTGTTTTTTGAAAAAACCCCCTGCTGGGAGCAAAAGTTCCGCTGGACCTTCCCCTCTTCTCAGGAAAAATTTCCTCTGGTAATTTTCCACGAAAATGTGAAGGGCAAAGCCCTTCTTCGTCCCTTCTATTACTCCCAACTTCCCCTCCCCAACGAAGAAATTAACCTCCTGGAGGAAGGCATATTCCTTTTGCTTTTTCAAATGAAAGGCCCCGTATAAGAGGGAATAAAAAGACAAAATCAAACCGAACAGAGCCAATTTTTTCATTGTAGCCTCCTTTAAGAGTTTCTCCTTCATCGTTCTTCAGAACCTGCATTGGGGATTTTATACTCAAATTTTAATATTTCCCCATCTCTCGTTCCACCGTATATAACGGTGCAGTCTTCTAATAAGGCAAACATCTCTATTCTACGGTTCAGGAGAAGTTTTTCTGTAAGTTGGCCTTTTCCGTTCATAATGTAAATCGTATCACAGGTCCCCTTTTCTCTTCTTTCCTCATCAAAGAAATACCTGCCCGAATAAAGAAGAAATATCTCGTCCCGTTTTTTGCAATAGCGGATTCCCACATATCCGAATCTGGTTTTTGGGCCGGGCGTCATGTGATATTCTTCGTCTCCCGGGACTATCCGGTACTCCGGGAAGAATACCTCTGGCCCATAATAGGTGGCAATTAGACCGCCCTGCAGGTCGTATTTCTCCACTATTGAACCGTAACGGGTTGCGACATATATTTCTCCGGTTTTTTCTCTATAGACAATATTCCCGTGAAATCCAAGGGAGTGGACAAGGGCAAATCTTTCGTCTTT
>JALVRF010000094.1 GCA_027025175.1 Candidatus Aminicenantota bacterium | reverse complement strand
GATGGTCAATGCTGGCAGAGTATCCATAGATGATTAAAATATCCCGAAACTCGCTCGCGAATCCGTTGAAATAAGCAACGGAAGCGTTGAAATCGTCAGGGCTAACCAGTGCATAATTGAAATTAAAGCTCAGGCCGAATTTAGCCATCTGAGGCTGAGGAGATGGTTTCATGGCAGGCTTTGGGCTTGGAGGAGTTGGAGGAGTAGTGGGCTTGGGAGGCGGAGTAACGGGTTTTAGCACCTTCTCCACCTCTATTCTCACCAGTTTAGACCACACGAAACCCGTTCCCACCGAGGGAATCCTTACTTTCAGCCAGGTTCCAAGGTCATCAAGGACCTCAAGTTTCTCCCCTGCCTTGGCCAGGTAGATGATTTCTCCCTGGGTTGATGGCATGCTTCTGATGTTGGCATCTTTGATAACCACAGCGTATTTCTTTACTTCCTGCTGGACATTACCCTGGGAGAAAAGAGAACCTAAGACCAAAATAAAGGATAAGAAGAAAACTCCCATCCTTTTTCCCGGAAAAGCAATGTTCCTCATAACGCCTCCTTCTTTTTTTCTTTTTCATTGAAAAATATACACTCCTTTTCCCTGGAAAATCAAGATTTTGTTCTTCGGTTTTCAGGGAGGAAGAGGCAGCAGCGGTCACGATTTCCCCATAGGCCGAAGTTCAATTTCTCAGAACCTCAGGAAAAACCCTCCTCCCAGGTAAAAGCCGGAGAAGTTAAACTCGGCTTTCCTGAGATTTTTTTTAGAGGGTGCGGAGTTTTCATAAACATCCAGAACCGGATACCAGTCTGAATAACTGTAACGGCCTGTGTGTATGGAGGCATTTATTTCGTAATAATAAACAGTGCCTGCTCGTTCTTCCTGGATTCCGTTTGTGTTTATAATGAGGTGACCGAGAATGTCTTTGAAATTAACTCCGGCGTATTTCCCCTCAAGGAAAATTCCCATGTTACGGTTAAGATTAATGTTCAGCCTGGCCCCTGCGATATAGCCTAAAACTGACTTATTCATATCCTTAAACTGCTTGTATTCTTCTATTAAAGAGCCCAATTTCAGATGGGAATTTTGAGAGAATCTCCCCATAAAATATCCAGCATCGGTAAAGAATTCCACAGAAAACCACCTGTAGGGAAGAAAGAAACTCAATCCCAGATAGGGCACAATCATGGAAACTTTGAGGTTTGCTTCCGCATTTATTAGACCGGTAGAGTCTAAGGAAAAATTTGTGGAACTTGACTTCTTTCTTGAAAGATAGGTAAGGCCAAAATTTACGGCCATATTGCGGGTGAAGAAGTATTTCCCCTCAAAACTTCCTCCCGGCAGGTGTTTGATCTCCTGCATGAGATGGTCTATTTCTGCAGAGTGACCGGCTTCCTCTGCAACCCTTGCCCAGTCGTTTTCCAGTTGGTTAGAAAACTTCACAGGGGAATTAAAGTCTTCCGGGTTTACAAAAGCATAGTTAAAACTAAAGTTTATGGAAAATTTCTTTTTCATGAAGCGTGCCATGAGAGGACCTGAGGTTTTAAGGGAGGTAATACC
>JALVRF010000093.1:1062-1557 GCA_027025175.1 Candidatus Aminicenantota bacterium | reverse complement strand
GTTATCAGTATTTTATGAGTTATGGTATGAGAATCATAAGAACCAGGGGCTTCAACCACACAGGACCCCGCAGGGGAGAGGTGTTCGTCTGCTCCAATTTTGCCAGGCAGATTGCTGAGATAGAAAAGGGAAAAAGGCCTCCGGTCATTAAGGTGGGCAACCTGGAGGCCATAAGGGATTTCACCGATGTCAGGGACATGGTAAGGGGTTACTGGCTGGCCGCCACCGAGGGCGAGGCCGGCGAGGTTTACAACCTCTGTTCAGGAAAGGGCTACAGAATAAGCGAGGTCCTTGAGATGCTCCTTTCCCTTAGTAAGGTTGAGGTGAAGGTGGAGCAGGACCCGGAAAGGATGAGACCCTCGGATGTTCCAGTGCTCATCGGAGACTGCACCAAGTTCAGGGAGAAAACGGGATGGGAGCCCAGAATACCCTTTGAGAAAACCCTTGAGGACCTTCTGAATTACTGGAGGGAAAGGGTTTGAAATACCTCATAAC
>JALVRF010000093.1:0-1052 GCA_027025175.1 Candidatus Aminicenantota bacterium | reverse complement strand
GGTTTTCCACCTGGCGGGACAGAGCCATGTGGGAGCGAGTTGGAAAAAACTGGAGGAGACATACTTAAATAACACCTTAGCCACCCTTTACCTTCTGGAGGGCTTCGCATCTGCGAAGCAAAAACCCGTCTTCCTTCTGGCTTCCTCCGCTGCGGTTTACGGAGCTATTCCCAAAAAACGCCAGCCCATAAGGGAGAGCCAGCCCCCGGCTCCCCTTTCCCACTACGGGGTATCCAAACTCAACGCCGAGGAGGTCCTCCGGTTTTACCGCAGGGTTTACGGCATAAAGGGGATAGCGGTCAGGCTTTTCAATCAGATAGGGCCGGGCCAGCGACCCTCCTTTGCCGCCTCCTCCTTTGCCAAGGCCATAGCCGAGGCAGAGAAGGGGAAAAGGAAACCAGTGGTGGAGGTGGGAAACCTTGAGGCAAAAAGGGATTTTACCGATGTAAGGGACGGAGTGGAGGCCCTTTTCCTTCTCTCCCGGAAGGGAAAGCCAGGAGAGGTTTACAACCTGGGTTCGGGCAAGGTTTACTCCATAGGGGAGATTCTCGAGATTCTCCTCTCCTTTTCCGAGGTGGAATTCAGGGTTGAGGTAAAAAGGGCCAGGCTGAGGAAGGCTGATATTCCCATGCTCTGGGCCAACATAGGCAAACTCAACAGGGTAACGGGATGGACACCATCTATCCCCATGGAAAAGACCCTTCTGGACATTTTGAACTGGTGGAGGGGGGAGATTGAATGAAAAACTCAGGAAAACCGTCCACATTTTCTTTGGCCTTCCCCTTCTCCTTATCCCCATCCTTCCCTGGTGGGCCCTTCTTCTCATAGCGTCCGCTGCCCTTTTCCATAACATCTTCCTCTTTCCCCTTTACGCAAAATCCCTTATGAGGAGCAGGTTTGACCGGGGAATAGTTTATTACCCCTTTTCCGTGCTCCTGCTTCTTATTCTCCTTAAAAATCACTTAGCCCTGGCCGGGGCTGCCTGGGCCCTTCTTTCCTTTGCCGACGGGGTGGCCTCCCTGGTGGGAGGTAAACATCCCCTTGCATGGAAT
>JALVRF010000092.1 GCA_027025175.1 Candidatus Aminicenantota bacterium | reverse complement strand
GAAGTCCAGTATTAATATTCCTCCCTTTCCCATAGGGAAAATTTAATATCCTTTTCCTTGTATGTCAACTAACTTTTAGGGACAGGTCCAATATGATAAAATTTATCCATGAGCCGCATTGCCCGAACTTACATAAAAACAACTTCCCTCTCCTACTATCACATAATCTCCCACCTACAGGACGAACTTCCCATGCTAAAACCTTCAGAAAAGGAAAAACTGCTCTCCCTCCTCCAAAAACTCTCCCTTACTTTCTTTGTGAAAATTCTTTCCTACGCCATAATGGGAAACCACTTTCATATCCTAGTAAAGGTCCAACCTCCTCCAGATAATCTTCCAGATCAGGAAATCCTCAAAAGAGCCCTTCTCCTCTTCCGACCTTCTACGGTAACATCGCATTCCACCGCCTGGTGGCGCCACCGCCTAATTGATATTTCCTCTTTTATGAAAGAGCTCAATCAGAGGTTCAGTCAGTGGTATAACTTGCGCTACGGAAGGAAGGGACATTTCTTCCGCGACCGCTTTCGGAGTATAAGGATTCAAGACCAAAGGGCCAGTCTTGCCGTCTCCCTATACATTGACCTCAATCCTGTAAGGGCCGGTCTCAGTCTGAACATTGATGGATATCGCTGGAATTCTTATTCTTCAAGGAAAGCAGGGATGGCTGGATGGATGCTTCCTTTAAAAGAGGAGTTAGGTATTTCTCTGAGGGATTATTCTGAAGCGCTTGAAGAGGCGGGAAAATTTGAAAAAGAAGGAAAGGGAAAGGTAAAGGAGGCTCAACGTCCCTTTCTTCTGCATGCCCTTACTTATAGAGCAGAAGGGGTGGTTTATGGAGCCGAGGAATTCGTCCTCAACTTTCTAACCCGGTTTCCATTTCGACGAAGGTATAAGTTCATACAGGAAGGAATGGCCTTAGCCTAGCAGGTTAAATAACAGGAACTGATTTTATACGATTTAATGGGACGAGTTTGGGGAAATTGAACAAGAAAGAAATTCAGGGATTCTTCAGGAAAATAAAATTCGGGATTTTGCGGAATTCTAACTGAAAACTGCAAATTTAAATGGAGTTTTTTGGGAAAGAAGGGGAGTTTTAGGGAAAGGGAGGATTTTTACGGAAGGAAAATTCGGGAGAATTTTGGGAATTTATAAATTTGGACCTGTCCCTAAAAAATCATAAAAATCATGGGCTAACGCTTCAAAGTTTGTTTCTTCCTATTTTACGGGCGAGTTCCTCCCACGAAAATTTAATCACAATGGGCCTTCCATGAGGACACACCTGGTAATCTTCCAGGGAAAACAGGTCCTCTACAATCCTCTCCATTCGCTCCATGGAAAGAATCTCCCCCCGTTTCACCGAGGCTCTGCAGGCTATGGTAGCAAGAACGGGCTCCTTCCCCCGAAGGGCATCAAGGAAAACCTCTTCAGCCCTCTGCGCCGGCACGATAGAAGGATGGGCCCTCAAAACCACTGTATTCCCTGAAAGATCTTCATATAAAAATCCGGCTCCCCTTAGTTCTTCACCCTTCTCCCTCGCAAGAATCATGTCCTCCTGATTGAG
>JALVRF010000091.1 GCA_027025175.1 Candidatus Aminicenantota bacterium | reverse complement strand
CTTTTCATTTTCCCTCCAGCAACTCGTATATTTCCCTTGGCCTCATCCCGTTGCGGTCAGCAATTTCCCTTAAGGTGAGAGCGTCCGAGGATACCTTTATGCCGTTTTTCTCAAGGCGAGCCCTTGCCTCTTCTTTGGAAATTCCCAGGTTGGAGGCTACTTCGTTAAGGGTCATGCGTCCGAACCCTCCCCCTTTTTGAGGGGAATACTGAGACGAGAGAAGGTTGTAAATCTCAAGAGGAGATAACCCGTTTCTTTCGCCGATTTGCTTTAAGGTTTCGTCAGCACTGTCAATCTTTAAGCCCCGGTCCTTTAGTCTTCTCATAGCCTCGGGCACAAAAATTTTAAGGTGTTTTTCCGCCATCTCCCTGAGGGTTAATTCCTCTGCATGGGGTATAGGGGGAGAGGCAGTTTTCCTTTCCCAGTAGTCCTTCATGTAATCGCTGAAATCCCTCACATATACGAAGGGAGGGATGTAATAATAGGTTCCCACCAGCAGCACCGTTGAAACGAGAAGCGAAAGGCCTAAAGCAACACCTCTCTTTTTTAGAAAGTTTTTAAATACCTTCCAGTTAAATTTAAAAAGGTGGAAGATAATCGCCACGGTAAAAAGAACCGAAAATACCACATGTATATCTGTCCACTCGTCCTTTCCAAGGATTATCTTCCAGTCAGTCCAGTGGGCAACCCTACCTGATGGGGCGATATAGAGGATAACCCCTGAGACGAATAGCACAAGGGCAGAAATAGCAACGGTGAAGCTTATGAAGCTTCTCCAGTCAAAGGAACGCTTTTTCATATTAGCCTCCTTTCTGAAAGTTCATGGTGAATAAAGCAAATTTCATGCCAGATATTTGGGCTTAAATAATTAAGGAAGCCACAGAAATTATCCGCAATAATTTGAAGCCCTCGCAGAAATTTGCGAGTGCTTTTTGCTGACTTCTTTTTTCAAGGTAAATGCTTAAAAGGATTTATGTGCCGGGAAAGTTTTGGCATATTTCTTGCTTTAATAAAATCTAAAACATTTTCAAGGAGGTAAAAATGTTGAGAAAAATTTCAGCCTTGGTGATTTCGGTTTCAATCGCAGGGTTCATCTATGGAAGGTATGGATACGGCTCTGGCGGCAACAGTGGGTATTTCTACAATATGGCTCCCTACATAAACTCCCTTCCCTACCAGGAAATAAGCGAAGCGGAAAAGCAGGCTCTGCTGCATATGAGAGAAGAGGAGAAACTGGCAAGGGATGTTTACAGGACCCTTTATGAAAGATGGGAGTTAAGGGTCTTTTCCAACATCGCAGCCAGTGAGCAGAGGCACATGGACGCAGTTAAAATCCTTCTTTTGAAATACAATATTGAAGACCCGGTTAAGGATGACTCCGTGGGGGTATTCTCCAATCCTGAAATGACAAAGCTCTATGAGGAACTGGTGGCAAAGGGACTCCAGTCTCCCGCCGATGCCCTGATGGTGGGTGCTACCATTGAGGACTTGGACATCTACGACCTTCAGAAATGCCTCCTGAAGGTGGACAATACCGACATAGTATTTGTCTTTTCAAACCTGAAGAAGGGCTCTGAAAATCACATAAGGGCTTTCACCCGCATTCTCAAAAATCAATACGGTATCACCTATAAGGCTCAATATATAACCCAGGAGGAACTTGATCTTATACTGAGTTCGGATTCCAATGGTCCAGGCTATGGTCGCAGAAGGCGCGGTGGAAGATGGTAAAAAATAGCAAGAGCTTTTCTTCCGTTGAACCACAATTCAGGCCCGTTGGCTGTAGAAACGGAAGAGCCATGCATCAATTGACGGTAAATTTGTGGTGGTGATATACTTGTCTGGATGAAGAAGTTTGCCAGATACCTTGAGATAGCAGCGGATACGCTTCTTTTCGTGTTCTTTGTGCAGGCCTTTGTGGTTCAAGCCTTCGTGGTCCCCACCTCCTCCATGGAGGATACCCTTCTCATTGGGGACCACCTTTTAGTTAATAAGCTTTACTATGCGCCCTATTCCACGGCCTTTGAGAGGTTTATTTTACCTGTAGGGAAGGTGAAAAGGGGTGATATAGTGGTTTTCAAATTCCCCAAGGATCCAAGATTTGATTATGTTAAAAGGGTAATAGGACTTCCAGGGGACATGGTGGAGGTAAGGGACGGACATGCCTATGTGAACGGAAAAATGATAGATGGGGATTATGTAAGATTTAAACCCACCCCCTACATTCCCCCGGATTTCGGACCAGTCCAGGTTCCCCCGGGCCATCTTTTCGTCATGGGGGACAACAGGAATAATTCCTACGATTCCCGGTTCTGGGGGTTTCTTCCCATAAAAAACCTCAGGGGAAGGCCCTGGATAATTTACTGGAGCATAAAAGCCTCCACTAAGGAATATACCTATCCCACCATTTTCCACTGGCTGTGGGGGGTGGTTAAGTCAATTTTTGAGGTTCCCTTCAGGACGAGATGGAAAAGGCTCCTGACCATACCCCATTGAGTTTCAGAAAAATAGGCGTAATCAGAACCCCCTATAAGTGGAAAGCCCCGCGACAGCCTGTGGAAGAAGGGGAATGTTTCCTTGAGATTTATCCGGAATTTGCAGAAGGTTTAAAGGCACTGGATACTTTCCGATACATTTATGTTCTTTTCTGGCTTGATAGAATTGGGGATTTCTCCCTGGAGGCTGAACCTCCCTGGGCTGGGGGAGTGAAAGTGGGGGTTTTCGCCTCCCGCTCTCCCAGAAGGCCCAACCCCATAGGCCTGAGCGTTGTAAGGCTTCTGTCCGTGGAAGACAACATTGTGAAAACCTCCTCTATAGATGCCATAGACGGAACCCCTCTTCTTGACATAAAACCCTATGTTAAATATCTTGACAGCAAGGAGGATGCCAACCTGGGGTGGGCAGAAGACCTCCCTGATAAGGAGCATCTTCTTCTTCATCTTAAGGGCATCCCCCACAATTATTGAAAAGGAGGTGAGCCATGGAATACAAACCGGTAAGGGCCCCCAGGGGCAATAAACTTACTGCAAAAAGCTGGCATCAGGAAGCCGCCATAAGAATGCTCCTCAACAACCTGGACCCTGAGGTTGCAGAGGACCCCGAAAACCTCATAGTTTACGGAGGAACCGGCAAAGCCGCAAGAAGTTGGGAAGCGGTCTGGGCCATCGTTGAGACCCTGAAAAATATGGAAAACGATGAGACCCTCCTTGTCCAGTCCGGAAAACCCGTGGGGGTTTTCAGGACCCACGAATGGGCTCCCAGGGTGATAATAGCCAATTCTAACCTGGTTCCCAGGTGGGCCAACTGGGAATATTTCCATCATCTTGAGAAATTAGGTCTTATAATGTACGGTCAGATGACCGCTGGCTCATGGATTTACATAGGAACCCAGGGAATTCTCCAGGGAACCTACGAGACCTTTGCAGCGGCGGGAAGAAAGCGCTTCGGCCTAAATGACCTTCGGGGAAAACTCATAGTTTCCGGAGGATGCGGAGGAATGAGCGGTGCCCAGCCCCTGGCTGCCACCATGAACAACGCCACCTATCTGGCTGCGGAGGTGGTGGAAGAAAGGGCCATGAAAAGGATAAGGACCAAATACCTTGATGAGATTGAACACAACCTTGATGCTGCCATTGACAGGGCCCTTGAATACAAAGAAAAGGGGATAGCCAGGAGCATAGTATGGATAGGGAATGTGGTGGACCTTCTTCAGAGACTGGTGGAGCGGGGAATTACTCCGGACCTTCTCACGGACCAGACCTCTGCCCACGACCCACTGAATGGATACATCCCCGAAGGACTAACCTATGAACAGGCCCTGGAACTCAGGGAAAAGGACCCGGAGGAATACCTTCGCCGTTCCTATAAAACCATGGCAAAACATGTAAGGCTGATGATTGAACTTCAGAACAGGGGAGCAGAAACCTTTGATTACGGAAACAACCTCAGGGGGAACGCTCTGGCCGGAGGCTTCGTGGCGGAAGAAGAGGTTAAAAATCCCGACGGAACCTGGAAATATCCCGGGTTCGTTCCTGCCTACATAAGACCTCTTTTCTGCGAAGGACAGGGACCCTTCCGCTGGGCTGTCCTTTCCGGAGACCCCGAGGACATATACACCATTGACGAAGAACTCATGAAACTCTTTCCCGAAAAAGAACACCTTATTCGGTGGCTTCGCCTTGCCAGGGAAAGGGTGGCTTTTCAGGGCCTTCCTGCCAGGATTTGCTGGCTGGGATACGGTGAAAGGGACAGGGCCGGGCTTCTTTTCAACCGCTTGGTGAGAGAAGGCAGGGTTAAAGCCCCCATAGTCATCGGAAGGGACCACTTAGATACCGGCTCCGTGGCTTCCCCCAACAGGGAAACCGAAGCCATGAAGGACGGCTCCGATGCCATAGCGGACTGGCCCCTTCTCAATTTTGCCCTTAATGCGGTAAGCGGAGCCTCCTGGGTAAGTTTTCACCACGGAGGGGGGGTTGGAATAGGATATTCCCTCCATGCCGGGCAGGTCATAGTGGCTGACGGAAGTGAGATGATGGATGTTAGGCTCAAGAGGGTTCTCACCAACGATCCCGGGACAGGAATAGCCCGCCACGCCGACGCCGGATACCAGGAAGCCATAGAATTTGCCAAAAAAGCAGGGATAAAGATTCCCATGCTTAAAGGCTAAATCAAATCTAGATTCCTTCCCTTTTAACCTCTAAGTAGATTCTACCAAATCATGGACAGACCCTTTTTCTCCCTTTCCCTCCCTTTTCTTCTTCCGTCAATTAGGGACAGACCCTTTTTACCAATTTTCCTCCCTTCTTTCCATAAATCCTCCCGAAAATTTCCCTAAAACCCAGCCTCCGGAGAAACTCCTTCCTCCTGAAACTCCCCCCAAACGAAAATCCACCCCTCAAACGAACAGAAATCCCTTATCTTTTGCTAAAAACTTCGTAAAACCGCAGACCTATCCTTTGGTGGGGAAAACCTTCCTCTTCCCTCTACGCTAACACAAACCCTTCCCCTCGCCACTTAACCCGCCGCCTGTGGGGAAACTTCGCCAAAACCCTCCTCACAAACTCCTCAC
>JALVRF010000090.1 GCA_027025175.1 Candidatus Aminicenantota bacterium | reverse complement strand
TGGTTTTAAGGGCCCCCTGGGAGATGAATTTGGAGGTTTTCGTAAGGTGGATAGCAACAACCCTGGGGGAAGATAGTTATCGGACGAATTTCTTCGGTGCAAAACTGGGATTTTCCTTCAGGTAAGGCTAATTTAAGTTTTTTGAAGACTCCTGGAAAATTCCTGGTCTCAGGGGATTTCAATGATTTCGTATTCGGTCTCAATGGGAACCGAATCCCTGAGCATGGCGGTCACCGGACAATACTTGTTCTGGGAAAGGTATATGGACCTTTCCACAGCTTCTTTAGATATATTCTTTCCCTCAAACACGAATTTCAGTTTTATTTTTGTGTAAACCTTGGGATGCTCCTCTGCCCTCTCGCCTTCTGCCTCAACCCAGAAACCCCTAAGGTCCTGCCTTTTCTTTTTCATAATGGAAATAACATCCATGCCTGTGCAGGAGGCCAGGGAAATAAGAAGCAGTTCCATGGGCTGAGGCCCCTGATTCAAACCAGCAACATCGGGCATCTGGTCCACCACTATGGCATGCCCGCTTCCACTTCTTCCCACCATCTGCAGGCCCTCAACCATCTTCACCACTACTTTCTTTATCTCTGCCATGTTTACCTCCTGGTCGTAATATTTATCTAAAATTTTATCAATTTGATAGGAAATTTCAAGGGCATCCCTCCCGCATATTTGAAAAAAATTCAATGAAGGAATATAATTTTTTGCCTTTATAGGAGGTTGAAATAATGGGAAATGTCATTGAAGAACTTAACATTGAAATTCGCAAAAGAAGGAAAAAGCCCTACAACAAGGGGGCGGAAATAATCATAAACCCGGAGCTTTGTAAAAGCTGCGCCCTCTGTGTCTTCGTTTGTCCCACCGGGGTTTTGGAAATGGTGGAAAACAAGAAGAACATATACAACTATTCGGCAGAAGCCGTAGCTCCTGAATACTGCACCCTCTGCAATTTCTGCGTTTACCAGTGCCCGGATTTTGCCATAGAGATAAGGAAAAAGGAGGAGAAAAAATGAAAAGGGTGGTTATGCCGGGAAACGAAACCGTGGCCCACGCCGCCGTTGCCGCAGGATGCCGTTTCTATGCAGGATATCCCATAACCCCTTCATCTGAACTGGCAGCCGAAATGTCAAAACTCCTTCCTAAGGTGGGGGGAAAATTTATTCAGATGGAGGACGAGATTGCCTCCATGGCCGCTGCCATAGGGGCCTCTGTGGCTGGTTACAAGGCGATGACCGCCACTTCTGGCCCTGGATTTTCCCTGAAGCAGGAACACATCGGCCTTGCCTGCATGATGGAGGTTCCCGTGGTCATAGTGAATGTTATGAGGGGAGGCCCCTCCACAGGTCTTCCCACCCATCCTGCCCAGGGGGATGTGATGCAGGCCCGGTGGGGAACCCACGGGGACCATCCCATAATTGCCCTGGCCCCTGCCTTTCCCACAGAGATATACATGGAAACCATAAGGGCCTTCAACTTGGCGGAAAGGTTCCGTAATCCTGTGATTCTCCTCCTGGACGAAATCCTTGCTCATACCTACGAGGTGGTGGACATTCCTGAACCCGAAGAAATAGAACTGGTAGACAGGAAACTCCCTCCTTCAGGGTTGGATCGCCTGGATTTTTATACCTACCAGAGAAAGGAAGGAGATCCGCCCCTTCTTCCCAATTTCTTCCAGGGCTACAATTTCCACTTTGAAAGCCTTGCCCACGACGAGATGGGATTTCCCACCACCGACCCTGAAAAGGTTGCCTACATTTCCCGCCTGAGGGAAGCGAAGATAGAAAAACACAGGGAAGAAATATGGAAAAATGACGAATACATGCTGGAGGATGCGGAAATAGTTATCTTTGCCTACGGGTCCGTGGCAAGATCCGCCAAGGAAGCAATTAACCGGCTCCGCTCTGAAGGGATAAAGGTGGGCCTCTTCAGGCCCATAACCCTCTGGCCATTTCCCGACCAGCCCCTTAGAAGGGCTGTCGGGGAAAGAAAGGTGCTGGTAGCTGAAATGAACTTAGGGCAGATGGTTTACGAGGTGGAGAGAGCCCTGAGGAGGGATGTTTTTACCCTGTTTAAAGCCGATGGAACGCCCATAAGTCCTGTAGAAATCATGGATAAAATTAAGGGGGAACTCATATGAGTTATATGGATTATGTTAGAACCTTTAAACTTCCCCATTCCTGGTGTCCTGGATGCGGAATAGGGACCATAATGCAGGCCATAGTAAGGGCCTTTGATGCCCTTGGATGGAAGAACGAAGACATTGCCTTTATAACGGGAATAGGATGTTCGGGAAGAATGTCCACATACATCAATACCAACTCCATGCACACCACCCACGGAAGGCCCCTTGCCTTTGCTACAGGGGTTAAACTGGCCCGGCCTGACAAACACGTGGTGGTGGTGAGCGGAGACGGAGATGCCTTAGCCATAGGGGGAAATCACTTCATCCATGCTGCCAGGAGAAACATTGACATTAAATTGGTAATCATAAACAACTCCGTCTACGGCATGACAGGGGGACAGGTTTCTCCTACCACTCCCCAGATGTTCAGAACCCAGACCACCCCTTATGGAAACATTGAGCCCAATTTTGATGTGGTAAAACTGGCCATTGCCGCAGGGGCCACCTTCGTGGCCAGGGAATCGGTAACCAGGCCCAGAAACCTGGAAAAGGTTATAGAGAAATCCTTCCTCCACAAGGGGTTTTCTGTGGTGGAAGCCATATCCAATTGTCACATAAACCTGGGAAGGAGGAATAAACTCAAGGACCAGATTACCATGCTCCGCTGGATAAACGACAGGATAATTCCCATGAATGTGGCTAAGAGAAAAAGCCCTGAGGAGATAAAGGACAAGATAATCCTGGGTGTATTCCACGAGGACAAGGAAAGGGAGGAATATACTCAACTTTACGAAAAACTGGTGGAAACGGTAAGGGGGAGCAAATGAGCAATATTGAACACTACGAACTTCGTTTCAGCGCCATCGGTGGCCAGGGAATAATAACCGCAGGAGCCATGTTAGCAGAGGCTGTGGTCCAATATAAGGGCCTTTATGCCATACATAGTCCCAGATACACCGCCCAGGTAAGAGGCGGCCCCACCAAGGTGGATGTGGTGGTAGACAAGAACCCCATAAATTTTCCCAAAACCACCAATGTGGACTACTACCTTTCCACCAGTGAGAAATCCTTCAGGACCTATTTTCAGGACATAAAACCCGGGGCCATTATAGTGCTGGATTCCAACCTCGTGGAAGAATTTCGCGACCCCAAATACAGGGTTTACAGAATACCCCTCATAGAAACCGCTGCCAAGGAAATTGGCAATGTGGTAACCGTTTCTACCCTGAGCCTGGCGGTTACCGCAAAATTGACCGGTCTTTTAACCCTGGAAGAACTTGAGGATTTCATCCCCAAAAGAGTTCCCAGGGGTTACGGAGAGATAAATCTCAAGGCAGTCCGCTTAGGATACTCCTTGGTGTGAGGGTGGTAGCAGGAATCGTAAGGGACAGGCAGGGAAGGGTATTACTGGGGAAACGCTCCGGGGGAAACATAAAGGGATTCTGGGAATTTCCAGGGGGGAAAGTAAAGGAAGGAGAAACAGATACCCGGGCTTTGGTCAGGGAATTCATGGAGGAGTTTTCACTGAAAATAATTCCTGTGCGCTTTCTCGCTGAAGTGGAACACCAATATCCGGATTTCAAAATCACCCTGGTGGGATACCTCTGCACGGCAGAAGGGGAGATTAAGAAAATGGAAAGCCATTCTCAGGTGGTATGGGTTCCATGGGATGAGGTGCGGAAATTCCGCCTGGCACCTGCTGACAGAAAACTACTTGAAAAAATAGAACTTTGACCCCGCTTCTTTACCCCGCCTTAGCCCTCCTGGCAGGGAATATTACCGGTTTTCACCTCTGGGTGAAATATCCTGCACCGTTATTTCTGGCTGCCCTGGCTGCAGGGCTTCTCCTTCCCAAAAGATGGAGGAATTTTTTCCTTCTTGCTGGTCTTTTTATGCTGGGCGAGACTCTGGCCTCGCAAAGGAGAAGGGAAGTTCTCAGGGAGCCCTTTCCCCCGGGCGTTTATCAGGATTTTAAGGGAAGGCTTCTTAGAACCCCGGAATACTATCTGGGTAAAACCAGGCTCAGGATAAAAACCCAGGCGGGAGAAATCTCGGTAACGGTAAATGGTATTATCCGAGGAATGGTCCCTGGAGATGAGATAGTGGGCTCTGCTTCCTTCTATTCCCGGGCCCATCCCTGCAATTTTGGGGTCAGGAATTACTACCACTTTTATTCGGGAATCTCAGCCTTTGGAGCCAGTAAGTCCAGGCTTTTTTTTAGAAAAAAGGGAACATCCTTCCCGCTCTCTCTTTTGAAGCCCCTTTACCTCCTCAAACAAAGGGCGGCCCTTAAAATTTCCACCCTGTCCCCCGGTTATTCCGGGGTAGTCTCTGCCCTCCTCCTGGGTCAAAGATACCCCCTGGCAGGCAGGGCTCCCTCTTCCCTGAGAAGGGCAGGGGTCTACCATCTTATGGCCATATCCGGAACCCATATAGCCCTCCTCACATATCTATTGTGGCTGGTTTTAAGCCTGCTGGTTCCATATAAAAGAACCCGACTGATAATACTGGCCCTTTTCCTTTTGCTTTTTTACCTTTGGGTTGAGCCTTCCCCATCGGTAAACAGGGCCTCTGCCATGGCCCTTCTGGTAATAATTGGAAAACTCCTCTGGAGGGACATTTCCCTCCTGAACATTATCTCCGCTTCCCTGATGCTATCCCTTTTTGCAAATCCCCTGGCCTTTCTATCCCCGGGTTTTCAACTTACCTACTGGGTTTCCCTGGGGCTTATTCTGTTCGCTCCTCTTTTTAAAAACCTTTCCTTTTTAACTAAACTACTGGCCTTTTCCTCGGTGGCCTTCCTCTTCTCCCTTCCCATAACCCTCCACCACTTCCACATGGTTAATTTCCTCTCCCCCCTGAACAACATAATAGGCCTGGGGCTTATTCCTGGAATAATTTTCCTATCCGCCTTAGCCCTGGCAGGGGTGAATTTCCTCTGGGCAGTGATTTCGTTTTTGGTGCATCTCCTATTCTCCCTGGACAAACTAAATTTTCT
>JALVRF010000089.1 GCA_027025175.1 Candidatus Aminicenantota bacterium | reverse complement strand
GTATAGTGAATCTTTACCCTGTCACCCGCTTTAGCTTTGCTCATAATTCCTCCTTGTAATTTTTTGTGGAAGTTTAACCCACCTCCACTTTATAATTATACAGGCCGATACAAAAAAGTCAAGTTAGTATAGCGGCCAAGGCCAGCCCACCACCTGATCAATACGCTGGCTCGGGATGGAGAATAAGGTCAAGGGCCATTTCTGCCACCGATGTGGAAGAAGCCAGGGTAGCGCCTGCCACAGCCCCTTCAGGACCGGCTACCGCCCCCACCAGAGCTCCTACTGCATCGTTTTTAGCAATGTCAAGAATCTCGTCCGCAAGGGCATTTAAAATTCCCCTGTTCCTTTTATTAGTGTTCAGAAAGGCAACATAAGATTCAGGGGAGTATATCCCTTTGGCCATACCATCATCAATTATCTGGGAAGCAATTCCCAGCCCGATTATTAAACTGGAACTCATTCTGTTCCCTGCCCTGCCCTTTGCAATCCTTTCTTTCTGAGAGGAAAGTATGTTCCTCAATTCTTCAAGGCTCCTCGCAGACCTTATTCTTTGGACAACAGAATTATAAGGTCCCTGAAGGCGAACACCTCTGGTTCTGCGTGATAAAACCCTCACCCTGTTTACAACCTGGCCTATTCCTGCGGAGCCCCTTGAGGTTCTTGAAAGGGATAAAATAAAATTTAACACTTCTTCGGGCCTTACCCTTCCTGACCTTCCTCTGGATTTTAGCCAATTTTTGAGAGCCACTGGATGGCTGAGGAGAAATCCTATAACCTTAGAGTGGTCCTGAACGGTAAGGGTGGCCGAGTTTGCTAAACCAACCAATAAAATAATTAGCACCAGTCCATAAATTCTTTTCATAAATCCTCCTTATAAGTAAAGTCTCATAAGATTAACCTCTTAAAGGAACCCTGTCAAAATTTTGAAAAATTCCTGTCTGTCTTTTACTGTAAATCTATGTTTGTAACTCCTGGGCAACTATACTAAAATAGACCGATGAAAAAACTCAACGAGAGAAAAAACCCTCTCCTTGTCCTTGAGGTTGAGGATTTGGAGGAGAGAGAACTCATAGAGAAGGAATTACAAAGGAGGAGAATTTCACTCAAATTTCCTCCTCAACTGGAAAAAACCTATCACGAATATCATTTCCATAACACCCTGGGATTTATGAAATTTTCTCTTATATTAGGGTTTTTATTTTTTATAGGTTTCGCCCCTCTGGACTATCTGGTTTATCCTGATGCTTATTTGAAGTTATGGTTCATCAGAGCGGCAATAGGCGTCCCTGCCCTTCTAATTTCCATAATGATTTTTCACCGTGCCAGAAGGGACGAGGTGGTTCAGGCCACTTATAGCCTGGCAATTCTGGCGGTGGGAATGGGCAGCATTCTTATGCTGCTTACAACCTCCCACGACATCACCCAGAAGTATTACGCTGGTCTTATAATAACCGTTTATTACGGCTATGTGGTTTCCGGGATGAGATTCTGGTATGCAACCTTTGCTGGAACTTCAATCACAGCCGCTTATACGGCAACGGTGCATCTCCTTTTCAAGCCCGACCCGGCCTTTCTGGCCACAAATCTCT
>JALVRF010000088.1 GCA_027025175.1 Candidatus Aminicenantota bacterium | reverse complement strand
CCTCCCCGGGAAGGGATAACGAAAACATCGTAAGAACCGAAACGGTTGGAAGAAAAGGCTATCCAGTTTCCATCCGGAGACCATCTGGGATAAATCTCGTCCGCCGGCGAAGCAGTAAGCCTTATGGCCTCTCCTCCAGTTATTCTAACCTTCCAGATATCCCCCTGGTAAGAAAAGGCCACCCACTTACCATCAGGGCTTACCGAGGGATGCCTTGGAATACCCAGAGCAAACAAAAAGGGTATCAAAATTAAAAAGGCCATTCTTCTCATTCTATCCTCCGTTTTTAAGAAGAAATTCTTTAAGCATGGAAAGCATTCTTCCCCTGTGACTCACCCGGTTCTTTTCCTCCCTGGTCAGTTGAGCAAAGGTTCTTTTCATGGGTGGATAGAAGAAAACCGGGTCATAACCAAATCCTTCCTCACCCATGGGCTTGTGGGTTATTTCCCCTTCCACCCTGCCCTCCCCTTCCCAGAGTATTTTCCCTCCCCTCATCAAAACCCCATAACTCACGAAATAAGCCTTCCTTTCCTGCCCTGAGGCTGGCTTCAGGGCAGAGAGGAGTTTCTCTATGTTGGAAAGGTCAGTCCCCCGGGTGGAAAAACGGTGGGACTTAACCCCGGGTGCTCCCCCAAGAAAGGGGACCACAAGACCGGAATCCTCGCCAAGGACCAGTTCTTTCGGAATAAGCCTGGATAGGGCCTTCGCTTTTATTATGGCATTTTCCCTGAAACTATCACCATCCTCATGAGGTGCTTTGTATTCTGGGTGTATGAGCACCTCTGCTACGCCCTCCAGAAATTCCCCCATTTCCCTGGCCTTGTGGGAATTGGTAGAGGCAAGGTAAATTTTAAACATTCTCCACCCTGTGGACCGATTGCAGTTCAAAAATCCTCGCTATAAGTTCTCCCTCCAGGGTAGGTGGGATTTCCACCATCATCTCCACCCTGAAGGCTTTCCCTTCCTTAACTATTCCCATGTCGTGAATTTCCCCATTTATGTCGTCCACCACTTTCTTGAGTATAGGAATATCCCGACGGTCTGTAAGTAAAACATTTAAATTGGAAAGGGCAGTTTTGCGGACCATTCTATTCTCCACCCCCTTCATCATGGCAAGCACCACGAAGGCAAGGAAGGTGAGGGAAACCGCCAGGTAATATTGCGAAAAACCCACTGCCATTCCTACCGCAGTAACCGTCCAGATGGTGGCTGCAGTGGTTACCCCATGAACCGAAGCCCTGGTTCTTATGATAACCCCTGCTCCTATAAATCCCACCCCGGCCACGATCTGGGCAGCTATCCTTGAAGGGTCAAAGCCCCTCACCGGCACATAAAGGGAAAGAAGGGAAAGGGCAGTGGTGCCCATGGCCAGGAGAATGTTGGTTCTAAGACCAGCCGGTTTTCTGCTCAGTTCCCTTTCCAGCCCTATTATCCCCCCCAAGGAACCGGAAAGAATAAGTTTGGCGATTATTACGCCCACCCCGTTCACTTTTTCACCACCACCACAGTTTCCGATGGTCTCTGAACCTCAAGGGCATCCCTGGCAAAGGATTCCTTGGCCTCTGGATGGGTCTCAAGCCATTCCACCTCCAATTTCAATTTTTCCGCCTCCTGCTGAAATTTGTCTATTCTCACCTTGAGAAGGGTTATTTGCTTCTCGGTTCTGCTGATCCTCACCATGTCCCTTACGGTAACTCCCACTATAACCAGAGAAACCAGAAGAACTAAAAAATACCAGAGAAGTGAGGACTTATCCCTTTGCTTTTTCTTTACTCTTCTCATTTAACGAGGTATTTTTCAACCATTCTTTCGGCCACTCCCCTGGCCTGCAGGGCTTTCTGGAAAACCCTGTCCACACCGAGCAGCACCTTTGTGGCCGCTTCCGGCCCCCAGAGCACCGTGGCTATTTCGTATTTGAGTTCAAAAATTATGTCCTTCCTGGCCTGGTCTAATTCTTTTTTATCGTAATTTACCCCCTGTTTTCTGGCATAAGAAAGAAAATCCTTCAGTATCTCATTAGAAATTTTTATGTTTTCCGGCCCCATGCTCTTGATAACAGGAAGAAAACGGGAGGATATGGGCCTTTTACCCCTGGAAAATAAATTCGCCCATCGGAAGAAAAGACCCTTTCCCCGCATCCTGGCTGCCAGTTCCTTCAATAGTTCCGGTTTTACCTTTATATCGGGCATAATCCCACCGGGCATTTTATCATAATCAGGGGAATTCACTCCCCATATGTAGAGGATCCAGTTGGTAAAGGGCTTCTGAATACATCGTCCGCTGGGGGTGTAATATTTGGCAGTGGTAAGGGCGATGGCAGAATCATAGGGAAGGCGAATAAGGGTCTGAACAAGACCCTTTCCGAAGGTTTTCTGTCCCACTATGGGTGCCCTGTGGTGGTCCTGTAGGGCTCCTGCAACTATTTCAGAGGCAGAGGCGGAGTAATGGTTGACCAGGATTGCCAGGGGGAGGTCCTCAAACTGACCGTCCTTTTCCGCCCTGAAGGTCCTGAAATGGGCGCCCCCCCTTCCCTTAATGGAAACAATAACATCAGGGACACGAAGAAAAAGGTCTGAAATTTCCACCGCGGAGCGAAGAGCCCCTCCACCGTTTCCCCTTATGTCAAGAATAAGATATTTCATCCCCTTCTTTTTTAACTTCTCCATGGCCTTTCTCAGTTCCTCAGGGGATTTCAATCCGAAGGAGGTGAGGGTTATGTATCCCACATCTCCCCTGTAAATAAAGGAAGCCCTGACAGTGTTCAGGGGAATTTCAGCCCTTTTTATGGTGAGTTCTATGGGTTTTTTATACCCTTCTCTTTCTATAACTATCTTCACCGTGCTTCCCTTGGGCCCCCTGAGGACCTTCACGGCCTCCGAAGGAGTGTAACCGATGAGGGATTTACCGTCGGCCTTTATTATGGCGTCTCCCACCATGAGCCCGGCCTTTTCTGCCGGGGTTCCCCTGAGGACCTGAACCACGGTTATCTTCCCGTTTATGGAGGTTATGCTTATCCCCAGGCCGTAGAACTTCCCTCCCTGGTCCTCCTGGAGGGTTCTGAAAGTTAGGGGATCGAGAAAACGGGAATGGGGATCAAGGCCGGCGGTCATCCCCTCCACTGCTCCGAAGAGAAGTTCCTTTTTGTCCACCTTCTCGTAGGAGAAGGTTTTAATGTAGGCATAGGCCTTTAAAAGCCTGGTTAATTGAGCCTTTATGACTTCCTGGCCCAGAAGAAGGGCGCCGGATATTAGAAGGAGTAAAATCAAAGATTTTCTCAAATCTCCCCCAGGAATTTTATTATCTCTTTCATGTAGAAGGGAAGGTCCTTGGGATTTCTGGAGGTTATTAAATTACCGTCCCTTACCACAGGACGGTCCACGAAATTGGCTCCTGAATTGACCAGGTCATCCTTTATGGCGAAAAATCCCGTAAGGGTTTTCCCCTTGGTTATTCCGGCTGAAATAAGTACCCATCCTCCGTGGCATATGGTGGCCACCAGTTTGCCGGAATCGTAAATTTTCCTTACGAAATCAAGAACCTCAGGGAAGCGGCGGAGCCTGTCCGGGCAATATCCGCCGGGAATCATAACCCCGTGAAAATCCTCTGCTTTTACCTCCTGGATGGCCCTATCAGCCTGGGCTGGAAAACCTTTTTTACCTTTATAAACCTTTTTTTCAGGGGCAACAACCACCACCTCGGCGCCCTCTTCCTCCAGCCTCATTTTGGGATACCAGAACTCAAATTCGTCGTAAAGTTCCTCTACTAAAAGGGCTATTCTCTTTCCCTGAAGCATGTTAACCTCCCTGGGGAATTATATTATAATTTCGGCGGAGGTGAAAATGAAGATAAAGGGAAGGATATGGACCCTGGTGGACGAAAACGGAAAACCCATCCACGACATTGACACCGACCAGATTTACCACAACAAGCACTTAGCCATCACCGAAATTTCCCAGATGGGAAAATTCGCCCTGGGAAACCTCAAGGGATGGGAGGACTTTCCCAGTAAGGCCAAACCCGGGGACATAATTTTCGCTGGAAAGAACTTCGGGGCCGGCTCCTCCCGTCAGCACGCCGTGGATTGTTTTAAAGCCCTGGGAATAGGGGCCATTGTTGCCGAATCCTTTGGGGCTATTTATAAGAGAAACGCCATAAACTCCGCCCTTCCCATTATGGAATTTCCCGGGCTCTCCGAACTTATGGAAGAGGGGAAATTCACCTCCGGGGATGAGGTGGAGATTGACCTGGAAACCGGCAGGGTTAAAAACCTTACCAAGGGGGAAGAGTACCAGGCAAAACCTGCCTCCAAGGTTCAACTGGAGATTCTGCAGGCCGGAGGGCTTTTCGCCTACGGAAGGAAATGAGGGCGGTTATTCAGAGGGTAAAGGGGGCTAAGGTGGAGGTGGAAGGAAAAACCGTGGGGGAGATTGGAAAGGGTCTTCTGGTTCTTGCGGCAGTGGAGAAGGGGGACGGGGAAAGGGAAATGGAATTTCTGGCGAGGAAGGTGGCAGAACTCAGAATTTTTGAGGACGAGGAAGGGAGGATGAATCTTTCCCTCCTGGAGACCGGAGGGGAAATTCTCCTGATTTCCCAGTTTACCCTGGCAGCCAGGATAAAAAAGGGAAGAAGACCCTCCTTTTCAAAAGCAGAAGAGCCCGAAAGGGCAAAGAAAATGCTTGAGGGGGTGGCAGAGAGGTGGAGGAAGATGGGTATAAAAGTGGAGGAAGGAGTTTTTGGGGCCAGAATGCAGGTTAGCCTCCTCAATTACGGGCCTGTAACCATAATCCTTGACCGGCAATATGGAGGGGAAAATGATAGATAAGGAACTCCTTGAGGTCCTTGCCTGTCCCGTTTGCAAGGAACCGGTGGAACTTACCGCCGACGGCAAGGGCCTGAAATGCGTAAAATGCGACAGGATTTATCCCATAAGGGATGGGATTCCCATAATGCTTGAAGAGGAAGCCTATTTTGAAGGAGAAGAAGGTTCTTCTTCTGAGGCCGAGGAAACTGGGTGATACGGTCCTTGCCACCTTGGTGGCCGATGCCATAAAAAGGGCAAGACCATCCTGGGAAATCCACTATCTGGTGGAAAAAAGGTATGCGGAAATTTTCCTTGACCACCCCTCCATAGACCGGGTGGTGAAGATGCCCCAGGGAATGGGCCCCTGGCAGACCTGGGAATTTGCCACATGGCTCAGGAAGGAGGAGCTCCACCTGGCCATAGACCTTTACTCCGGAGCAAGAACTGCCCTTATCTCCTTCAGATGCTGCAGGGAAAGGTACGGCCTCCGAACCTCCTGGGGTTTCCTCTACACAAAAACTGTCCCAAGGAGAATTTCCCCCCACACCCACCACATAGAAAACCAGTTTGAAATTTTAAAGTCATTAGGGATAAGCGAAAGACCCGGGGAGTACAATTTCCCTCCTCCACAGCCCTTTTCTTCTTTTGAAAAACCCTATGCCGTGGTTCATCCCTTTGCCTCTCCCCTTAAATCCCTCTCCCCTGAGCAGGCTGAAGCAATAGGAAGGGGACTTAGGAAAATGGGTCTGGAACCAATATTTATTGGCTTCGGTGAGGAGGAGAAAAGGATTAAAACTCTAAGGAGCGGGGAAAAAATGCTGGGATTGGGACTCAGGGAATTGAGGGGCCTTATTGACAGCGCTGAGATTTTCATAGGGGTAGATTCAGGCCCTGCCCATCTGGCCTCCACCACAAAGACCCCAATCCTGGTTATTTTCGGCCCCCATAACCCGGAAAATTACAGGCCATGGAGGAAATTCGGGGTTAAGGTTGTGGAAACTCCCCTGCCCTGCAGACCATGTTTTGAGAAAAAATGTCCATACTCTTATCCCCGATGCGTCCAGGACATCCCTGCCTCAAAAATACTGGAGGAAGCCAGGGGCCTTCTCAATAACCCTTACTCTTATCAACCTGGTTGATAAGGGGTCTTCCCTCCAAGAATCTCTTTAAATTTTCCCTCAGCAGTTCCCATTCCCTCTTCCAGAAAAGCGATGATGTTCCTGCAATATGCGGGGTTATTATGAGGTTAGGAGCATCCCAGAGGGGACTTTCCCGGGAAAGGGGCTCAGTTTCAAAAACATCTAAGGCTGCTCCTTTAAGTTTTCCCTCCCGAAGGGCCCGGGCCAGGTCCCTTTCCACCACTATTCTGCCCCTGCCCACATTTACCAGAAAACCCCCTAATTCCTCCATTCTTTTAAAATCAATGCAACCTTCGGTTTGGGGTGTTCTCGGGACAGTAATTATCAAAAGGTTTATTTTCTCCAGAAATTCGTCTAAGGAAGAAAAGGGGAAACACCCTTTACTTCCCGAGGAATTGAGGCAGTGCATTTGAATACCCAGGGCCTTGAGTTTTCGAAAAACCCTCCTTCCTATTTCCCCGTATCCGAAAACCCCTGCCTTCACCTCTTCGGCTTCCAGGGGTATAAATTTTTCGGTAAAAAAGCGATGATCGTATTTCCTGAGGGTTTTAAGGTGGAAGGCCCAGGGAAGACCCCGGAGAAGGGCAAGGGAAAGGGAAACTGCGTGGAGGGAAACCGCCTCGGCATTTACCCCCCGGGAATTGGTTATGATAACAGGGCTTTTGACCACTTCCTCAAAAAGCATGTTTCCCACCCCAACGAAGGGGGAATGAATCCATTTCAGCCTTCTGGCCTTCAGGAAGGCCTCCCGGGAGAGCCTTCCGCCAATGAGAACATCGGCATCGGCTATAAGGGACTGCAGGGGTTCGTCTCCGAAATTAACCTCCACCTCCAGAGAGGGAAATTCCCTCTTTATTTCCTCCACCAGCCACAGGGGAAATCTCCAGAAGGGATATTTTTCCTGAGAATAAATGAGGACCTTCATATAAGAATTTTGCCAGAAAGTGAGATTGGTGTTAACCTTTAAAGAAAAAGGAGGGGAAAATGTCCGTTGCAAAAATTATTGAAGTTAAGGCGACTTCCAAGAAAAGTTTTGAGGATGCCATAAGGCAGGGTATTGAAAGGACCGCCAGGACCGTGGATAACATCCGCTCAGCCTGGATAAAGGAACAGGAGGTCAAGGTAAACGAGAAAGGAGAAATTGAAGAATACAGGGTCCTTCTTAAAATAACCTTCGTGGTTCACGATTGAGTCACTCTCCCATGTAGTGGAAAACCACCCTGCGGGAGCGGGGACGATTGTCAAAATCCACGAGAACCAGTTGCTGCCATGTTCCCAAGATGGGTTTCCCATCCTTTATGGGAACGCTCATGGAAGCCCCAATGAGGGAAGCCCTCAGGTGGGAGAAACCGTTGCCGTCTCCCCAGGTGCTATCGTGATGATATCTTTTCACGGGAACCAGTCTGTCCATTAACTCGGGAAAATCCTTCAACAAACCCGGTTCGTATTCTATGGTGGTTATTCCAGCGGTAGAACCCGGAACTATCACTGTGAGAAGCCCATTTTTCGCCTCTATTTTCCTTAAAAACTCCCTCACTAAGGAAGAAAGGTCATGAATATCCGCATAACCCCTGGTGGATATGGTGGTCTCGTAAAATTCGTTTCTCATTTTTCACCTCCGGGGATAAAATTATAAATCAAGGAGGTAAAAATGAAGAGAGTTCTGGCCTTATCACTTCTTTTAACCTTTCAAGTACTTTCAGCAAGTGTAATATACGAAGGCCCTATAAAGAATGTGGTAAAAAACTCCATAGTGCTCAGTGAGGATTTCTCCAGGGTGGCCTTTGTGGTAAAGGGGGATAAAGAAAAATTCTTCCTGGTGGTTGATGGTAAAAATATCGGTAATTACAGGGGGATTCTCAGGGGCAGTTTGCGATTCCTGGGGAAAGAACTTTTCTTTATAGCCCTTGAAGATAAAGGATGGAGGGCCTACTGGAAAGCAGGGAAATCAAAACTTTATGATGTGGTCTATCCTGACTCCCTCGTGTTCAGTGGAAATAAATTCGCCTTTGTGGGTAAAAGAGGAAAGGACTTCTTCGTGATTATTAATGGGGTGGAATTCGGGCCGTTTGAAGGGGTTCTCAGGGATAGCATAAAATTGGGGGAGGGATATTTCTTCGTGGTGAAAAAAGGGGAAAAATGGGAACCTATTTTTTACGGGAAATCCCTGGGACTCTATCCCCTGATTCTGGCCAAAACCATCCAGATCTCCCCGGCATGGACTCATGTGGCCTTTATAACCCGGGGAAAACCTCAGGTCCTTTACCTGGATGGGAAACCCGTGGCACAATACGATTTCTTCCTGAGCCAGTTTGTTAAGGTTGAAAGGCAGGGGAAGTTTTTCAAGCATACCTACGGTCCCAGGCTCAAATTCGTGGGAAAAAGCCTGGTTTTTTATGGGGTGAAGGGCGATAAGATATATTTTGAGAAAATTCCCCTTTGACATCCCTTTTCAGGCCGTGATAAATTGAAAAGGTGGAAGGAAAGTTAAACAACATATATTTCATCCTGGTGGAGCCCCAGTATCCCGGGAATGTGGGGGCAGTAGCAAGGGCAATGAATACCATGGGCCTCAGTCATTTAAGGATAGTGAACCCCCCTGACCTTAAATCCGACGAGGCAAAAATGATGGCCTACCAGTCCTACCATATTATAGAGAAGGCTGAAATTTTCGATTCTGTAAAGGAAGCGGTAAAGGACCTTTCCATTGTGGTCGCAGCCACAGCAAGGTTAGGTAAGGAAAGAGGCCCCTCATGGGAACCCAGGGAACTGGCGGAGGAAATCCTGAAGTTCGCCGGGGAAAATAAAATAGGAATAATGTTCGGAAGGGAAGCCAGCGGGCTCACCAACGAGGAACTCAGGCTTGCCCATTTTGTAACCACAATACCTGCCTACAGAAGTTATCCCTCCTTAAACCTTTCCCAGGCGGCCATGCTCTACGCCTACATAATTTATGACACCCTTAGAAACCCCATGCCCTCTGTAAAGGAAAAACTGGCAGAAGAGGAAAGGCTCTCCCTGCTCCACTCCCGATTGATGGAAACCATGAAAAAACTGGAATTTACCGAGGTTAACGACTCTGACCACTTTTCAAGAAGCCTCCGAAGGGCCATAGGCAGAACCTACTGGCAGAGGCAGGATGTGGCAGTATTTTTGAGAATTGTTAAACAAATTGAGTGGTATCTTGAAAACCGCTGTAAAAAATAATGTATAATTCTTTTGGGAGGTGAACATGAAAAAGGAAGACCTGGTCAAAAACATCAGTAAAAAGACTGGGCTTTCTCAGAGGAAGGTTCTGGCGGTGGTAAATTCCTTCATCTCCGCTTTAAGGGAAGGTATTGAGAAGGACGGCAAGGTTGTTCTGGTTGGGTTTGGAACCTTTGAAGTGAAAACGAGGAAGGCAAGGAAGGGAAGAAATCCCAGAACCGGGAAACCTATTAACATACCTGCCAGGAAGTATGTAAGGTTCAAGCCGGGAAAGGCGCTCAGGGAGAAAGTGGAAAAATAACGCCGGGGTGGCGGAATAGGTAGACGCCGGGGACTTAAAATCCCCTGGACTCTGTCCGTGCGGGTTCGAGTCCCGCCCCCGGCATTTTTATGTCCTGAAAAAGGGACAGTTTTGATTTTCCTCCTTTTCCCGGAGGGGAAATTACTGGCATTTTTTTTGCTTTAAAATATCCAGAAAACCAAAAGGAGGTAAAAAAATGAAATACAAAGTGGCGGTTTTCCTTTTAGCCGTGTGGTTAGCCGGAGCAGGCTCCATCAGTTTCCTGGGGGGAAGGTTTTACCCCAATGCAGGAAGTGATATCTGGGACATCAACTTTGAAAATCTGATCCTGTCCAAAAAGAATTTTGAATCCAATGTGGGTTACCTCGAGTGGGAATGGGGCAAAAGAACCATCACATTCTTCGCCGGAGCAACCCTCTCCGGAAGGAAAACTATAAATACAGAATACAGGGATTATGTATGGTACGACGGTAGCCCAATCACCCAGAGTATAACCTACAAGAACAATCCCACATATCTGGGAATCAGATTTTATCCCATCCCCGTATATAGAAAGGGAATTCTTCCTTTTGTGGGCGCAGGCATAACCTTCGTTTCCTGGGAATGGACCCAGACCGGGGAATTCATAGATTTCTCCGACCCTACCCTGCCAATATATTACGGCGATTATTTTAAAAGGGATTCCTCAGCAGGATTCTTCATAAACGGGGGCCTGGTTATAAAAATTGACCGCAGCATCGGCTTCAGAATTATGGGATTTTATACATCGGTTCACGGTAATCTGGAGCCCACCTATCTGGGCTTCGAACCCATAGACCTCTCGGGATTCACCGTTCTGGCGGGAATTTCAATTTTCAGAAGATAATCACTTAAGGAAGGCCCCGGCCATAATATACGCGAAAACCTGGGCGTCGGCTATTATGTTCTTCATCCAGGCGTATTCATTGGGGGAATGCATGGTCTCGTCCATGGTGGCCCAGACTGCAGCGTAAAACCCTGCTTCTCTGAAATGAGCGGCCACGGTGCCTCCCCCTATACCTATGGCCTTCGCCTCAAGGCCCCTCAGGTCCTTAACCGCCTCCTTTATGGCCTGAACCACAGGGGCATCGGGCGGTGTAGGAGGAGCGGCTTCCGCCTCCTGGGGATAGGAAATCTCAACCTTCACTCCGAAATCCGATTCCACGCTGGAGGCGATCTTCCGGACTTTTTCCTTAACCTCAGATAGAGAATATTCCGGCATTATCCTGCAGTCGTAGTAAAAGATATCCTCTCCGGGAATGGTGTTTATGTTGGGCACATTGGCTTCTTTCTTGGTGGGTTCAAAGGTGGAGCGGGGGGGCTCAAACAGGGGGTCTTCCGCTGGTAAAAGTTCATAAAGTTTCTCCAGCCTGACGATAAGATTGGCGCCGGCCTTGTGGGCATTTTTTCCCCTCTCAGGGGTAGAACCATGGGTCTGCTTACCCTTTACCACGAACTTAATCCATAAAATGCCCTTCTCCGCCACCTCTATTTCAGTCCCATCGGGATTTCCACCATCCGGAACTATGATAAGGTCTTCCTTAGAGAATATGTCCTTTCTGTGTGACAGAACATATTTTATCCCGTAGTCGCTTCCGGTCTCCTCATCGGAGACGAAAACAAGACCCACATCGTAATAGGGAACCTCACCCTCCATGGCAAAGGCCTGAAGGGCCAGAATTGACGAAACCATATCCTGTTGATTATCCTCAACTCCCCTGCCGTAAATCCTTCCCTCCTCGTCCATCCAGACCTTCCAGGGGTCCGATTTCCAGAGGGAAAGGTCTCCAGGGGGAACCACATCCATGTGGGTCATTATCCACACCTTTCTTTCGTGGTTCTTACCGGGGTAGATTCCTATTATATTCGGCCTGAGGCCCGAAGAAACCCGGTTGTCCCGGGCGTTGACCTCAATAATCTCCGAAGCCCCTATTTCCATGAGTTTCCCCTTCAGGAACTGGGCTTTCTCCCACTCTCCGTCCCCGCCGTTTTCCGGGCCCAGCGCTCTGAAAGAGGTGAGTTTCTTTTCCAGTTCAAAGGCCTCCTCCCTGAGGTTTTCAATACGTGACAAAATAGCGTCAAGGGACATGATGACCTCCTTTTTAAAACTCTTTTGGAGTAAAATTCTACTACATAGAAGATGGAGGTAAAAATGAGACTGGGAATTCTTACCGGAGGAGGAGATTGTCCGGGATTAAACGCGGTTATAAGGGCTGTGGTCAAGACCGCAGTCTTTCAATATGGGTTTGAAGTGGTGGGTTTTCTGGACGGGTTCAAGGGAACCGTGGAAGATATGGCCAAAACCCTCACCCTGGAAGATGTTAGCGGTATACTTCCCAGGGGAGGGACCATTCTCGGCACTTCAAACAGGGACAATCCCTTTAAGTATAAAACACCAGAAGGGATAAAGGACGTGTCGGATAAAGTGCTGGAAAATCTTTCCAGACACGGAATTGATTTCCTTATAACCGTGGGAGGTGACGGAACCCAGGCCATAGCCATGGGCCTCGCGAGGAAGGGAGTTAAGGTTATAGGAGTACCCAAAACCATAGATAACGATCTGGGGGGAACGGACCAGACCTTCGGTTTTGACACGGCCAGGGCCGTGGCCACAGAGGCGGTGGACAGACTCCACACCACAGCAGAAAGCCACCACAGGATAATGGTTCTTGAGGTTATGGGTAGGGATGCAGGATGGATAGCCCTTCATGCGGGCCTGGCGGGAGGTGCGGATATAATCCTCATACCTGAGATTAGTTTCACCCTGGAGAACGCCGCCAAGGCCATCGAAAAAAGGGAAAGGATGGGAAAGCGCTTCAGCATAGTAGTGGTTGCGGAGGGGGCGAAGATAGAGGGTAAAAAGGTATACATGATGAAGGTTGACGATCCAACCCAGCCCATGAGACTGGGAGGAGTGGGAAGGGTGGTGGCAGAAGGTCTGCAAAAACTGGTAGGCCTTGAGGCGAGATATACTATATTGGGCCATCTCCAGAGAGGAGGTTCTCCCACGGCCTTTGACCGTATACTCGCCACCAGGTTCGGCTACGCTGCCGTGGAGGCAGCAGCCAGGGGGGAAAACGAAAAATTGGTGGCATTAAAGGGACAAGAAATAAAACTGGTGTCCCTAAAGGAGGCTGTGGACAATCCGAGAAGGGTAACACCGGACAATGAACTTGTTAAGGTTGCCAGGGCTGTGGGAATTAGTTTCGGAGATCAGTGATTATTTCTTGAAGAAGTCAAATATACCCTTCTTTTTGCTACCTTCAAGAAGATTTTTCAACTTCAGGGCGGTAGGATGCTCAGGATCAAGGGCAAGGGCCCTGTTTATGAAACCCAGGGCTTTGGTTTTCAACCCCCTTTCCGCATACATTTTCCCAAGGATAAGGAAGGGTTTGGGGTCCCAGGGCTGGCGCTGGGCGAATTCAAGAAGAACCTCCTCCGCTTCCTTCTCGCTTCCTATAATCCTGGAAAGAGCAACTCCTCTCCAGTAAAGATAGGTAGCATTATCGGGGTCCAGTCTATGCGCCAGGTCAAACAGGTAGGCTGCCTCCTTGTATTTTTTCCTGTTAAACATTATTTTACCCTCTTTGAACCTCTCCTCCGGTGTTATCAGTTCCCTTTCCTTTGAGGGCTTTTCCTGAACCAGGGTTTTTCTGTATTCTTCCCTTTTCTTCGGATCAGAAAGGGTTTCATAGGCGGAATTTATGGCCTGAAATATTCTGGAGGCCATTTCCTGGGCCTGGCGGTTTTCCTTGGGAAAACGGTCAGGATGGAATTTCTTGGAAAGGGAGAAATAAGCCTTTTTTATCTCATCGGTGGTGGCCCTTTTACTAACCCCTAAAATCTCCCAGTAATCGGCGGTTTCCACAAGGCTGTAATATCTTCTGAGTTCGTCCAGAAGGTCCTCCACATTCTGTGTTTTTACCATGCCCAGGGCGTAAAGGGTAAAAAGAACCCTGAGAAATTTGTCCTCGGTCAGATTGAGGTCAGAGGGCCTGGGCTGAGTGCCTGCCTGGAGAATCCTCAAAGTCCTGAGTTCTTTCTCGCTAAGGTATTTTTCAAATTCCGCTGGATAGGTAGTAGATACCTCAAGTTCTCCGTTGAGTATGTACTTTATTTTCCCCACATCTTCAATTCTTCTCAAACCCTCAATCAGAAGTGGAAAAAGGGGAAGGTCAGCGCTGAAGGCCTTATTGGGGTTTTCCCGGTTTTCATCCCATTTGTATTCCACATGGAAAAGTTTCACCGAAGATATAAAGATTTCCTTGGTCTGATAAACAAGGATTTTATTAAGAAGTTTTTCGTCTATAAAACCGAGTTCCACAAGTCTTTTCCCTATTCTTGATTGATACTCGGAACGAATGAGTCTCTCTATGTCATCCTGAAGGTGGATTCCAAAATTCCTGACAAAATTCCCGAACTTCTCGTCCGGGGCGCTGGAGACAGAATATATGAGCCGTGAATTGAAAAAATAATGCTCTCTTCTTATGTGGTCTTTATCCACAATCAATCTGCCCGTCCTGGAGGTAGTCAGAAATTTTCTCAGGAAAAAGGCTATATTTTCTATCTTCATTCTCTTAAAATAAAAAACCAACGGAGGGAGAGGGATTCGAACCCCCGTCCCGGCTCCCGCCGGGAAGCGGTTTTCAAGACCGCCGCCTTAAACCACTCGGCCATCCCTCCTTCACGAATATTTTATCATTCCCTTCCTATTACCTCCACCCCCCCCATGTAAGGCCTCAGAACCTCAGGAATCGTTATTGTTCCGTCGGGATTTTGGTAATTTTCCATTATGGCTGCAACGGTCCTCCCCACAGCCAGACCGGAACCGTTCAGGGTATGAAGAAATTCGGTTTTTTTGGAGTTTTTCCTCCTGAATTTAAGGTTTGCCCTTCTGGCCTGGAAGGCCTCAAAATTAGAACATGAGGAAATCTCCACATATTTCCCATAACTGGGCATCCACACCTCTATGTCATAGGTCTTGGCCGAGGAAAACCCCAGATCTCCGGTGCAAAGGGCCACCACCCTGTATGGAAGTCCAAGTCTTTTTAAAACCTCCTCAGCATCCCGGGTAAGGGATTCAAGGATATCGTAAGAATCTTCGGGTTTTGAGTAAATCATAAGTTCCACTTTGTTAAACTGATGAAGCCTGATAAGTCCCTTGGTATCCCGGCCTGCTGCCCCTGCCTCAGCCCTGAAACATGGGGTATATGAGACCAGTTTTATGGGCAGGTCCTCCTCCCTCAGGATTTCGTCCCTGTATATATTGGTCAGGGGGACCTCAGCGGTGGGAATGAGGTACCACGGTCTTCCCTCAATTTTAAAAAGTTCCTGCTCAAATTTAGGAAGGTTTCCGGTGCCAATTAACGAATCCCTGTGGGCTATGAAGGGGGGGAGAACTTCCCTGTAACCCCTGGAGGTGTGAAGGTCAATCATGAAGGCAATAAGGGCCCTTTCCATGGCTGCCAGGGGCCCGTAACTCATGGCGAAACGGGCGCCTGCAATTTTCGCAGCCCTCCTGAAGTCAAAGAGTCCCAGACGAGTTCCCAGTTCCCAGTGAGGGAGGGGAGAGAAATCAAAATCCCCGGGCTTTCCCCAGCGGCGAACCTCCACATTGTCCCTCTCGTCCTCCCCTACGGGGACCGAGGAATGGGGAATGTTGGGAATGGTAAGGAGGAATTCGTGCAATTTCCCTTCAGTTTCCCTGAGTTCTTCCTCCAGGCTCTTAATCCTGTCCCCTAATTTCCTGGTCTCCTCCCTGAGACCCTCATCCTCAATCCCCCTGGCTTTTAAACTGCCGTATTGACGGGAACGCTCCTTCCTCTCCCTCCTCAAATCGTTCAGTTCCTTTATGATTTCCCGTCTTCTTCTATCAAGTTGAAGAAAGGGGGTAAGGTCAATTTCGTACCCCCTTTCTTCCAGTTTCTTTCTTACAAACTCAGGATTATTCCTTAACAGTTCCCTATCTATCATGTAGTTCAGGAGCCAAGGCTTTCCAGGGCTTTCTTCTTGGCTGCTTTCCTCTCCATTATCTTTTTGTACATTTCCATTTCCTTCTTGGCCAGTTTCAGGTAGTACTTTTTCTTTGCAGGATAGGCCTTGGCGAATTCCCTGTATATAAGGTTTTTGTAAACATGAGCCTCCGCGTAATCCGGATTCAACTCCAGGGCCCTGTTCAGGGCTTTGAGCCCCTTCTTCAGGGTGGAAACTCTGTCTTTGAGGGTCATTACCCTGCTTATCCTATAACTCTTGGACCAACAAGCAAACCCTAAGTAATAATAGGCCTTTTCCTTATTGGAACTGAGGTAAAGGAGTTTAACTGCCTTCTGCCATGCGGGATCGTCAGAGAGTTTGAGTAACTGGTCCCTCTCGCTATCGGTCATGGTTCCTTTAAACCTGAGAACTTTGTTCTGAGCATCGTATTCTATCTTGTCCGAAATCTCCTCGGGAAACTGAATCCCCTCCGGAAGTTTCTCAAGGGAAACCTCTGCTATTTTCTTGCCATCCACAATCCTGGGTTCAGGTATAAGTTCAAGTCTTTTTTCGTGGGCTTTAATGGCCTTGTCCATAAGTTCAATGGCCTTGACGAAGATTTCCTTCCTGCTCTCTTTGGGAAGTTTTCCCACCTGGTTGGAGTAAAAATTGGCCAGGTAGAGGTAACCTTCGGGGTCCGTGGGATCCAGTTCTATTCTCTTCTTGTAATATTCCTCGGCCTTGTCGTATTTGCCGTATTTATTGTAAAACTCGGCAAGGATGTAGTAGTACTGGGGATTTGTGGGGTTCTCGCCGAAGAACTCCAGATAGTATTTCTCAGCATTAGCGAAATCCCCTATCCTGTCGTAAAGTTCTGCCAGGGCCTGAATGGCTTTTTTCTTTTCCTTTTCGTCCTGAACATGGTTCATATAATAGGTGTAGTGCTTAATGGCGCCGAGGATTCTGAGCCTGTTCTCAATGTATTTTATGGCAAAACCCACATCCTCCCTCTTAACCTCCTGAGGGGTTTCTTCCTTCTTTGTCTCCTCAGTCTTTTTTTCCTCCTTGGATTTTTTGGTTTTCTTAACACTGACTTTTTTCCTGCGGGCTTTTCTGGCTTTTTTGGCTTCTTCCTCAGCCTTCTTCTTTGCTTCCTCTTCCATTTTTTTCCTGTATTCCTCAAATTCCTTCTTTAACTGAGGAAGCATTTCCTGGAAT
The DNA here is from genome assembly GCA_027025175.1 of Candidatus Aminicenantota bacterium. Classification (GTDB taxonomy): domain Bacteria; phylum Acidobacteriota; class Aminicenantia; order S016-38; family S016-38; genus JALSNJ01. The sequence goes on along the minus strand of JALVRF010000088.1, from coordinate 21,930 downwards.
TTCTGGTCATAATAATTTACAAGTTCAGCCGGTGATAGTTTTTTGCCTATTATATAAATATCCGTTTTGTAAGTGGAATCGGTGCTTATATCCAATTTCTTTTCTGCCGGGGTAACATACCATTCCTCCTTAAGGAGGTAATAGGCAGCACGAAGTTTATCCTCGGTGTCCAGTTTAGCAAGGAATTTTGCAAACTCAGGATCCAGACCCTTTTTAACCGCCAGGGCTATTACCGATTTTTCTGCTCTCTGCCTGAAGGCCTCGTTGTCAAGGGCCTGACGGTAAAGGCTCTGATAGGAGGTGGCCAGGAAGAAGTGGGCCGGAAGGAGTTCTGGATTATACTTCAGTGCTTTCTCATATTCTATGGCAGCCTTCTTAAACTTCTTCTGCATAAAATACTGGTTGGCCCTTTTAAAATGGTCCTTCCATTTCAATTCCTGGCATCCGGGCAGTGCAAATAGAAGGATAATTCCGAAAACCAAAATCAGAGTCAGCCTTTTTTTCATAGTCTTACCTCCTTGGGTTGTCAATTCTAAATATAAAAGCATTTTCCTCCCTTGTCAACAGGGTTGTGGTAGAATATTCCCCATGCGGAACTGGAAGAATCTCACCATAGCAGTAATTTCCGGAATTGCTGTGGGCGTTCTCACAGGCGTCCTTCTAAGTTACAGCAGAAACCTTCCCAAAATTGAGGAACTGGAGAGGACAAGACTGGCGGAGACCACCCAGGTATTCGCCGACGACGGGAGCATAATCGGGGGGTTCGCCCTGCAGAAGCGCATAGTGGTGCCTTCGGAGAAAATCCCCGATGTGGTGAAGAAAGCCTTCGTGGTGGCCGAGGATAAGGGTTTTTATCACCACTTCGGTTTTTCACCCAAAAGGATAATAAAAGCCATTATAGTAGACATAACCCGGGGAAAGGCGGTTCAGGGAGCCAGCACCATAACCCAGCAACTGGCCAGAATGCTCTTTCTCACCAGGAAGAAAACCCTCAAGAGGAAAATTAAGGAAGTGCTTCTCGCCATTCAGATAGAGAGAAAATACACCAAGGACCAGATCCTTACTTTTTACCTTAATAACATATACCTGGGCCACGGCATATACGGTGTGGAGGCGGCCTCCAGGTTCTATTTCGCCAAACATGTTTGGGAACTGGAACCCCACCAGGCGGCCATGCTGGCAGCCCTGCCCTCTTCCCCTGCCAAATTATCCCCATATGTGGCTCCAAAGAAGTTGCTCAAAAGGAGAAACCGCATTCTGAAGGAAATGGCCGAAGAAGGTTACATATCCCGGGAAACTTACGAGCAGGAGGTGAAAAAATCCCTGGATGTGGTGGATATAAAAAAGAGGGAGGCAAGGATTGTAGGGGCCTATTTTTTAGAGGAGGTACGGAAATACATCGCCAGAAAATACGGGGCTGATAAGGTTTACAGGGGAGGCCTCAGGGTTTACACCACCATGAATGTAAAAATGCAGGGGTGGGCTGAGCAGGCCCTGAGGGATGGTCTGAAGGTCCTGGATAAAAGGCAGGGATGGAGAAGACCCAGGAGGAATGTTTTAAAGGAAGGGATTTCTCCTGAGGACTTCCAGGCCGAAGAATGGAAGGAAGGTATTGAACAGGGAAGTTCCTATCCCGCTGTGGTTCTGGAAGTGGAAAGAAACAAAGCCAGGGTGAAAATAGGTAAATACACGGCAATCCTTTATCTAAAAGACGCCCGCTGGACCAGGGCCTCATCCCTGCGAAGGCTTTTTAAAAAAGGGGATGTGATTCTGGTTAAGGTGGAAGAAAACAAGGGGGATAGTCTGAAATTATCCCTGGATCAGGAACCCCTGGTGGAAGGAGCCTTCATAGCCATTGACCAGGGAAGCGGTGAGATAAAGAGCATGGTAGGGGGGTATTCCTTCAAGAGGAGCGAATTCAACCGGGCTATTCAGGCCAAAAGACAGACGGGCTCCACCATAAAGCCTATAATTTACGCCGCTGCCTTAGAAAACGGCTGGACCCCGGCCTCCATAATAATAGACGAGCCGGTGAGTTTCGTGGACCCCTGGACCGGGGAAGTATGGGAACCCCAGAATTACGACCATGTATATAAGGGGTGGATTACCCTGAGAAGGGGGCTGGAGGAAAGCAGGAATGTGGTAACTGCCAAACTGGTTGCAGCCCTTACCCCACAGAAGGTAATTGAATACGCCAGGAAATTCGGAATAACATCTGAATTGAAACCTTACCTTTCCATAGCCCTGGGCTCCTTTGAGGTCTCCCTCCTGGAGATGACCTCCGCCTTCACCGTTTTCCCTAATTCCGGGGTGAGGATAGAGCCCTATTTTATAAGGAAAATAGAGGACCGCTACGGAAATCTTCTGGAAGCCCACCACAAAAAAGTCCATGTGGTCCTCTCCCCTGAGGTGGCATATCAGATGACATATATTATGGAGGGAGTGGTCCAGAGGGGAACTGGCTGGAGGGCCAGGGTGCTCCACAGGCCAGTGGGTGGGAAAACTGGAACCACCGACGAATATACCGATGCCTGGTTCATAGGGTTCTCCCCTACCATAACCGCCGGGGTATGGGTGGGATTTGATGTGAAAAAGAGTTTAGGAAAGGACGAGACCGGCTCCAGGGCCGCCTCCCCCATATGGGTGGAATTCATGAAGAAATATTTTGAGGGAAAACCCGTGGAGGACTTCAAGGTTCCCCCCAACATAATCTTCGTAAAAATTGACTCCTATACAGGGAAACTGGCCATGCCCTTCTGCCTTCACACTATAAATGAGGCCTTTATACCTGGCACAGAGCCCAAGGAATTCTGCAGTGAGGAAGACCACCTACATGTTCTGGACTATTATCACAAAATAACCGCCGAAGAGTGAGGAAAGCGAGCCTTTTCTTTTTTCTTTTATTATTCTTTCCCTCCTGTTCCAGACCAAAAAACAATACCGGCCTGGTGAAAATAGCACTGGAAAACTTCCCATCCAGCCTGGACCCCAGGGTGGGGACAGACCAGGTCTCCCAGAGGCTCCATCAGGTCCTGTATCGTGGTCTGGTTAAAAGAACCAAGAACGGAAATCTGGTTCCGGACCTTGCCTCATCCTACCGCAGACAGGGGGATAGAACCTTCATTTTCAAAATAAAGAAGAATCTCAGGTTCTGCAACGGGAAGGAAATAACCCCGAAGGATGTGGTCTACACCTACCGGTCCCTGCTTAAGGGCAAAATAAGAAGCATAAGAAGGGGCTCCCTGTGGATGATTGAAGATGTTTTTGCTAAGGGACAGGAGGTTATTTTCAGATTGAAAAAGCCCTATTCCTCCTTTCTCATAAACACCACCCTGGGAATAGTTCCCCATGGGGCCGGGGGGAATTTTGCGGCTCACCCTGTGGGAAGTGGGCCCTATTGCGTGGGTAAAATCTCAAGGGATGAAATTCTTCTGAAGCCAAATCCCTATCAGAGGGGGGCGAAAAACAGGGGAATTCTGGTAAGGATAATTCCCGACGAGGTAACCAGAGCCCTTGAGATTACTGGAGGGGACCTGGACCTGGTGGTAAACGGGTTCTCCCCGGATACCCTCTACGAACTTTCAAGGAAGAAAAATCTGGTGATAAAGAGAAGGCAGGGGGGAAATTTCGCCTATATAGGCATAAACCTCAGGGATAAATACCTTAAGGACAGGAGGATACGGCTTGCCATAGGATATGCCATAGACCGGAGGGCAATAATAAAGAACCTTCTTCGGGGATATGCCACCGAGGCCAACACCATAATCCCTCCCTACCTTTCATGGCACGAGAAGGGGGTTTTTGCCTTTCATTACGACCCTTCCCTTTCTGCTAACCTCCTCAGGGAAACCGGCCACCAGGCCCTTACCCTGGAGTTCAGTTGTGCCTCCAGGAGGCTTTCCCGGCAGTTTGCTCAGATTTTAAAATCCCAGTTAGAAAGGGTGGGCATTACCCTTAAAATAAACTGCGGTGAATTTTCCTATTTTTACTCCAGAGTGCTCAAGGGAAATTTTCAACTTTACTTCATGATGTGGGTGGGAATCTCCGACCCGGATATTTTCCGCTTCGTTTTTCACTCCAAGTCCACACCGCCCAATGGGGCCAATAGAGGTGGATACAGCAATCCAGAGGTGGACCGACTCATTGAAGAAGGGGAAAGAACCTACGATTTTGAAAGGAGGAAAGAGATTTATTCAAAAATACAGAAAATCGTGGCTAAGGATGTGGTTTACATCCCACTCTGGTATCCGGACTCGATGGCTGTTTACAGGAAAGGGCTCAGGGGAGTGGAGGTATACCCCAACGGGGACCTTATTTTCCTTCCCGAAGTTCATTATTAGAATGAGTCTTGATTGGATGGGGGAAAAGGAGTAAAATTACTACCCTGGAGGTAAAAAATGTCTTTGCTGGACTTGCCCATAGGCTCCAGAGCCCGGGTGATGGACATATACGGAGGAACCAATAGCATAAGAAGGATAATGGCCATGGGTCTTAAAAAGGGAGATGAGGTTGAGGTTTTATATAAAGCCGTTTTCGGCGGTCCAATTCTGGTAAAAAATCTTTCCAACGGCTCCCAGATAGCCATTGGCAGGGGAATGGCCGGGAAAATTATCGTTTCCCCACTTTAAACTATGAAAAGGGTTCTCCTTCTTGGTCAGCCCAACTGCGGAAAATCCTCCTTTTTCTCCCAGATAAGCGGGGTAAGGGTTCAGACTTCAAATTTTCCTGGGACCACGGTGAAGGTCTCCAGGGCCAAAGTGGTCTTCGGCGGGGAAACCTACGAGGTGGTGGACCTTCCCGGCACCTATTCCCTCTTTCCCTCTGACGAGGCCGAGGAAGTTACCCTCAAATTCCTTCTCAACGAGCCCTATGACATCATAGTTAACATAATGGACGCTTCCCTTATCTGGAGGTCCCTGGAGTTTACCCTGGAACTGGCTGAACTCAAAAAACCCATGGTCCTTCTTCTTAACATGATGGATGAGGCCCAGAGGAAGAAAATAAAAATAGATGTTAAAAAACTATCGGAGATTCTGGGAATACCGGTGATTCCCATGGTGGCGGTTCACGGCAAGGGAATATACGAAGCGGTAAAGAGTTTGAGCAAAGCCAGGGTTCCGGCACATTTTCCCTTCACAAAACATGTGGAGGAAAAGGTAAAAAGAATAGAGAAGGAAGCAGGAAGCCGTTTTCTGGCGGTTAAGTACCTGGAAGGAGCCCTTCCGCCCCCTCCCCATCTGGCTGCCAGGGTAAAGGAAATTCAGGAGGAACTGGTATCTCTTCACGGTATTCCGCCCTTTGAAATTTTTGCTGCAGAAAGACACCATCTCTCCATGAAAATAGCGGAGAAGATAACGAGCCAGGGTAAGATTGCCCTTGTTCCAGGCGAAAAAGTTGACAGGCTTCTTCTTCATCCCTTTTTCGGGTATTTGATGCTTCTCCTTATATTTGCCTCTTTCTTTGCCCTGGTATTCTGGGTGGGGAGTGTAATAGAAAACTTAACCGTGGCACCTCTTGAAAGCCTCACCCAGAAACTGGTAGGTCTTTTTCCTTCCCCCTTCACAAAGGAAATAATCTCGTCCCTGATGGACGGCATAACCGGAGGTGTCGGGATAGTTCTCCCCTACATGATTCCCCTTATCTTCTTCCTGTCCTTTCTTGAGGAGGCAGGTTATCTATCAAGGGTGGCCTTTCTTACGGATGTTCTCATGCACAAAATAGGCCTCCACGGAAAGGCTATTGTTCCTTTCCTCCTGGGCTACGGATGCACGGTGCCCGCCCTTATGGGAACCAGGATTATCGAAGACGAAAGGGACAGAATAATATCCGCCCTGCTCATTCCCTTCATTCCCTGTTCGGCAAGAACCACGGTAATTCTGGCTCTGGTAGGTTATTTTATGGGTTTCTGGTACGCCCTGGCCTTTTATTTTGCCAACATAATTATAGTGGGTCTTGTGGGCTCATTGATTTCGAAGTTTAAAAAGGAGCCATCTGCGGAGCTTATTATAGAGGTTCCATCTTACAAACTTCCCTCTCTCCAAATACTGTTTAAAAAACTGGCCTTTCAGGTGGAGGAATTCATATTTTACGCGTGGCCAGTGCTCATAGCTGGAAGCGTGATTCTGGGATTCATCCACGCCCTGAACTGGGACATATGGATTTCCTCCATTCTCTCCCCCCTCATGAAAGCCCTATCTTTACCCTCTGGACTGGGAATTACTTTGATATTCGGTTTTTTGAGGAAGGAATTGACCCTCATAATGGCCTCCCAGGCCCTGGGGGTGGAAATCACCAAACTGGGCTCCATACTTTCAGCCAAACAGATGCTGGTATTTACCACCTTCGTAACCTTTTACATTCCCTGTCTGTCCTCGATTTCCGTGCAGATAAAGGAGTTTGGCTGGAAGACAACCCTCTACTCTATCGCTCTATCTCTTTCTGTGGCTTTTCTCTTTTCCTTTCTTGTGAGAATTATGCCTTTTTAGACGCCCAGTTTTTTTCTGCAATCGGCGCAAACCCCATAAAGGTAAATGTGGAAGTCCTCAATCTTTCTTCCCCCTAATTCGTCGGGAATCTGGAAGTTGAAGGGCAAGTCCACATCCTCAATTTTCCCACAGACCCTGCACTTGAAATGGGGGTGGAAATAGGTATTGGAATCGTAGACCACCTTGTTCTCGTCTATCATTACCTGATGGACAACTCCTTCCTTGGAAAGGAGTTTAAGGGTGTTGTACACGGTGGCCATGGATATGTTGGGATATTCTTCCCTTAAAGCCTTATAAATACTTTCAGCGGTATGGTGGGTTCTGTGGGAAAGCACATAACGGAGTATGGCTATCCTGGGCATGGAAAGAACATAACCCTTTTCCTTAAGTCTTTTTATGAGTTCCTTTTCTTCCATCATGGAAAAATTATACCATAAGGAAAAAGGGGCTTGACTTAAACTTTTTTTTGTTTTAAAATAATTATTGATTATGGCATTGAGAATAAATTTTTATGGATTTATCATATTCTTATCTCACAAAAAGGAGGACTAATATGGCAGTAATTGAAGTAAAACAAGGGGTTTTATCGGTGGGTTCCATACACTGGGAAAGGAGGTTATTTGACGAATTAATCCCCATTCCTGATGGGACATCCTATAATTCGTTTCTCATTATAGGCTCAGAAAAAACCGCTCTTATAGATACCGTAGACCCGGAAAAAACCCGGGAACTTCTGGAAAACCTGAGAAAAACCGGGGCAAAGGTGGATTATGTAATTTCCAATCACGCCGAGCAGGACCACTCCGGATCAATACCTGCGGTGCTGGAAAAATTCCCCAATGCTAAGGTGGTAACCAACGCAAAATGTAAGGGAATGCTTATGGACCATCTCCATATTCCCGAGGAAAAATTCCTGGTGATAAAGGATAAGGAAGAACTGAGCCTCGGGAATAAAACCCTCAGGTTCTACATGGCCCCCTGGGTTCACTGGCCCGAGACCATGCTCACCTATCTGGTGGAGGATAAAATCCTGTTCACCTGTGACCTTTTCGGCTCCCATTTTGCAACCTCAAGGCTGTACGCCGAGGAAGATGCCAAGGTCCTGGAGGATGCCAAAAGATATTATGCGGAAATAATGATGCCCTTCAGGGTTCAAATAAGGAAGTACCTGAAGTGGATCCGGGAAATGAATCCAGAAATCATAGCCCCGAGCCATGGACCTTTATGGAAAAACCCGGATTTCATTATAAGTGCCTACGAGGACTGGGTCTCGGACCGGCTGGTCAACAAGGTTTTACTTCCCTATACTTCCATGCACGGAAGCACAAGGATTCTTGTGGACAGGTTGATAAATAGCCTGATGGAAAAAGGGATTGGGGTCGTTCCCTTTGACCTTGCAAAGATTGACCTTGGAAGATTTGCCATAGAACTGGTGGATGCTCCTACGCTCATATTGGCGGCTCCCACGGTCCTGGTGGGGGCACATCCCTTAGCCATTTACGCCGCCTATCTTACCAATGCCCTGAGGCCGAAATTAAAATTTTTCGGATTTATGGGCTCCTATGGATGGGGAGGAAAGGCGCTGGATCACATTCTGAACCAAGTTTCATCCCTGAAGGTGGAAACCTTTGAACCGGTAATGGTAAAGGGACTGCCAGGGGAAGAGGACCTCAAAAAGGTTGATTCCCTGGCTGAGGCCATCGCTGAAAAACATAAGGAACTAAATATATTTTAAGGAGGGACAAAATGGCAAAGACGAGTTTTGGTGAGGAAATTTATCTAAGGGCCCTTACTGGAAAGATGGTAGGGGAAGCAATCCTTTCAGAATACAACAAGATCGCTGTGATTTCGCCCAGGAACATAATATGCGCTGCCATAAGTGCAGCAGCAGAAGCAGCCTTTGTTTCCTCTACCGGAGGAAGGGCTGCTCACTTCGTGGTGGAGGAAAATAATGTAAAGTCAACCCTTGAAAAGGTAATGGAATTTTCCCCGGAGGCGGTGGTTCTGATGTTCGGGGGAGAAACCCCCATCGAAGATACCATAGAACTTTTCGTCTCCACCCTGAAGGAGATGGCCAGCCAGACTCTTGAGGCGGAAATAATTTTCCATGTAAGGATTTTCGCCGCAGGTGGTCTGGAAAGGGCCATTAAGGACAGCGCCATATTGAATTATCTTAAGGACTCCATCCTCTTCGTCTACACTGTGGACCTTGACAGGGGATTACTTCTCTACAATGCGCTTACCGTGGATGAGGACGGAAGCCTTTATGTGGAAAAAATAGAGGAATACCCGGTAACGGCGGAGCACGCTGAACTTCTAAACAGGTCCCTCAGGGACAGGACAATATCCTGGAAAGAAATAAAATAAAGGGAGGTATAGAATGGAAGGAAGGTTTCCATTAATTGGAGAAAAATTTCCGGAACTTGAGGTTATAACCACCCACGGCAAGATTAAACTACCTGATGATTACAGGGGCAAATGGTTTATACTCTTCTCCCATCCGGCGGACTTCACTCCGGTGTGCACCACGGAATTCGTGGCCTTCCAGAAGAGATACGACCAGTTCAAAAAACTCAACACAGAACTTATCGGTCTCAGCATTGACCAGGTTTTCTCCCACATCAAGTGGGTTCAGTGGATAAAGGAAAATCTGAATGTTGAGATCAAGTTTCCCATAATTGCCGACGATACCGGTCAGGTCTCCGGAAAACTGGGGCTAATTCATCCCGGCAAGGGTACCAACACCGTAAGAGCGGTCTTCATAGTTGACCCTGAAAGCACCATCAGGGCCATACTTTATTATCCCCAGGAACTGGGAAGGAACATGGACGAGATTCTCAGGATGATCCGGGGTTTCCAGGTCTCCGATAAAAACGGTGTGGCTATACCGGCCAACTGGCCCAATAACGAACTGGTGGGAGAAGAAGTAATAGTTCCTCCTGCCATGACGGAAAAGGAGGCAGAGGAGAGACTCAGGAAATACGACTGCTTTGACTGGTGGTTCTGCCACAAGAAAATCTAATAGTTTGAACTTGAAGAGGGGGAAATTTCCCCCTCTTCAACATGAAAAAATTGAAGAAAAGGAGGTATAAAATGAGGAAGGTTTTGCTTATTATGGTTCTGGTTTCCCTGGTGGCCCTTCCCCTCATGGGGGAAAAGCCCGGGAAGAGAATGGTTAAGGAAAAGATGGAAATGATGAAAATGCATCATATGATGGGGATGATGCACCGCATGCCAATGATAGGGGAAAGGTTTCCTGAGATGGAGGTTCAGACTACCCGGGGAAAAATCAAACTCCCCGACCACTTCGCCGGCAAGTGGTTCATCCTGTTTTCCCACCCAGCGGATTTCACCCCTGTGTGCACCACGGAATTCGTGGCCTTCCAGAAGAGATACGACCAGTTCAAAAAACTCAACACAGAACTTATCGGCCTAAGCATTGACCAGGTTTTCTCCCACATCAAGTGGATTGAGTGGATAAAGAAAAACCTGGGAGTGCAGATTCAATTCCCCATAATAGGAGACGACACTGGAAGGGTGGCCCGCAGGCTGGGGCTTCTCCACCCCAAAAAGGGAACAAACACCGTAAGAGGCGTTTTCATAGTGGATCCAAAGGGGATAATAAGGGTAATACTCTATTATCCCCAGGAACTGGGAAGGAACATGGACGAAATTCTCAGGATAGTTAAGGCCCTTCAGGTTTCAGACAACTACGGAGTTGCCATGCCTGCCAACTGGCCCAAAAACGAGATTATAAAGGATAAGGTTATAATTCCCCCTGCCTCTTCCTGTCAGGAAAGAAAACAGAGACTTGAGGGAAAAAAGAAGGGCCTTTTCAGGTGCTTTGATTGGTGGTTCTGCTATAAGAAGGTAAAATATTAATGAAGGAAGGTTATCTAAATTAATAAAAAAAGGAGGTTATAATGAAAAAAATGACTGAAAAATCCCTGCAGGAGGCCTTTGCAGGAGAATCCATGGCCCACATGAAGTACTTGATTTTCAGTGAAATCGCCGAAAAGGAAGGCTTCAAGAACATAGCCAGGCTTTTTAAAGCCATAGCCTATGCTGAACTTGTCCATGCCAAGAATCACGCCAGGAATTTGGGTTATATAGGAAGCACAAAGGAAAATCTCCAGGCGGGCATGGACGGGGAAAAATTCGAGATTGACGAAATGTATCCTGCCTATGACGCCATAGCCGAACTTCAGGATGAAGAAGGCGCTAAAAGGTCCATTCATTTTGCCTTAGAAGCGGAGAAAATCCACTATCATCTTTACAGCAGCGCCAAGGAGGAGGTGGAAAAGGGAAAGGACATGGATATCTCCGAGATTTACATCTGTCCCGTATGCGGATACACCTATGTTGGAGACAACCCCCCGGACAAGTGCCCGGTATGTGGACTTCCTAAGGATAAGTTCGCAAAATTTTAATATAGGGAGGAAAAAATGAAGGATTTTAAGGAGCTTCTCCAATCAGGAGACTGGAAGGGAGAAAAACATGTCCCTTCCATTGAGATCAAGGAAAAAGGGGAAAAGGTAGTTGTGGAAGTGGGGGTTGGAAAGGAAATTCCCCATCCTAATACCACCGAGCACCACATAAGCTGGATTGAGGTTTATTTCCTTCCCGAGGGGGAAAAATTCCCTTATCTCATAGGCAAGTACGAATTCGCTGCCCACGGTGCCTCCACCCAGGGACCGAACACCTCAGGGGTTTACACTGAACCCTGGCTGACCATTAAATTTAAAACCGAAAAATCCGGCACCATTTATGCCCTTTCCTTCTGCAATATTCACGGACTCTGGACCAACTCCGCAGAGTTGAAACTCTGAGGAGGAAAGCATGGACCTAGATAAATTTACCTTAGAGGAACTTCTCCTTTCGGCTATAAAATCCGAGGTGGAAGCAAGTAAAATATACAAAAAGGTTGCCGAGGCAGTAGAAAACGCTATTCTGAAGGATAAATTCCTTTTCCTGGCAGGGGAAGAGGAGAAACATCGCCAGTTAATAGAGCAGATTTACCGGGGGAAATTTCCAGGCAGGGAACCTGAACTCCCGGAAAAAACCCCGGTTCCCCTTCCGGAGATAAAATTTGAAAGGGAAGAGGTCCCCCTCAGCGAAATTCTTACCCAAGCCATGGAGGCGGAACTGGCAGCCCACGAGTTTTACAAAACCCTGGCGGAAAGGTTCTCCGGTGACCCGGAGGTAAGGAAGAACCTGCTCTTTTTCTCCTCCATGGAAATGGGCCATTACCACCTTCTAAAATTGGAGAAGGAGAACATAGAAAGGTTTGAGGATTGGGAAGAATTCAATCCCATGGTTCACATAGGGGCATAATACATAAGGAGGGAAAAATGGCATCAAAGGAATTAATGGATCTGTTAAATCAGGCTATAGCCCGGGAAATACAGGTCTCCATTCAGTACATGTGGCAGCATGTTCTCTGGAAGGGAGTAAAGGGATTTGCCGTCAAGGAGGAATTTGAGAAGATAGCCATAGAGGAGATGAAGCACGCAGAGGCCATTGCCGAAAGGCTTGCCTACCTGGGTGGAAGACCCACCACAAAACCCGACCCCATATTCGTGGGGGAAACTCTAAAGGAAATGCTGGAGCAGGATGCGAAGGACGAAGAAAGTGCCATAGAACTCTATCGCAGAATCATCAAGAAAGCCCAGGAAGAAGATGACTACACCACTGCAAGGCTCTTCAGGAAGATTCTCCAGGACGAGGAGGAGCATCACGACACCTTCACAGGTCTTCTTGAAGACATTTAAAAATGGACCTTAAAGCCCTTCACAAAATAACCTACGGGCTTTACATCGTAAGTTCAAGGGACCAGGAGAGGTTAAACGGTCAGATAGCCAACACCGTGTTTCAGGTAACCGCCACCCCGCCCAGGGTGGCGGTTTGCCTTAACCGGGAAAATCTCACTCATAGTTTTGTTAACAAAAGCGGGATTTTCTCCATCTCCGTCCTGGAACAGGAAACCCCCTTCAAATTCATCGGTATTTTCGGCTTCCACTCAGGGAGAGATATAGACAAGTTCAAAGGGATAAAATACAAAATAGGAAAAACCGGTGTCCCCATTGTTCTTGAACATACCCTCGCTTACATGGAATTTAAAGTGGAAGGGAAAATGGAGACAGGAACCCACACCCTGTTTATAGGAACATTAAGGGGAGCGGAGATAATAAAGGAGGGCACACCCCTCACATACGATTATTATCACAGGGTGCTTAAGGGAAAATCCCCCAAAAACGCCCCTACATACATTGAAGAAAGGAGGGCAAAATGAAAAAATATGTATGCACTGTTTGTGGTTATATTTATGACCCTTCAGAGGGAGATCCGGACAACGGGGTTTCCCCTGGAACCCCCTTTGAAAACCTGCCCGAGGACTGGGTTTGTCCCGTTTGTGGAGCCTCCAAGGACCTCTTTGAGGAGGTAGAAGAAGAACAGAATTAAAATTTTTCTTCTCCAGTAGATAAAATTTTACTATAATTTTTTCATCAATATATTGCAGGAGGTGAAGTATGGATGCGACATTGCTCTCACGCATCCAGTTCGGGGTGGCGGCAGGTTTTCACTTTCTTTTTCCACCGACCACCCTCGGTCTCTCTTTGAATATTTTGATTCTTGAATCCCTTTACCTGAAGAAAGGGGACGAAATTTACCGCAAACTCTCCGACTTCCTCATCAAGATTCTTGCCCTGGTCTTCGTTCTCGGCACCGCCACGGGAATTACCCTGGAGTTCTCCTTTGGAACCAACTGGGCCAATTACTCCAGGGTGGTGGGTGACATCTTCGGAGCCCCACTGGCTGCTGAAGGAGTATTTGCCTTCTTTCTGGAGTCCATGTTCCTGGGGGTGCTGGTATTCGGAAGGAAAAGGGTTTCCAGAAACCTCTTCTGGTGGTCTTCGTTTTTTGTTTTCCTCGGTTCGCACCTATCCGGGCTGTGGATAATAATTGCGAACTCCTGGATGCAAACCCCGGCTGGCTACAAAATGGAAGGCGGCGTGGCAAAACTGACAAACTTCCTCCAGGCAGCAGTTAATCACTCAACTCTTCAGAGATATCTCCACACCATAGCCGGAGGATGGATAACGGGGTCCATGCTGATTCTGGCCATAGCCTCCTATTACCTTCTGAAGAAGGTCCATGTGGAAGAAGCCAGGGTTCTCCTTAAAAAGGCATTTGCCGTGTTCGCCATAGTGGCCATCCTGCAACTCTTCCTTGGGCATTTCCACTCGGTGGAGGTGGCCAAATATCAGCCGGAAAAAATGGCCGCCTTTGAGGCCCTGTACAAAACCCAGAAGGGAGCTCCTCTGGCCCTATTCGGCATTCCGGCTCCTTCCAAGGAGAAAAACTACCTCTACATAGGTATTCCCAAACTCCTGAGTTGGTTAATATATTTTGACGCCAACGCAGAGGTTAAGGGTCTGGACGCCTTCCCAAGGGAAGAATGGCCTTATATAACCGGACCATTCATCTTCTATCACCTCATGATAATCTTCGGATTGTGGTTCATCCTGCTGGCCATATGGGGATTCTTCTTAGGAAGGAAGATAACGGAAAATCGCCTATTTCTTAAACTACTCCTCTGGTCCGTGCCCCTTCCCTATCTTGCCAATATCTTCGGCTGGCTGGCAGCGGAAATCGGTCGCCAGCCCTGGGCCGTCTATCACATAATAAAGACCAAGGACGCTTCCTCAGTGGTGGTTCCCGCAGGACAGGTGGCCTTCACCCTTCTGGTATTCACGGTTATTTACACCCTGTTCTTCTTCGTGGGCCTGCACTTCCTGAAGAGGATAATCCAAAAGGGCCCTGCAGGGGAATCTTCAGGATATTAAGGAGGTGAGAAATGGAGGCTTTACAGGTTATATGGTATATACTTATCGGGGTTCTTCTCCTGGGTTATTCAATCCTTGATGGATTTGACCTGGGTATAGGAACCCTGTTTCCCTTCCTGGCAAAAAATGAAACGGAAAAGAGGGTTCTTTTAAACGCCATAGGGCCCTTCTGGGACGGAAATGAGGTCTGGATTTTAACGGGAGGAGGGGCCCTGTTTGCTGCTTTCCCAAAGACCTACGCCACAGTATTCAGCGGATTTTACCTGGCCCTTATGCTGGTGCTCTTTGCTCTCATCTTCAGGGCAGTTTCCTTTGAATTCAGGGCCCATGCGCTATCAGGAAAGGGCTTCTGGGAATGGTCCTTCATAATAGGAAGTTTCCTCCCTGCCCTTCTTTACGGCGTGGCCTTAGGAAATGTGGTTTACGGGGTTCCCATGAAGTTAATAAACGGAAACATTGAATACGCAGGAAACTTCTTCACTCTGCTAAGACCATATCCCCTTCTTATAGGGGTTTTCGGCCTGGTTATGTTCCTCCTTCAGGGTGCCACCTACGCAGCCCTTAAAAGTGAAGGGGAAGTTTACGAAAGGTCCAGGAAAATGGTAATTTCTCTCTGGTGGGCTTTCCTGGTGCTGGGAATAATCACCTTCATAGCCACCGTGATAGTTCTTCCCCACTCCATAAAGAGCGTCCTTGCCTGGATTGCAGCGGTGGTTGCGTGGCTGGGCTGGTATCTGGTGAGAAACTACACCGTTAAAGGGAAGGACTCAGCCGCCTTTTATGCCTCTTCCCTCAGCATAATAGGCCTCTGGGGAATAATCGGAGCCATCCACTTCCCCAATCTGGTAAGGGCCATCAATGACCCGAGCCTGTCCCTCACCATTTACAATTCATCCTCTTCCAAACTCACCCTCACCGTAATGCTCATAATAGCCCTCATCGGAATGCCCATAGTCATCCTCTACACCGCTTATATTTACAAGTGGTTCAAGGGGAAGGTCAAACTGGAAGAAGGAAGTTACTGAACATTAAAAGAGGGGGGACGGTCCCCCCTCTTTTCTGTTAAAATTAAGGGGTGAGGGATTCTTTATCCATTTTCAAAGACCAGTTAGAAATAGCCTTTTATGCCTTCGCTCTTCTAATACTGGTTGGATTCGTTCTTGACATAACATCAAGTTTCACCATCCCCTTCGTAATGGCCATAATTCTCTACCTTCTATCTTCCCCATTCATAGATAGGCTGGAGAGCAAAAAAATTCCCCACTGGGCAGCCTTGCTTCTGGTGGGATTGATAACCGCAGGGGTGGTAACCCTTCTGGGACTTCTCGCTTACTCCAGCGTGGAGATGCTGGCCCAGGGGCTTCCCAAGTACCAGCACCGCTATCAACAAATAATCTCCTTCTTTACCCAGATTTCCAAAAAATACCCCATGCTTAAACTGGAGGAGATACCTTCCTCCCTTAACTTGACCGACCTGAGTTCCTTTATCCTCTCCACCATGGGTTCCTTCGTAAAATTTCTTACTGGCCTTACCTTGATGTTCCTCTTTTTCGCCTTCATGCTGGTAGGAAAGGGAAATTTTGAGAAAAAATTAAACAAACTCTACGACGGGGCAAAGGGTGATAGGGTAAAAAGAATAACCAGGGAGGTTGAAGAGAAAGTTTACAAATATCTCTGGACAAAAACCCTGATAAGCCTGATCACGGGATTTAATACCTGGTTAATTCTTCTCCTTTTCGGGGTAGATTTTGCCTTCGTGTGGGGATTCCTGACCTTCGTTTTTAACTATATTCCCAATGTGGGGCCCATTTTCATAACCATTCCTCCTCTTCTCATAGCCCTCCTTAAATTCGGAAAACTACTCCCGGTAATTTTCCTCCTCCTTTTCCTTGCCCTGAATCACATGGTCATGGGGAATTTTGTGGAACCCCGCTGGATGGGAAAAACCCTGAACCTCTCCCCTTTGCTGGTGTTATTCTCCCTGATTTTCTGGGGATGGCTCTGGGGGGTTATGGGGATGTTATTATCCGTTCCGCTTCTTTCCATTATTAAAATAGTTCTTGAAAGTTTCCCTGAAACCGAGAAATTGGCTCGCCTTATGGAAAGTTAATTCTCCGGGAGGCTGGGTTCGGGAATATAAAGAATCCTGGAACAGTTCTCACAGCGGATTATCCTCTCCCCCTTGCGGAGTTCCTCCAGCAATTGGGGCCTTATCTTCATCTGGCACACCGAGCAAAAGCCATCGTGCACCGGAGAGAGGGCAATGCCCCCGTGGGTAGAGGCTATCTGTATGTATAGTTTATACAGGGATGGGCTGGTTTCGGTAGCAAGTTTTTCCCTCTCCTGCCTGAGTTTCTCCATTCTGGATTTTAGAGTCTCCTCCTCTCTGAGAAGTTCCTTTTCCTTCCGGGCAAACTCGTTTTTTATCCTTTCCACTTCCTGTTCTGCTTCCTTTTTTTCCTTTTGAAGTTCCTCTTCCTGGATTAATAGTTCCAGAACCTCATCTTCCAGACGGGATTTTTTCTCCTTTTCTTCTTCTATCTCCTTCTGAAGAGCCCTGTAGGCTTCATTGGTATCAACCCTCAAAAGGTCCTGTGAATGTTTTTTTATTTTCTCTTCTATTGATTTGATTTCCAGGTCAATCTCCATCCGCCTTTTAAGATTGGCCTGGAATTTGTCTTCCACCTGTTTAAGAAGAACCTCTGCCTTTTCCCGTCCTTCCCTGACCTCCCTTATCTTATCCGGGATTTTCTTATTCAGTTCTAATTCTATTTTCCTGAGTTCTGAATCAATTTCCTGTATCCTTATAAGCGGCTTTAACTCCTCCAAATCTCCTAAAAGTGGGCCAACCAGGATTCGAACCCGGGACCGACCGGTTATGAGCCGGCAGCTCTTCCGCTGAGCTATTGGCCCACCTTAGATTATACAAAAAAAATCTTCCTTGTCAACTTAAAGAATCGCTTCACTAAAATTCCCCTTCCAAAGAGAACGATCAGTCAAAATAGGGTCTGTCCCTTTTTTGCTAACGAAATTTCAGGCAGATTCTCCCAGGAGGCAATTAGCTCACAACGTTCCCCTTCGCCCCGCTTACCTTCCAGGTAAAGAGCAGACCAGACAATAGGGCTGCAGCACCTCCGAAAAGGAAGGGGGCAGAAGGTCCGAAGGCGCCCCAGAGCAGGCCTGCCACTAAGGAGGCTGGAAGAAGTCCTATTCCTTCCAATGTGGCAAGGAGCCCTAAGAGGGTGGCCCTTTTCTCGGCCGGGGCCAGTTCCGAAACTAAGGCCTTCATAACCCCCTCGCT
The DNA here is from genome assembly GCA_027025175.1 of Candidatus Aminicenantota bacterium. Classification (GTDB taxonomy): domain Bacteria; phylum Acidobacteriota; class Aminicenantia; order S016-38; family S016-38; genus JALSNJ01. Next base: position 4,297 of record JALVRF010000088.1, on the reverse strand, counting down.
TGCTCCGGAATAAAAACCGTAAATCCCCATGGCCAGCCAAATCCAACCTGGCCTCAGGGCGATGATAAAATACGCCATAGAATAAAAAAAGTAACCTGCCACAAGAAGGGGTTTTCGGCCTATTCTATCGGAGAGTCTGCCTGCCGGATAACTCACCAGCATGTAAAAGATGTTGTAGAAAAGGTAAAGGAGAATAACCCTGGCCGGGGAAAATCCGAGGTCAGGCTCCGCTGCCCTGAGAAGAATAAACTGATTGGAGGAATTCCCCAGGGTAAAGAGAAGCACTATGGCCAGGACCCAGCGGAGTCTGGTCTCCAGCCCCGCGAAACTCAGGCGGAATTTCCTGGCTAAAGAACCGGCCCCGGTTTCCACTGCAAGAAACAGGATTATTATCCCCAGAAGTGCAGGGGCTAAACTCACCAGGATCAGTTTCTTAAAAACAGGAATCCAGAGGGATGGGTCCCCGGCGTGGAGGTGAAAACGGGAAATTACAAGATAAGCAATTATTATACCTATTACTGCCCCGGCAGTATCCAGGGCTCTGTGAAGGCCAAAGGCCCCTCCCCTTCTGCTCTTTCCCACAGATTCGGCGATTAGGGCATCCCTGGGGGCGGTTCTTACGCCTTTCCCGAAGCGATCCACCACCCTTCCCACCAGAACCACTGGCCATGTCCTGGCTAAATAGAAAAGGAATTTTCCTAAAGCGGAAAAACTGTACCCTGAAATGGCCAGGGGTTTTCTCTTTCCCAATTTGTCGGAGAGTGCACCGGAAAAAACCTTGAGCAGGGAGGCAGTGCTTTCCGCAAAACCCTCCACGAACCCTAAGGCCACCGCTCCACCCCCTAAAGCCTTTATGTAGAGGGAAATTATGGGATAGACCATTTCGGAACTTACATCGGTAAAAAAGGATGTAAGCCCTGTTATCCAGACATTTACCTTCCTCTTCATGGGAAAATTTTATCAGAAAAGGAAGGGTATCCCCTTCTTTTCCCGGAGCCTGCGAAGGGCCCCCCTTTGGGCAAGGTCCTTTTTAAGCTCCTGGGGTGCCTGGAGTTTTTCCAGTTTGGACTCTGCCCAGGAAAGGGCCTGGGTCCGTTCCTCATCGCTGGCCTCTTCCCAGATCAGTTCGGTTATTCGCTCGTCAAGGGAAACAGCCTCCTCAAATTTTCCTTCCTCCAGAAGGGCTGATGCCTCCTCGAGCATTCGCCTGAACCTCTCCTCCACCTTTCTCTTAAATTTAATTCCCGCCCCAGCCTCCAAGGTTCTCCTCTTTTCCCATTCCCTTTCCATCTTCCGACGAAGGCTCCAGAGGGAAACCATTCTCTTTTTCTTCCTCTTAAAAACCGATGTGAACCCGTCCTCAATAACTGAAATCACCACCTCGGCAGGAACCCCCTCATCCCATAAGTCCTCCACCAGCTGGGCATCACGGCTTGACAGAAAAAGGAGCCTGCTCCACCTCCTCCATGCCTCCTCCACCCTCTGGAAATAGGCGTCCTTATCGGTTGAGTTCATAAATTATTCTGAGACCCTTCAGGGTCAGGTCCTCGTCGTAAAGTTCTATTTCCTCGCTGGCCCTGGATATTTCCTTTCCCTCCCCACCGGTGCCCACAACCCTGGCCTCTCCTATCTCCTCCTTTATGGCACTTATGGTCCCGTCCACCATGGACTTGAATCCTATGAAAAGTCCCTTTTCCATGCTCTCGGCGGTATTCCTCCCCACTGCCCCTTTTCTGGCAACGAACTCCACCTGGGGAAGTTTTGCTGCTTTGGCATAAAGGGCCAGGGAAGAGGTCCTTATCCCTGGAAATATAAGACCTCCCAGGTATTCCCCCTTTTCTGATATCACATCAAAGGTTATGGCGGTTCCGAAGTCAACGATTATGAGGGGTGCACCGTATTCCTCCCTTCCAGCCACTGCATTGGCAATGCGGTCTGCCCCAACCGCTGATGGAGGGTCGTAAAGGATGGAAAGGCCTGTTTTTATCCCCGGGGCCACAAAAATGACCCTCCTCCTCAATTTTTCCTCAAAGAATTCCCTGAGGGATCCGGAGATGCTGGGAACCACCGACGAGATTATCCCCCCTTCCACCCCATCATCCATAACATCCCGCAGAAGTAGCCACCACTCATCGCGGGTCCTTTCCAGGCTCCTGAGGCGGAGTTTCCAGAGAAGATTCCTTCCCTCAAAGGCCCCTATTACCGTATTGGTATTTCCCACATCAATGGCCAGTATCATTTAAAAGCCTCCTTAATCCCTCCTCAAAGGGGGGATAAATCACCCCCATCTCGGTTATTATGGCTGTTATGTGGGAGGCCGGGGTAATGTCAAAGGCAGGATGGCGAACCTCCACTTCCAGGGGAGCAATGTTCCTTCCGTTTATAAAAATAACCTCATCCCTGCTCCTTTCCTCAATGGGAATCTGACTTCCTGTTGGGGTTTTAAGGTCTAAGGTGGACGTGGGGGCAGCCACGAAGAACTTAACCCCATGCTCCTTGGCAAGGACCGAAAGGGTATAGGTTCCAATTTTGTTGGCCACATCCCCATTGGCAGCAATCCTGTCAGCTCCCACCACTATGGCCCCTATCTCTCCCCGGCTTATGAAATGCCCGGCCATGTTGTCGGTAATAAGAACTGTGGGGATTCCCAGTTTAAGGAATTCCCAGGTGGTAAGCCTGGCCCCCTGAAGATAGGGTCTTGTCTCGTCCACGAAAACCTTCTTCACCTTCCCCTTCTCCCATGCCCTTCTTATGACCCCCACCGCTGTGCCGTAACCTGCAGTGGCTAAGGCCCCAGCATTGCAATGGGTAAGGACATTTACCCCCTCGGGTATAAGTTCTGAGCCCAGTTCCCCCATTTTCAAATTGGCCTGATAGTCCTCCTCCTCTATGGCCCTGGCTTCCTTCTCAGCGGCGGCAGGGTCCTCCCCGGCCCTTTTCATCCTTTCCAGGGCCCAGAAAAGATTGACCGCAGTAGGTCTTGTCCTTGAAAGCCTCCCTATGGCCTCGTCAAGGCTCCTCCCCTCCCTCAGCGCCAAAACCACACCGTAGGCGGCCACGCATCCTATGGCCGGCGCTCCCCTTACCTTCATCTTTTCAATGGCCCGGGCGACCTCCTCAAGGCTCCTCAACTTCAGGTATTTTTCCTCCCAGGGCAAATACCTCTGGTCAAGAAGGAGCAGGTGGTCTCCTTTCCATTCAAAAGCCGGAAGCATTTAGACCTCCTTCAAGGGCTATGGTTATTATAAAACCTTCTCTCGTAGGGGATATAAAGAAAAATCCCCTTTTCCTCACCACGAAACTGGCCACCACATACCCCACAGTGGCCCCTGCTACTGTATCCGAAAGCCAGTGGGCGTTTTTCCTCATCCTGGCAAAGGCAGTAAGGGCAGGTATTATGTAAAGAATTTTAAGATTATACTCCTTGGCGAAAACGGTAAAAACCGCTGTGGCCACAGTAACATGGCCCGAGGGAAAACTCCTGCTTCCCCATTCAAATTCAAAGGAGGAGGTTGTTTCTGAGGGCCTTTTCCTCATGGTAACGGTTTTAAGGAAATTGGTTATTCCCCCGGCTATGAGGAAGGCCTCCCCTGCCTCCAAGGCAGTTCTCTTGAGTTTCCGGTTTTTGAAAACAAGTCCTCCAAGGCCGAGGCCCAACACCCCTGCACCCAGATATCTTCCGTCTCCGAAATTATTGGTAAAATCCGCCAACTTATCGGCAAAGGGACTATCCCCCTGCATCCAGTCTCTTACCTTAGCATCCAGGGGAAGGGAAACTAAAACCGCAGCGGCTCCAAAAAGCAGGGGTTTCGCTTCAGGAAAGGCCCCCTTTATGGGAAGAGTAGCCACGAAAAATGCCAGGAGCATTTTTTTCATGGATTAAAGAATACCAGGGTATAATGGCAAAGTAAACGGAGGAAAACATGAGAAAAATCCTGCTTGTTTTTTTATTCATGGGACTCTTAAAGGCCGGGGCGGTGGTAAGCGACAACCACTACGCCACAGAGGCCGGGGCGAAAATCCTGCAGATGGGGGGAAACGCCGTGGACGCTGCCCTGGCCGTGGGGTTTGCCATGGCGGTTACATATCCCTCGGCAGGAAACATCGGAGGAGGAGGATTTATGATTATCTGGGACGGGAAAAGGGCATACTTCCTTGATTATCGTGAAACCGCCCCTGCAGGAGCCCGAAGGGACATGTACATAAGGAACGGTAAATTCCAACCGGAACTTTCCACGGTGGGAGCCTTAGCCGTCGGGGTTCCCGGCACTGTGGCAGGTTTTCTTGAGGCCCACAG
>JALVRF010000087.1 GCA_027025175.1 Candidatus Aminicenantota bacterium | reverse complement strand
GGGCAGTGGAAATTTTATCCTCATCCTTTTTGGTTTTGGGCTCTATGGCGAATGATATGGTGGGTTCTGGAAATTCTGGGAAGGGAAGTTTCACGGGCCGTTCCTTGCTGCAGAGGCTGTCCCCGGTTAAGGTGTTTTTCAATTTTGCCGTGGCCACTATTTCTCCTGCCACCGCTTCCTCGGCGGATACGTGCTCCTTTCCGAACATATAAAAGAGATTGGAGATTTTTTCTTCACTTCCTCTGTTCACATTGAAAACCACGCTATCCGGGATTAACCTTCCCGCAAAGACCCTTATTATGCTGATCCTTCCTGCGAAGGGATCGGAAAGAGTCTTAAACACCAAAGCCGCTAAGGGCTCGTTAACATCGGCTTTTATCTCTACATCCTCCACCTTTATAGGGGGTCTTTCCGCCGGCGAGGGAAGGAGGTCCACTATAGCCCTTGCAATGTTCCAGGTTCCTATATTCAGGATGGCGGAAGATGGGAGGACCGGATAGATTTCCCCGGCCAGTACAGAATTCCTGAGACCCTTCACCAGATCCTCCTGGCTCAGGGCATCTTCTAAGTATTTTTCCATGAGTTCTTCATCAGACTCTGCCACCATTTCCACTAATTCGTTCCTCCACTCCTCGTATTTTTCCTGAAGTTCCTGGGGGATTTCCTCCTCATTCCATTTTCCGCTTTCGTCCTTCTGGTATATGAAGGCCTTTCCGCTTACAAGGTCAACCAATCCGGTAAAATCCTTCTCCTTTCCTATGGGAAGAGCCACCGGCACCACCTTCCTGCCGAAACTTTCTTTAAGTGATTCCAGGGCCGAGAAGAAATCGGAATTTTCTCTGTCAAGTTTATTTATTATCACCATCCTGGGAAGGGAAAGGGCGTCCATTACCTCCCAGACCCTCTCGGTTTGGACTTCCACCCCGGAGCCAGCATCCACAAGGACCACCCCGGCATCTGCGGCATAAAGGGCAGACTGGGCTTCCCAGAAAAAGTTGGGAAAACCCGGAGTATCTATTAAATTTATCCTGTGGTTCTCAAAATCAGTGAAGGCTACTGCGGTGGAAATGCTGATTTTCCTTTCTGTCTCTTCTGGGTCAAAATCCGTGACGGTGTTGCCCTGATCCACCTTTAAAAACCTGTTGGTTTTTCCAGTGATGAAAAGCAATGCTGAAACTAAGGAAGTTTTTCCTGTGTTTCCGTGTCCAACAAAGGCAATGTTCCTTATGGTTTTGGGGTCTCTCATCTTTCCTCCTTAGTATTTTATTGTGCTTTCTACCCTGTATCCTTCCAGGGCCTTTCTTCCGTTTAAAAAGGTGAGCTCTACCAGAAAGGAAAAGCCCACCACCTTTCCTCCCATTTTTTTCACCAGGGATGCCAGGGCTTTGGCAGTTCCACCGGTGGCTATTAAATCATCCACAATCAATATTCTATCACCCTCAACAATAGAATCCTGGTGAATTTCTATGGTCTCCTCACCGTATTCGAGGCTGTAACTTTCGCTTATGGTTTTCCAGGGCAATTTCCCCTTTTTTCTGGCGATTATAAGCCCTGCTCCCCTCTCGTAGGCCATGGCAGAGCCGAAAATGAACCCCCGGGCTTCCACCG
>JALVRF010000086.1 GCA_027025175.1 Candidatus Aminicenantota bacterium | reverse complement strand
GGGCAGTGGAAATTTTATCCTCATCCTTTTTGGTTTTGGGCTCTATGGCGAATGATATGGTGGGTTCTGGAAATTCTGGGAAGGGAAGTTTCACGGGCCGTTCCTTGCTGCAGAGGCTGTCCCCGGTGAGGGTGTTTTTCAATTTTGCCGTGGCCACTATTTCTCCGGCCACAGCTTCCTCTGCAGATATGTGTTCCTTTCCAAACATGTAAAAGAGGTTGGAGATTTTTTCCTCGGTTCCTCTGTTTACATTGAGGACCACGCTGTCAGGGGTTAACCTTCCGGAGAAAACCCTCATTATGCTGATTCTTCCTGCAAAGGGGTCAGAAAGGGTTTTAAATACCAAAGCCGCTAAGGGCTCATCAACATCGGCTTTTATCTCCACATCCTCCACCTTTATAGGGGGTCTTTCCGCCGGCGAGGGAAGGAGGTCCACTATAGCCCTTGCGATGTTCCAGGTTCCTATATTTAGAATGGCCGAGGCTGGAAGGACCGGATAAATTTCTCCGGCAATTACCGAATTCCTCAGGCCCTTTACAAGATCCTCCTGGCTCAGGGCATCTTCCAGATATTTTTCCATAAGTTCCTCATCGGACTCAGCCACCATTTCCACCAATTCGTTCCTCCACTCCTCGTATTTTTCCTGAAGTTCTGTTGGTATTTCCCCCTCGCTCCATTTTCCACTTTCGTCCTTCTGGTATGCAAAGGCCTTCCCGCTTACCAGGTCAACCAGACCTGTAAAATCCTTTTCCTTTCCTATGGGAAGGGCCACCGGCACAACCTTCCTTCCGAAGCTCTCCTTAAGGGATTCAAGGGCGGAGAAGAAATCGGTGTTTTCCCTGTCAAGTTTGTTTATTACCACTATTCTGGGCAGGGAAAGGGTATCCATTATTTCCCAAGCCCTCTCTGTTTGAACCTCCACTCCAGAGCCCGCATCCACCAGGACCACGCCGGCATCTGCAGCGTACAGGGCAGACTGGGCTTCCCAGAAGAAGTTGGGAAAGCCCGGAGTATCTATTAAATTTATCCGGTGGTTTTCAAAATCTGTAAAGGCCACTGCTGTGGAAATGCTGATTTTCCTTTCGGTCTCTTCAGGGTCAAAATCCGTTACGGTGTTCCCCTGATCTACCTTTAAAAGCCTGTTGGTTTTTCCCGTGATGAAAAGGAGTGCTGAAACTAAGGAAGTTTTTCCGGTATTTCCGTGTCCAACGAAGGCAATATTCCGTATGGTTTTGGGGTCTCTCATCTTCCCTCCTTAGAATTTTATTGTGGTTTCTACCCTGTATCCTTCCAGGGCCTTTCTTCCGTTTAAAAAGGTGAGCTCTACCAGAAAGGAAAAGCCCACCACCTTTCCTCCCATCTTCTCCACCAGGGATGCCAGGGCTTTTGCAGTTCCACCGGTGGCAATTAAATCATCCACAATCAATATTCTATCACCCTCAACAACAGAATCCTGGTGAATTTCTATGGTTTCCTCACCATATTCGAGGCTGTAACTTTCGCTTATGGTTTTCCAGGGCAATTTCCCCTTTTTTCTGGCGATTATAAGCCCTGCTCCCCTCTCGTAGGCCATGGCAGAGCCGAAAATGAACCCCCGGGCTTCCACCG
>JALVRF010000085.1 GCA_027025175.1 Candidatus Aminicenantota bacterium | reverse complement strand
CGAACTTATACTTTCCTTACCGTGCGCCTTGGATCTCTTAATTTATACCCCCAAAGAGTGGGAAGATATAAAGGACAGGCTTTTTTTCCGCGCAATAATGAAAGAGGCTAAAAAGATAGCATGAGTTTAAGGAAAAGAGCCAGGGAAGCAGAGAGGTGGTTAAAGACAGCTAAGGAGGATTACGATGTTTCCATGCTTTTATACGAAAATGGAAGGTATGCCCACTGTTGTTTTCTTAGTCAACAAGCAGCGGAGAAGGCAGTAAAGGCTTTGTATTATTGGATGGACAGGGAAGCCTGGGGGCATTCAATATTGGAACTGTTAATTGGTTTAGAAGATGAGATAGGGGAGCTCTCCTCTTTCAAAGAAGAGGCCGCTCTTTTAGATAAATTTTACATACCTACCCGATATCCTGACGGTTTACCAGCCTTAACCCCGGCTCAGATTTATACAAAAAGGGAAGCTGAAATCGCTTTGAAGGCAGCTGAGAAAATTCTCCGGTTTTCCTCCTCTTTTTTGAAAATTCCCCTTTTCTGAAACTTTTTTAGAAAGAAGAGCCTTAATTGACTTGGTGAAGGCGGAAAGTTAAACTTTAAGCGTGGAAAAAATTTCCGTGGTTATACCTGTTTACGAGGAGGAGGAAAATCTCCTTCCCCTTTATGAGGAACTCAAGGAAGTGCTGAATTCCCTGCCCCTTCAGCACGAAATTATTATGGTGGACGACGGAAGCAGGGATAATTCCTGGAATATAATCAGGGAAATTTCCTCAAGGGACCCTGCGGTCAAGGGTATAAGGTTCAGGAGGAACTTCGGTCAGACTGCAGCCTTAGTGGCTGGGTTTGACGAGGCCACAGGGGATGTGATTATAACCATGGACGCCGACCGGCAAAACGACCCTAAGGACATCCCCCGCCTCCTTGAAAAACTTGAAGAGGGTTATGACATTGTGAGCGGATGGAGGAAGAACAGAAAGGACCCTTTCCTTACAAGGAAACTTCCCTCCGCCATAGCCAACTGGCTTATTTCCCGGGTGACAGGACTTCACCTCCACGATTACGGCTGCACCCTGAAGGCTTACAGGGCCGAGGTTATAAGGAACATTCAGTTATACGGTCAAATGCACCGTTTCATACCTGCGGTAGCCTCAATATACGGAGTGGTAGTAGCAGAAATAGTGGTAAACCACAGGCCAAGGGTGGCCGGCAGGTCAAAATACGGGCTTTCCCGAACCTTTAAAGTTCTCCTTGACCTTATTGCCCTGAAATTTCTCCTCAGTTATTCCACAAGACCGCTGCATATTTTCGGGGGGCTCGGACTCCTTTCTCTGTTTCTCGGATTAGTTTCCGGGACCTACCTTACCTATGTGAAATACGCCAAACGTCAGCCCATAGGTAACCGTCCCCTTCTTTCCCTCACCGTTCTGCTTATACTTACAGGGGTTCAACTTATAGTTTTGGGGCTTCTGGGCGAACTCCTCACCAGGACCTATCACGAAAGTTCGGGGAAAAAAATCTACGCCATCAGGGAAAAAACCCCATAAAAAAAGGGGGGACCATGTCCCCCCAAAAAATATCTATTTAAAAGAGCCACCCCCCGTTTTTATTAAGCAATTT
>JALVRF010000084.1 GCA_027025175.1 Candidatus Aminicenantota bacterium | reverse complement strand
GCCTGTCCACCAGCGTCAAGGACATCGGAAAGATAATACCCACCTGACCTGGTGGCTTCTATCCGGTAAATCCCTGTAGTGGCTGAAGTAAGGAAATAAAGGCGGTCCGCAGCGTAAAGGGTCCTGATTTCCCTGGACTCCACTTCCTCTAAAAGATTGGCCTTATAAAAGCCCACCAGTTGAAAGACCCTGGCCTTGTCCCCGCCGGTGGAAGCGTAAAGATTCCCCCTGTAAACCCTCAAACTGGAAATGTACTTGTGGGGATTTTCCCAGAAAACCATGGCCTTTCTTGAGGCAGGGTCTATCTGATAAACCACGCTTTTACCCTTTACCGGAAAGGAAAAGGAGGTTTTCGCTGAGGATTTTGGGGTTACGGTAATCTCCAGGGAAGTTGAACTTAGGGAAGAAATTTTGCTCTTTTTAATTTTGCCCTGGGTAGCCGCATAAATCTTCCCCTTCCAGACCGTCAAAGAATTCACCTCCTCGTATGGGGATTCCCAGAGAAGATGCACTGCTTTTCCGTCGTATTGATAAACCCTTCCTTTTCCGGATGTTGCCAGGTAAATCTTTCCCCCATCAAAGGAAAAATCAAGTATCTGGCTATCCGGAACTTCAAGGAGTTTGTTCCCTGCTCCCTGAAGGTTTATTTTATAAAGGGCAGAGGGTTTGCCCGTGGCAGCATAGAGGGCTCCATCCCTGTAAACGAGTTCCCATATGAACCTTTCCTCGGGATCAAAGAATTCCTCCACCTTTTCCCCGGAGACCCTGTAAATTTTCCCCCTGGGAGAGGTGGCAAAATAAATTTTTCCCCGTTCGTCCTTAGCAATAGCGTAGATGTCCAGTTCCGCAGCGTCGTAAACTAAGTGAACCTTTCCAGAGGAGTCAAGCCTGTAAAGTTTTCCGTCATGTCCGGTGCCTATCCAGAAGTTATCCCCGTCCTTGAGGATACAGAGTAGGTAATCCTCCTTTATACTGGGAAGCGGTGTAAGTTTGAAAGAAGGAGCAATAATCCCGTTCCAGGAAAGGGAGACTCCCCTGAGACTTCCCTTGAGCAAAGCCTCAACCCCTTCCCTCTTCCATATTTTCGTGGTGCTGGCCCCCAGCATGAGGACAAAAAGCATAAAAATTGAAATTTTTTTCATTCCTCTCTCCTTGTGGAGAATTTGATTATTTTCGCTCCCCTCAAGAAATAGGGAACTTCGGCCCTGTATTCAATTACAGTGCTGATGGGAGTTTTTACCCCCCTATACGATGTGTATGGCGAGGTATAAAGTTCCATAAGGGTGGGAGGCAGGGAAGGAAGTTCCTCCCCTTTAAGGAAAACCGAGGGCTTCCTTACGAAGAACTTAAAATAAAGATTGTTGTTCTTCCTGAGGTTGTTCAGAACCCTGAGCAATCTTTGAAAGGAAGATGGATATTGTCCGGCACCCCTGTAATATCTCATCTCCCACTTAATCAGGTCCTGGGCAGATGCTACCAGCAAATAAAGGTCCTCTCCAGGGGCAACCTCCGGTATTTTGACGGGGAAGGTTTTGGAGACAGGCGCCCCGTTTTTGGGCTTTAAGAAAACTGTAACCGGTATTCTCTCTCCTGCGGAAACATCGTATTTAGGTGCCCAGATTTTGGTAATGGTGGCAGTTTTATCCTCCTCGTAAACCCTGTAATCCAGGTTTATGGAATCGATGTCAGCCCTCTTATATGGATTATTGACAAGATAATACAGTATGGCAGCGTCCAGACCCAGAATTTCATTAAGGTTTTTTCCCACGAAGATGTCGTTCACGAAGACATTGTGTCCCTCTTTAAGGGCTATGTTTCCCTTAACCCTCAGGGTTATGTTCCCGTAATTTTTGGCGCCCAGGGTAATTATCCACTGTTCTATGGCCAGCATAAGGGCCGGCGAAAGGAGCGGGTCGCTGGTAAGCCAGAAATTGTATTCCCTCTGAAATACCGGGGACTTAAACTTTATCTTCACCGGAATATAGTTGGGAAGTTTTCCCAGTTCCCCCACTACAGCCCTTGCCCTGTCTTCGGTGGCCCTTCCCACGAGATACATGGGCTGCATTATTTTAAAGGGGGAAGAATAGGATTTAACCACCCCTATAACCTTGGCCCTGGAAAGGAAATAGTTCACCTTTCCGAGGTTGTAAAAGGGATGGCCAAAGATGTAAACCTTATACCCCTCCCGGTAAACCACGGTTCCACCGGCGGAAATTTCTATGTCCCCGGCAGTGAGTAGAACGGAGACCGCATCACCCCCGTTCAGGGTTTCCTGCCTCAGGGAAAGGGAAGAAGTAAGGGAAGAGGAAGGAGTGAGGGTGAAATTTCCCCTCCGGGCTAAGGCTTCAAGATAAGGAGAAGAAAAATTGGCAGAAAGGGGCAAAGGAAGGGGTCTCATGGAACCCACCGGTGATGGCGGAGAAATTCCCTGAAGTAAGGTTTGGAAATCTATTTTTTTTCTTATGGGGCCAGTGTAAGCCTTCCTCCCCTGAGTTGGAGCCCCTTCCTTCAATATGGCTTTGATGGGAACTATTCCCGCTATGGGCTCCTTGGAGAACTGAAAACCGTAGGCCACTGCCCCCAGGATTTTCCCGTCAATGTAAACAGGGCTTCCGCTCATTCCCGAAATGACACCACCCCCTTCCACGTATTTTCCTTTAAGGCGAGCAATTATAAGAGGAAAATCAGAACTCAGGTTGTTAATAACCCCCAGGACTTCCACATCAAATCGCTGGGGCTCGGTTCCCTGGAAAACCGAATATCCGTATCCCTGAAGTCCAGGCTTGACTCTGGAGAGCGGGAAAATCTCATAGGAAAAAACAAAGGAAACTAATAGTAAAAGATAGGCGATTTTTCTCATAAGAGAATAATTTTAAAGCATGGGTTCATTTTGTCAATCTTCATCGGATTTCATTACCGCGAGGAAGGCTTCCTGGGGAATGTCCACCTTCCCTATTCTCTTCATCCTCTTTTTCCCCTCCTTCTGTTTCTCTAAGAGTTTCCTCTTCCTGGTAACATCCCCTCCGTAGCACTTGGCAAGAACATCTTTACGCAGGGCCTTTACGGTCTCTCGGGCAATTACCTTCTTTCCTATGGCAGCCTGGATAGCCACCTCAAAGAGCTGGCGGGGGATTATTTTACGCAGCCGGGAGACCACCTCCCTTCCCCTTTCGTATGCCTTGCTCCGCTCCACGATAAAGGAAAGGGCCTCCACAGGCTCGCCGTTTATTAGTATGTCCAGTTTAACTAAGTTTCCTGGCCTGAAGCCTATGAACTCGTAATCCATGGAGGCATATCCCCTGGTTATGGACTTAAGGCGGTTGAAGAAGTCGTAAATGATTTCGGAAAGGGGAATTTCGTAGGTAAGCATTACCCTGTGGGCGGAAATGTATTCCATTTTCTTCTGAACTCCTCTTCTGTCCAGGGCCAGTTTCATCACAGGACCCACATATTCGTCAGGGGTTATTATTATGAGGCTCACATAGGGTTCCTCAATTCGCTCTATTTTTTCCCTGGGGGGAAGCTGGGACGGGCTTTCCACCTCCACCACTTCCCCGTCCACGGTGTAAACCCTGTAACTCACCGATGGAGCTGTGGTTATGACCTTTATCCCGAATTCCCGCTCTAACCTTTCCTGGACAATTTCCCTGTGGAGCATACCGAGAAAACCACAGCGGAATCCCATTCCTAAGGCCTGGCTTTTTTCCACCTCAAAGGTAAGGGCAGAATCGTTCAGGGCCAGTTTTTCCAGGGCGTCCCTCAGGTCCTCAAAACTGAACCCGTCGGCAGGATAAAGTCCTGCGTAAACCATGGGCTTCATCCTGCGGAAACCGGGAAGGGGCTCCGGGGCAGGTCTTTTTTCCTCGGTTATGGTATCCCCTATCATAACCTCCCTTATGTCCTTTATGCTGGCTATCACCAGACCTGCCTCCCCGGTTCCTATGGCCTCTATTTTTTTGTACTTTGGGGTTAAAATCCCGACTTCCGTTACCTCGTGAACTCCTCCCCCCTGCATGAATTTTATCCTCATTCCAGGCCTTATTTCCCCATCCACTACCCTGACTAAGGTAATGACCCCCCGGTAATTGTCAAACCAGGAATCAAAGACTAAGGCCCTCAAGGGACCCTCTGGCTTTCCCCGGGGAGGCGGTATCCTCTCCACTATGGCCTCAAGAACCTTTTCCACATTGGTTCCGTATTTGGCGCTTACTAAAATAGCCTCATCGGCTGGAAGACCTATTATGTTTTCTAACTGAGAAAGAACTCTGTCCACATCAGCATTGGGAAGGTCTATTTTGTTTATCACAGGGATTAAAACAAGGTCGTTCTCTATGGCAAGATAGGTATTGGCTAAGGTCTGAGCCTCCACCCCCTGGGTGGCATCAATCACCAGGAGCGCTCCCTCACAGGCGGCCAGGGAACGGGAGACCTCGTAACTGAAGTCCACATGGCCAGGGGTGTCTATAAGATTTAAATGGTATAACTCGCCCTTGTGGCGGTAGTGAAGCCTTACGAAATGGGCCTTTATGGTTATTCCCTTTTCCCTCTCAAGGTCCATGGAATCAAGGACCTGTTCCTCCATTTCCCTTTTTGATAGGGCTCCTGTTAGTTCCAGAAAACGGTCTGCCAGGGTGGACTTGCCGTGGTCAATGTGGGCTATTATGGAGAAATTCCTTATTCTCTGCCTTTCCATCCGTAAGATGCCGCTCCTATTATCCCTGCATTCTTCCTCAAGAGGGCAGGAAGAATTTTTGGATTTGAATATCGGTAAACATAGGAGTTTTCCCTGAGGGTCTCCTCCATGGCGGGCCTGAAAAGTTCAAAGGAAAGGGAAAGCCCCCCTCCTATTATAACCGCCTGAGGGTCAAGGATATTTATCAGGGAAGAAAGTCCAATCCCAAGCCAGTATCCCACATCCCTGAATACCTCCAAGGCTTCCTTCTCACCCGATTTTGCCCTGGACGATATTTCCCCTCCTGAAAGGCTGAGCCCGGTTTTTTCCCTGTATTTCCTTATAAGGGCCGAGACAGAAGCCTCGGTCTCCCAGCAACCTACCGCACCGCATCCGCATCTGCGCCCGGAGTGGTTAACCTTTATGTGCCCTACTTCCCCGGCAAATCCTCGCGCTCCTGTAAAAACCCGGCCTGCCACATAAAGCCCTCCCCCTATCCCCGTGCCTAAGGTAATCATGAGGAAATTATCATATCCCCTGCCGTTTCCGAAGAC
>JALVRF010000083.1 GCA_027025175.1 Candidatus Aminicenantota bacterium | reverse complement strand
CTCAGGGGTGCAGACGCCGCCGGCATGGTAAGCGGAAGAAGGGTGGACAAGTCAAACTTCTTTCCCTGGGGTGCCTCCTCCAAAGTCAAATCCCCTATAATAGCAACAGCCCCCCTTTCTCTGGAGGTGATTTATCTGCGGGATATAGAGTTCACGGATCATCTGATACTCTTAGGGGAGGTTAAGAAAATCTGGGCTAAGAAAGGAGTAAAACCTGAGGATTTCATCCTGGCAACCTACAGCCCCATGTTCTATTTTCTCCTGGGTGAAAAAATTCAGGACTGGGGATTTTCCGGGGGAAAACCTTGAGCCTTCCCCTGAAAATTCTTCTGGGCTTTCTTCTGGTAATTTTCCTCATAGTGGTGGGCAAGAAGGCTCTTAGAATGGAAAAAGCCTCTTATCCATTATGGATTATATTTTATGTTCTTGCTGGAATGAGTTTTTACCCGGTTATGGAAGGGGGATTATCCCTCCTGAGGCCTTTCCTTTTGTTTTCCTTGGGGGCGGTGGGCTTTCTGGAAGGGGCTTCCCTGGATTTTTCAAGGCTCAGGGAAAGACTAAATTTCGGACGCTCCCTTATTTATTACCTCCCAACTTTGGCCTTTTTCCTCATCCTCTCCTGGTTTTTCACAGGGGACCCGGCTTCATGCATCATATTTTCCGTATCCATTTCCTTGGTCTCTCTTTATGGCATAAAGGACCACATGAAAATCACTGTGGCCCTGTGGGAAATTCTGGCAATACCATTACTGGCCTTAGCCTTTTCCCTGGGTAGAGGTCAGCCCTTACAATCCCTCATCTACCATATCGGTCTTGCCCTGGCCTTCGGAACCATAGCCTATCTGGTAATGGGAATTCGCAGTTCCGAGGGTGAAAAAATTGCCCTGCTCCTGGGTCTAATCCTATTCTCCTCCGGGACCGCCTCCTATCTCCTTCTATCCCCAATTTTCGTGGGCTTCGGAGCAGGACTCCTTTACTCAAATCTACCTAAAATGGTAGGTATGGAAAGGTTCATTCCGAAACTAATATCCCTGGAAAAACCGGTTTTTACTTTTCTTTTACTTTTCTTAGGGCTCAATTTTCCGGCCATGGCATCGTGGAAAGGAGTCAAAATCGCGGCCCTGTTCTTTGTGGCTAAATCCATTTACGGATTTGCCCTCGGTGAAACAGGGTTTCTATCGCTTTCTCCCCTTTCGGTGGCTATTCTTCTAAGTTTCTCCTCACATTTTCCAGGAAGAATTAGCCCTCATCTTCTCTCCTCTTTTGTTTTGCTTCTTCTCCTTCTGGAAGCAGAAGAGTTCGTCCTTGGAATTAAAGAGGAGAGAAGAAAAACCTACGCCAGAAGGTAAAGAAGGGCAGCCTTAGTATGGGCCATAGAGAGTAGGGAAAGACCGAAAATAGCCCCAAGGATAACTCCTACGATAATGGCTGCCACGAAGGAAATAAGCCAGGCTATAATGGCCTTAACCCAATCGGTGTTAAACACATACTTAATAATCACTATGTAGGCCACTATGCCCAGGAGCCAGCCCAGTACAGGAACCAGACCCAAAATGACTCCGGCGATTATTCCCAAAAAGGCAGCGAGCAGGGCCTTGAGGAATGTAGCTCCTCCAATTTTCGCTATTTTGGCCCCAATCCAGAGGAAGAAGGCCGCAACCAGGAAAGAAACAAGAAGAATAAGAATTCCGTACCCTGTCAAAATATAGGCTAAACTCATAGCACCTCCTTTTAATTAATTATACTTTTCAGTTTTTCTTTAGCAAATTTTTCCATAAGTTTCAAAACCTCTTCAATGCTTAAATCGGTAGTATCTATAAACACGGCGTCAGGGGCCCTGCGGAGGGGAGAATCCTCCCGGGTAGAATCCCTTTCGTCCCTTATTTTTATCTCCCTTTCTATGACTTCAAGGGGCCTCGGGTCGTTGAACTGTAGTTTTCTCCTCCTGGCCCTTTCCCTGCTGGAGGCGGTTATATAAAACTTAACCTCTGCATCCGGAAAGACCACGGTTCCAATGTCCCTTCCCTCCATTACAACAGGATATTTCTCCCGCTGTGCCCTTTGAAGGTCCACCAGTGCCCTCCTTACCCCGGGCCGGGTGGATACCCTGGAAGATAAATCGGAGATTTCAGGGGTATAGAGTAGTTCTGTAACATCCCTCTCCCCCACAAATACCCTATCTCCCCTCATTTCAAAATCCAGTTGTCGGGCAATTTTCTCAGGCTCCTCTCCTGTCTCCTTCCAGAGAAGGGCCACTGCCCTGTACATGGCCCCGGTATTCACATAGACGAAACCCAATCTTTCCGCAAGCAACCTTGCCAGGGTGCTTTTTCCCGCTCCTGCAGGCCCGTCAATGGCTATTACTGGATTGCGACCCAAGAATTTCCTCCAGATTCTTTATGAACTCCCTGTTCTGTTCTTCGGTTCCTATGGTTACCCGGAACCCCTCCGGGGCATCAAAGGCCTTGGTGTGGCGAACTATTATCCCCCTTCTAAAGAGTTTTTCCACCACATTTCTTGCATTTAAGGAAGGTATGACAAAAATGAAATTCCCCTGGGTTGGCAGGAATTTGAGCCCAAGCCTCTCCAGTTCCCTGTAAAGGTATTCCTTTCCCCTTCTGTTTACCTCCACGCTTTTTTTTACAAATTCCTCATCGTCCAAGGCAGCTTCCGCAGCCTTCTGGGCAAGAAGGGTTACGGAAAAAGGCGGAACCACCTTCCAGACTGCCTCCCTCACCTCCCTCTCCCCGAAAAGAGCATATCCTACCCTCATCCCGGCAAGGCCGTAAATCTTTGAAAAGGTTCTCAAAGCCACCAGGTTGGGAAATTCCCTCAAAAGTTCTTCCCCTTTAGGATGATCTTCTGTATCCACATATTCCCTGTATGCTTCGTCATAAACCACCAGAACATGCTCGGGGACCCTCCGCAGAAATTCACGGAACTCTCCATCCTTAAGGTGAGTTCCAGTGGGGTTATTGGGGTTGGCTATGAAAATCAGTTTTGTCCTGGGGGTTATTTCCGCAAGAATCCTCCCAAGGTCATATCCGTAATCCTTTGCAGGCACCCTGATCAGTTTCCCCGGGGTTTCCTGCATGGCTATTTTGTAAATCAGAAAAGTTTTTTCAGAGGTTATTGCTTCATCCCCCTCCTCCACCAATGCTGCAGCAATCCATTTGGCAATCACGGCGGAACCAGGACCCACAAGAATCTGCTCAGTGGGTATTCCCATCAGGGACGAAAGTCTGGAGGAAAGATAATAGGAACCTGAATCCGGGTAAAGGTAAACCTTTTCAACCCATTTTCCTATTGCCTTAATGGCCAGTGGGGATGCCCCTATGGGATTCTCGTTGGAGGCAAGTTTTATTATTTTATCAAGGCCTAACTCCCTCTGAGCCTCTTCCAGGGGTTTTCCCGGAACATAAACTTCATAATGCCTTAGTTTCTGCGGAATTTTTATCATTATTTACCTCCCTTTTATTCGTGAAGGGAAGGGTCAGGAGTATGAGGAAGAGAATCTTCACTTCGGAGTCTCCGAAATTATATTCAAAAAAACCTGCAATCAAAAACCCTATGAGAACCCCCAGGGCTCCGAGGGCTACAGCATCCCTTCCCCTTTTTTGAATCTCGCGAAAAGCCCAGAAAAGAAAAAGAAGAAAAAGTCCGAGACCCACAACACCCCTTTCCACGAGGATCTGGAGATATGTATTGTGCAAATGGGGAATCTCCCGGGGAGGAAGGGCTTTTCTGTTGAACTCAGGATAAATCCGGGAGGCCATGTTTTGACCTATTCCGAAAATGGGTCTCACCGTGGCCATTCTAAGGCCTATTTTCCACATATTTATTCTCTCCACATTGGTAGGATTAGTCCTGGAAAAAATAGAAAAAGCCCTCTGTCTAATCTTAGAAGGGGAAATCAGAACGGCTACTATCATAAGGGGAACGAAAATGCCCAAAAGAATTTTTTTCTTTTTGTAAAGGAGGTAACAGGCTCCCAGGAAAGCCCCTACCCATGAACTCCTGGTCAGAGTCAGAACCAGGGCTATGGTTACAAAAAAAAGCGAAAGAAAATAGGGCAAATTTATTTTCTCAAACAATATGAGGGAAAAAATGAAAAGAAAGGCCATCATCATAAGACCACCCTCGGTCATGTAATGCCCTACAAACCCTGTGAGTCTTTCCTGCTTAACGAAGAACTCCCTGAGTACACCCAGAAATGCAGCCGCCCCACCGCCGTATACGACCCCTTTTTTCAGCCATTCTCCCTTCAACATAAGAACCACAGGAGGAATAAGATAAAGGAAAACTTCCCTGGTATCTTTGAGGCTTACTTCAGGGTTCAGGGATAAAAAAGCACTGGTAATGGAAGATATGGCAAAGGCAAGAAGGGGAAAGAAAAATCCCGGGCTTTCCAATTTCCTTTGCCTGTATAACTTACCTGCCCAAAGGACGATGCCCAGCAGAATGAGTCCTTCAGCCAGGGTAATGGAAAAAAAGGGGGAGGCAGAGAACAAAAAGGGAAAAAAACCACTCATGAAAACCCCAGAAGGGCTGAAATTAGAATTATCCCTAAAACTATAGGGACGAAAAATTTGATGTCAATAACCCAGAGATCCTCCCCGGGAAATTTTCTGGCCTTATCTGGCCTGATTTCCATGGCAGCATTCCTGGCGCCCCAAACATAAGCCACGAAAATGGAAAGAAGGAGGGCGCCCAGGGGCAGGGATATGTTTGCCCACAGATAATCCATAATATCAAGGAAACTTTTCCCAAAGGCAAAATTGGAGAAAAATCTGGAGGAAGTGGAAAGAGCCGATGGAATTCCAATCAAAAATGCCACCCCTCCCACCATGTATGCGGCTAAGGGCCTGGCCATTTTTTTCTCGTCAACAAGATAGGAAGTTGCCACCTCCACGAGGCTTATGGTAGAGGTAAGGGCGGCTATTGCCAGGAGGAAAAAGAAAAGGGGCCCGAAGAGCCTTCCCAGAGGGAGCCTGGAAAAAGTAAAGGGTAAAGTTTTAAATACTAAGGGAACCCCTGCCTGGGGGGAAAGCCCATAGGTGAAAACCGTTGGAAAAATTATTATCCCCGCAAGGAAGGCCACCAGGGTATCAAAGCCCACCACCTCAAGTCCGGAGGCGAAGAGGTTTTCGTCCCTGGACAGGTAACTTCCGTAGGTTATCATGGCCCCCATACCGAGGCTCAGGGAGAAGAAGGCCTGCCCCACGGCGCTCAAAATCATCCTAAGGTTCAATTTAGAAAAATCGGGCCTGAGGTAAAAGGAAAGGCCCCGCGATGCTCCTGGCAGGGTCAGGGAATAAATGGACAGAACTAAAAGTATCAGGAAAAGCAGGGGCATTAATACCCCTGTCCATTTCTCTATTCCTGAGGATATTCCCCTGGAAACCACGAAACTGGTAAGAAGTATGAAGAGAAACAGCATGACAATGGTAAGAAGGGGATTGGAAACGAAGGAGGCGAAAATCTTGTCCACCTGAGTCCTGGTTATGTTTCCGGTAAACTTCCCCAGGGATGATATGTAAAAATAATAAAGGGTCCAGCCGGCTATAACTGAATAATAGGAAAGAATCCCGACCCCTGTGAAAACCCCTAAAAACCCCACTCCCTTCCAGAGGGAACCCGGTTTAATCTTCTCAAAGGCACCCACCGGGTTCTTCTGGGTAGCCCTTCCCAGGGAAAGCTCCGCATACATAACCACCAGGCCCAGAAAAATCACCGCCAGTATGTAAACGAAAAGGAAGACCGCTCCCCCGTTTTTCCCGGTAACATAGGGAAACCTCCAGATATTTCCCAGACCCACTGCGGAACCGGCAGCAGCCAGAACGAATCCCAGACTGGATTTCCATTTTCCCCTTTTTGCCATAAGGCGATTATATTTGAGAGCCCTCCCCGGTGTCAACTTCCTCCTTTTTGCGGTGGGCAAGCCAACTTACGAAAATTCCTATTATGTAAAGAAGGATAAAAGGGCCTGCCACTATGGTCTGGGTTATGGCATCAGGGGTAGGGGTAATAACCCCGGCCACCACGAAGGCTATTAATATCGCGTACTTCAGGTTCTTCACCATAAACTTCGGGGTGAGGATTCCCAATTTGGAGAGTATGAAAATCACCACAGGAAGTTCAAAAACTATGGCTATCCCCAGGATTATCTCAATGGCCAGATTGAAGTATTTGTCTATGGTTATAATGGGCTGAAAATCGCTCCCCAATTGAAGGAAAAACCTACATGTGAAGGGAAAAACCACAAAATAACCGAAGAGCCCGCCTAAAATAAAGAAAAAGGACGAGGAAAGAACGAAGGGGACCACATATTTTTTTTCGTGGGGATAGAGGGCAGGAGAAATGAACTTCCAGGCCTGATATGCTACAAAGGGGGAAGCAAAAAACAGGGCAGCCAAAAAGGCCACCTTCAAATAGACCATAAATGGGGTGGTGAGAGATGTAAAGGCCAGTTTGGAACCCGGCGGGAGATATTTTACTATGGGCTTTGCGATTATATTAAACAGGGGTTTGGCGAAAAACCAGTTAACAACAAATATAACCAGGATAGCGATGAAGGAATAAAAAACTCTTTTTCTAAGTTCTTCTAAATGTTCAAGGATGCTCAGGTCATCATCCTGCCTTCTTTTCTTCATCCAGAGAGTCAGGCTCCTTCTTTTCTCCCTCGTCCACTGCCTTTTCTATTTCTTCCTTAAGTTCCTCTGAACTTTTCTTAAATTCTGCGATGGCCTTTCCTATGGACCTTCCAATTTCGGGAAGTTTTCTCGGTCCGAAAACCAGGAGCGCGATGAAAAAAATCAGAAGCAGTTCCTGCCAGCCAAGTCCGAACATCCCTATCTCCCCAGTAAGAGTGACACAATTGCCAGTAAGGTGGATTCTTCAGGAGGGGTGAAATCCAGGCCCAGGAGTACCACCAGGAAAACAAGCAGGAAAATCAGGAGGAAAATGGCTATCTTTCTCATGATTATATTTTACTACATAGGGGCAAAAAATGGTAAAATATTCCTATGCTGGAGATAAGAAAATACGGAGACAGGGTTTTAAGAAAAAGGGCCGAGGAGATTTCCGACATAAACGGGGAAATCGTAAACCTGTCCAGTGCCATGGTGGAAACCATGTATGATGCCCCGGGCATTGGCCTTGCCGCTCCTCAGGTTGGTTTTTCCCTCAGGCTAATCACTGTGGACCTCACCGTGGGAGAGGATCCCTCAAAACTCTTCGTGGTGGTCAACCCCCGCATAGTAGAAAAGGAAGGGGAGGCTCTGGACGAGGAGGCCTGCCTCAGCCTTCCGGGAATAAGGGAAATGGTCAAAAGGCCATACAGGGTTCTGGTAAAGGGATACAACTTAGACGGCAAGGAATTGGAAATAGAGGCAGAGGGTCTCCTGGCCAGGGTTTTCTGTCATGAGGTTGACCACCTGGACGGGGTTCTCTTCATTGACCACCTTACCCCACTGAAAAAGAGATTCGCCATAAAAAAACTAAAAAAGGCTCTGGCCCTCCGTTAGTTTCCCTGTGTTATAATAGGTAAAAATTTATCAGGAGGTGAAAGGTGAAGAAGGCCTTTCTATTCATTGCTCTTCTGGGGCTGCTTGCGGCACCTGCCTACAGCGGTTCTAAGATAATCTCGGTAAACCCTGTGGGAATAGTTTTCGGTGTTCCCAATGTGAATGTGGAAATGGTTAAGCCCTCAGGGCTTAATCCGGTTTTCGGGGGAAGTTTATACATTTATTCCAGTGGAGGATGGAGCACCTTTGGGCTGGGTCTGAGCGGAGGTGTAAGGAAATACCTCCAGGCGGGGAAAACCGGCGAAGGTTTATACGCAGGCGCTTACGGGGGCCTGGGGTTCTTAAGCGCAAAGTACGCAGGCGAAAGCACCACCAGTGTCCTGTTTTCCCTGACCGGTGCCATTGGATATAAAGCCGTCTTCAGCGATAAATATGTAATCGGACTTGAAGGTGGACTTTCCATTTATCTGAACTCAGGAATCACCATAGCGGGAACGAGTCTGGGGATGTATTCCGGAGTCGCACCCTATGGTGCCCTGGAACTTGGATTAAAAATCTGAGTCTGTCCTAAAAGGTCGGGCGGAGCCGCAGGCTCCGCCTTTTTTTATTCTTCATATTTGCCTGTTATAATTTCCTCCTATTTTTTACTGAAGGAGGGTAAGATGAGCAGAACTCAGGAACTTATGGCCATGGATTCCCGCTACGGAGCCCACAATTATCACCCCCTGCCCATAGTTATAGAAAAAGGGGAAGGAGTATGGGTGTGGGATGTGGAAGGAAGAAAATACATGGATATGCTCTCCGCTTATTCTGCCCTCAACCAGGGACACCGCCATCCTAAAATAGTGGAAGCGGCCAAAAAACAACTTGACAAATTAACCCTTACCTCCAGGGCCTTTTACAACGACCAACTTCCCCTTTTCCTGAAGAAGGTTGCAGAAATAACAGGGATGGAGATGGTCCTTCCCATGAATTCCGGTGCCGAGGCCGTGGAGACCGCTTTAAAGGCGGTAAGGAAATGGGGTTATTATGTAAAGAGCGTTGAAAAGGACAGGGCAGAAATAATAGCTGCCGAGGGCAATTTTCACGGAAGAACCATAAGCATAATATCCTTCTCATCAGAACCTCAATACAGGGACGGGTTTTCACCCTTTACCCCCGGGTTTAAACTGGTTCCCTATGGGGACGCAGAAGCCATAGAAAGGGCAATAACAGAAAATACCGTGGCTGTCCTTCTGGAGCCCATTCAGGGAGAGGGAGGGATAATAATACCCCCGGATGGATATCTCAAAAAGGTAAGGGAAATAACAAAAAAGCACAATGTTCTTCTTATACTTGATGAAGTTCAGACAGGGCTTGGCAGGACCGGAAAAATGTTCGCCTGGCAGTGGGAAGGGGTAAAACCCGACGGAATAATCCTCGGCAAAGCCTTAAGCGGTGGAATACTCCCTGTATCAGCCTTTGCCTCCTCCAAGGAAATTCTCGGAGTCTTCAATCCAGGGGACCACGGCTCCACCTTCGGAGGAAATCCCTTAGGGGCTGCCGTGGGAATAGCGGCCCTGGATGTCATCGTGGAAGAGAGGTTACCTGAAAGGGCCGCCGAAATGGGGGAATACTTCATGGCCCATCTCAGGGAACTTTCCAGCCCGGACATAGTGGAAGTAAGGGGAAGAGGACTTCTCATAGGAGTAGAACTTAAAAAGCCAGCCAGAATTTATGCGGAGAAACTTATGGAGGAGGGACTTCTCTGCAAGGAAACCCACGAATATGTTCTCCGCTTTGCACCGCCACTGGTAATAACCAAGGAGGAGATAGATTGGGCAATGGAAAAGGTGAGGAAGGTTCTTGGCTGAACTGGGAAGGCTGTTTCGCCTGCGGCAAAAAGAATCCATGGGGCCTCAAACTACAATTTGAAAAAACTAATGAAAATTTGGCCCGGGCCAGGGTAATTTTTCACGAAAATTATGTGGGTTATCCTGGAATTGTCCATGGGGGCATAGTGACCACGGTTCTGGACGAGGCCATGGCAAAGGCCCTTCTCCTTCAGGACATAATAGCCTTCACCGTGGAAATAAGCGTCAGGTTCAGGAAAAAAGCGGAACCCGGGAGGGAATACTTAGTAGAAGGATGGGTGGAAGAAAAAAAGCGGAACATATACTTCACAGGGGCAAGGTTGATGGCGGGGGAGATTGAAATAGCCAGTGCCAGGGGAAAGTTTTTCGCCCTCAACCCTTCAAAATTACCGGAACGGGAATGAAGGTCAGCAAAAATATCAAAAGGGCAACCACGGAAAGAGCCAGCCTTCCCCTGTCCACTTTATCGTAATAACCAAAACGGGGATGTCTTATACCTATGAATATCAGAAGCAGAGCCCAAATTAACCAGCCCGCCCACTTGAAAACCCCAAGATAAATCAGGAAGAGCAGGAGAGCCCAGGAAAGTTTATCCGCGTCAGGGCCCAGAACCGCATAGGCAACATGGCCTCCATCCAGTTGTCCCACAGGAAGAAGATTCAGGGAGGTGACGAAAAGTCCCACCCATGCAGCCAGGCCCACGGGATGGATTACCACCGACTGGGGAGAAATGCCAGGAAAGTAGAATTTGTACAGAATTTTTAAAAGAAGGGGGTCTCCCAGAAAAATTCCCTCTGAAGGAGGGGAAGAAAGCACAACGGCATGGGAAAGCCCGTAAAGGAGAAAGGGGATAGTGACCACAAAACCGGTCAAAGGCCCGGCAATCCCTATGTCAAAAAGAGCCCTCCTTGAAGGAACCGGGGATTTTATCCTTATAACCGCGCCAAAGGTTCCCAGCATGTTGGGTGCAGGGATGAAGTAAGGAAGGGTGGTTTCTACCCCATTGGCCCTTGCCATAAGATAATGGCCCATCTCATGAGACAGGAGGATGAAAAGAAGGGAAAGGGAAAAGGGCGCCCCCATTTTTATAAACTTAAGGCTTCTGAAGACCTGGTAAATTTCCTGGTTGCTGGCCTGTGGCCTGTAAAAGCCAAACCAGTGAAGGGCGCCCCAGGCCAAGGTAGTTAAAAGGGTAACAACGAAAAGGCCTAATTGAATCCAGGGGAATTTACTGGATCGGCTCAATACAATCGGTTTCCCTCACCACAACATCCGCAAGGTTCAGGAAGGCTTCAGTCTGAGGAGAATCCGGGAAATAGAGAACAACGGGTTTTCCGGCGTCTGAGCCCTCAGCAGCCCTGGGTTCAAAGGGAATCTCCCCTAAATACTTGGTGCCCATATCCTGGGCTGCCTTCTTTGCTCCTGCATGGGGGAAGAGGTCTATTCTCTTTCCGCAATGGGGACATATTAGGTAACTCATGTTTTCTATTATGCCGATGACAGGAACTCCAACTTCCTCAAACATCTTTGTGGCCTTCCTGGCATCCTGCAGAGCCAGTTCCTGGGGGGTTGTAACCACAACTCCTCCATCTACAGGAACCTTCTGCACAAGGGAAAGCTGAACATCCCCGGTTCCAGGGGGAAGATCAACTATTAGTATGTCAAGGGGAGCCCATATAACATCCCTGAGGAACTGTTCTATAAGTTTGGAAACCAGGGGTCCCCTCCATATAACGGGCTGGTCCTTTTCCACGAAGAACCCTACACTTATGACCTTAATTCCCCCAACTTCCACGGGGATTATCTTGTTGTTCTGGGTAACCCTGGGTACAGCCCCCTCTATCCCCATCATGGTTGGGACATTGGGCCCATAAACATCCGCATCCATAATTCCCACGCTATAGCCCTTCTTTGCCAGAGCCAGGGCGAGGTTAACTGCCACGGTGGTTTTTCCGACTCCTCCCTTCCCGGAGGCCACTGCTATCACGCATTTAACCCCTTCTATCTTTCTCTGGTCTGCAAAGGGGCTGGATTTGGTGGAAACCTGAGCCTTTGGTTTAGGGGGCTCTTTCTGGGCTAAGGTGGTGAGTTTGACCGTAACCTTAGTTATTCCCTCTATGGAAGAGACTTTCTCCTCTACTTCCCTCTTGACCTTTTCTGCAGCCTCCTGATTTCTCGTGTTTATATAAAGTTCAATCTCAGCAGAATCCCCGCTTACCTTTATACTTTTGACCATACCAAAGGAAACAATGTCCCTGGTATAACCCGGAAATTTTATAGTCTTCAATATTTCCTTTATTTTATCTTCCATTTTTCTTTCAAAGGGGGGATTGCTCCCCCCCTCCTTTATTACACCTTAAAGAACTGGCTCCTTATCAGGGTGGAGCTTCTTGAACTTCTCCAGGAGCTGTTCCTTGGTTTCCTGATAATCCGGATTGGGAACTATGCAATCCACGGGACAGACGGCAATACACTGGGGCTCATCGTAAAATCCCACGCACTCGGTGCATTTTTCAGGGTCAATTTCAAAAATCTCTGCTCCCTGATAAATCGCCTCGTTGGGGCATTCAGGTTCGCAAGCACCGCAATTAATGCATTCATCCGTTATCATAAGGGCCATCTTCAACCTCCTTATAGGTTTTTCCAGCCCTATTATATCACAAGAGGTGATAGGCCACCACAAGACCTGCTACCACCACTGAAACCATGCTCATGAGTTTTATCAGGATGTTGAGGGAAGGACCAGCGGTGTCCTTAAGGGGATCTCCAACAGTATCTCCCACAACCCCAGCTTTGTGAGGTTCGGAGCCCTTTCCTCCGTAATTACCCTCCTCAATGAATTTTTTAGCGTTATCCCACGCTCCCCCAGCATTGGCCATAAATATGGCCAGGATGAAACCGGAACTCAGGGCACCTATTAAAAGACCCATGACTCCGGAAACCCCAAGGATCAAACCGGTTATTATGGGCGCAAGCACCGCTGAAAGGGCAGGGGCGACCATAGCCTTCTGGGCGCCCTTGGTTGAAATCTCCACACAGGTAGCATAGTCAGGTTTTGCCTTGCCTTCCAGTAATCCCTTTATTTCCCTGAACTGGCGTCTCACCTCCTCCACCATCTCACCGGCGGCCTTACCCACTGCCTTTATGGCAAGACCGGAGAAGAAGAAGGGCATCATGGCACCTAAGAAAACCCCTACGATCACCTTGGGATTCATCAGATTGACGGCGAAAAGCCTCATGAAATCCCCTATGGTGGCGTGGTGCAGCCAGTTCAATATGGCCTGCACATCACTGGAGCCCACCACTTTCGCTATATCCTTGAAGACCCACCCGTTATTTACAAGCCTTATCAAGCCTCCCCTGACCTCCTCTATATAAGCAGCAAGGAGGGCAAGGGCAGTAAGGGCAGCAGAACCTATAGCAAACCCCTTTCCTGTGGCTGCGGTGGTATTCCCCAGAGCATCCAGGGCATCCGTTTTCTTTCTTACCTCAGGAGGCAATTCGGCCATCTGGGCATTTCCTCCAGCGTTATCGGCTACTGGACCATAGGCATCTGTGGCTAAGGTTATCCCCAGGGTGGAGAGCATGCCCACCGCGGCTATTCCTATTCCGTATAGGCCTAAAATGGGCTGAGAAAACCCACCAGCGGCCCAGAAGGCTATGATAATGCCAAAGGCCACCGCCAGGACCGGGATGGCAGTGGAAAGCATTCCTATGGAAAGGCCACCCAGTATTGTGGTTGCCGGCCCGGTCAGGGACTGGTGGGCAATGAACCTGGTGGGACCGTAGGAGGAACTGGTGTAGTATTCCGTGGATTTTCCTATGATAAGTCCCACAATAAGCCCTGTGATTACCGAACCGAAAATTCCCATGTTGTGGGGAAGAAGAGTCTTTATGATGAAATAGGTGGCTATTATTATGAGGAGGGAAGCCCCATATATACCTCTATTTAAAGCGTTAAGGAGGTTCTTCTGGCTGGCGTCCTCCTTGGCCTTTACCAGGTAAATTCCTATTATGGACGCAATCATTCCCACAGCCGCCACCACCATGGGGAGGATGACCGCATTAAGGGTGTATTTGGTAGCATAAAAGGCTGAGGCTCCCAGAGCAGCCGAAGAGAGGATGGAACCGGTGTAACTTTCATAAAGGTCTGCTCCCATCCCTGCCACATCCCCCACATTATCCCCCACATTGTCGGCTATAACAGCAGGATTTCTGGGGTCATCCTCGGGAATTCCCGCTTCCACTTTTCCCACCAAATCGGCTCCCACATCCGCAGCCTTGGTAAAAATTCCACCTCCAACCCTGGCAAAAAGGGCCTGAAGGGAAGCGCCCATTCCGAAGGAAAGGAGGGTCACCGTGGTAAGCCTCAGGTCATATTTAACCAGATAATGAAGAACGGAAAACCATATGGAAATGTCAATAAGACCAAGGCCAACCACCACCAGCCCCATAATGGCCCCGGCCCTGAAGGCCACCCTTAAAGCACTATTGAGGGAAGTGCGAGCCGAATTGGCAGTTCTCGCAGAGGCATTGGTTGCCGCCATCATCCCTAAATAACCGGAAAGGGCAGAGAAGAAACCTCCGGTAAGGAACGCAAAGGCCGTCCATCTGGACTGCACCTTAAGAACAAAGGAAAGGAAAACCAGAAAAAGACTGGTTAAAATGAAGAAGATGGCAACCACCACATACTGCCTCTTCAAATAGGCCTTGGCCCCTACCCTTACCGCATGGGCTATTTCCTTCATTTTCTCGGTTCCTTCGGGAACCTTCATTATCTGCCTGTAAAACAGGTAAGCAAAGATAAGGGCAAGAACTGCTGCTACTGGCGCCAGGACAAAAAGGTTATTGAATTCCATTCTTTACCTCCCTATTGGGTTTTAAAGAGTTCTTATTATATAAAATACACCCCTTTTCCTCAACCATCCCCTGCGAAGATTACAGCCACCCTCTCCCTTCCGTAAAGGTCTTTGATAATCCTTGCCCCGTATTCTTCCTTTAGGAACTGGGCCTGGGTTGGGGAAATTTCAAGAAGGATTATTCCGTGGGGGGATAGGATTCGCTCCGCTTCCCTGAGCAACCTCTTTATGAAGGAAAGCCCGTCTGGAAGGGCTAAGTAGGCTTCATGGGGCTCCCAGGCCAGTTCCGGAGAGACTTCCTCCCCGGGAGAGATATAGGGAGGATTGCTAATGATGGCCCCGAATTTCCCCCTGAAGGGAAGAAGGCAGTCCCCCACCAGGAAATTCACCTCTGCTCCCAGGTTCCGGGCGTTTTCCCTGGAAAGGTAAATTGCCTTCCAGTTTATGTCATCGGCAAAAATTTTAAGGTCAGGCCTTTCCAGGGCCAGGGTGATGGAAATCACCCCGGAACCGGTGCCCACCTCTATTATTTCAGCCCCCCGGGGAATAAGCCCAATCCCTGTCTCCACCAGCGTTTCAGTCTCTGGTCTTGGTATAAAAACTCCTTCCTTTATCCTGAAATTCCTGGAGTAAAACTCCACTTCTCCCAAAATGTATTGCAGGGGAAATCTTTTCTTTCTGAGTTCTATAAGAGGGATGAGATCTTCCTTACTGACCTCCACATCCTTAGTGTGAATTTCCTCCCGGCTTAAGTTCAGGATTTTCCTGATCAGAAGTTCTGCTTCAAGATAGGGATTTTCCAGGAAGTTCTTCAACTCATCCCTTATGAAATAAAGGGCTTCGGAAATTTTCAAGCCAGAT
>JALVRF010000082.1 GCA_027025175.1 Candidatus Aminicenantota bacterium | reverse complement strand
AAGGGGAGCCCTGGCCAATGTGAGAAATCATCCTCCGGTTTTCAGTTACATCATGGGACTGGGAGGAAGGGACATAACCACGAAACACATAATGGAACTCTTTGAGGAAGTGGAGAAGATGGAGGAAGGCAAGGATATAATCTGGAAGGGGGTGAAGTTATGAGAAAACTAACCATACCCAGAGAAGAATACATGACCCCGGGCCACCTGGCCTGTCAGGGTTGCGGTGGAGCCCTGGCCATGCGCTTAGCCCTGAAGGCCCTGGGAAAGAAGACAATCTTAACCATTCCGGCCTGCTGCTGGTCCGTTATAGACGGTCCCTTTCCGTATTCGGCAGCAGGGGTTCCCCTTTTCCACGCACCCTTTGAAACCGCAGCTTCCACCTCCGCAGGGGTTTCCGCTGCCATGAAAATCCTGGGGAAGGAGGATGTCCATGTGGTGGCATGGGCAGGGGACGGAGGAACCTTTGACATAGGAATGCAGGCCATCTCCGGAGCCGCAGAGAGGGGGGACAATATTCTCTACATCGTCTATGACAACGAGGCCTATATGAACACCGGAATCCAGAGAAGTTCTGCTACTCCCTATAAGGCATGGACTACCACAACTCCGTACAAATTTCCCAAGTCAAGGCCCAAAAAGGATATCGTAGGGATACTGGCTGCCCACAAGGTCCCCTATGTGGCCACTGCCACCGTGGCCTATGCCGAGGATTTCGTCAAGAAGGTAAAAAAGGCAGCCCAGATAAAGGGATTCAGGTTCATCCAGATCCTTTCCCCGTGTCCTCCTGGATGGAAAACCCCTCCGGAAATAACCATTAAACTGGCCCGTCTTGCGGTCCAGACAGGGGTTTTCCCTCTATATGAGGTGGAAAACGGGGAAAAATATAAGATAAACATAAAACCCAAGAAACTTAAGCCTGTCATCGAATACCTTAAACTTCAGGGTAGATTTCGCCACCTGACCCAGGCGGATGTGGAGGAAATCCAGGCCATGGTGGATAGAAACTGGAAAATCCTCCTGGCCAAGGAGGAATTTTCCAGACAAATAGAAAACCTTTAAGGGGGAAACATGTTTGAGGATTTGAGAAAGGCGGATCCTGAAATTGCCCAGGCGGTTTATAACGAGACGGTAAGGCAACATTCCACCCTGGAACTCATCGCCTCGGAGAACTTCGCACCAAGGGCGGTGCTTGAGGCAGCCGCCTCTGTTTTTACCAACAAGTACGCCGAGGGTTATCCCAAAAAGAGGTACTACGGGGGATGTGAATTCGTGGATGTTGTGGAGACCTTAGCGAGAAACCGGGCCAAGGAACTTTTCGGGGCTGAATTTGCCAATGTTCAGCCCCATTCGGGAACCCAGGCCAACATGGGGGTATATTTCGCAGTGCTGGAGCCCGGCGATACCATGATGGGAATGAACCTTTCCCACGGCGGTCACCTTTCCCACGGTCATCCCCTCAACTTCACAGGTCGCTGGTACAATGTGGTTTTCTACGGGGTCAATAAGGAAACGGAAACCATAGATTACGACGAGGTTCTAAGGCTTGCCAAGGAGCACAGGCCCAAATTAATTGTGGCAGGGGCCTCGGCATATCCCAGGTTCATAGATTTCAAGAGGTTCAGGGAAATAGCCGACGAGGTTGGGGCCATATTCATGGTGGACATGGCCCACATAGCGGGCCTGGTAGCAGGAGGAGTTCATCCTTCTCCGGTTCCCTATGCGGATTTCATAACCTCCACCACCCACAAGACCCTCCGGGGACCCAGGGGTGGTTTCATACTCTCAAAAAGCAAGTACAAGAAAGAACTTAACCGGGCTGTGTTCCCAGGAGCCCAGGGAGGACCCCTGGTTCACATAATCGCCGCCAAGGCCGTGGCCTTTAAACTGGCCATGACCCAGGAATTCAAGGAATACGCGGCCCAGATCGTGAAAAACGCCAAGACCTTAGCAGAGACCCTCAAGGACGAGGGCCTGAGGATAGTTTCCGGGGGTACCGATAACCACCTTATGCTGGTGGACCTTCGCTCCTTAGGTATTACCGGAAAGGAGGCTGAAAAGACCCTGGAAAGAGCAGGTATAACCGTAAACAAAAATACCATCCCCTTTGATCCTCAGCCTCCCTTGGTTACCAGCGGTATAAGGATAGGGACTCCGGCCCTTACCACCAGGGGGATGAAGGAAGAGGAAATGGAAAAGGTGGGAAGGCTCATTTCCAGGGTCCTCCATAACATGGACAACGAAAAGGTGATTGAGGAAGTTCGCCAGGAGGTCAGGAAATTAACCGAGAAATTTCCCCTGTATCCTGATATAAGGAAGGAATTTGAATCCAGATGAAAGCGGTCCTTTTCTGCAATCAGGTTTTTGCCCACACTATGGAGAAAGCCCTGCAGAGTGAGGGAATAGAAGTAGAAGAAATTAAGTCCCCGGATCAGATCCCGGAAATTAAACCGGACATATTGGTGGTGCAGTTTCCTCTGGGGGAATTTTCCAGAGGGGACATATTCGTTAACCTTGAAAAACTCTGGGACCAGGCGTCTCCCCTGACCCTTATAATAAAACCGCCGCAGGAAAGGATAAGGAAAAGGGATCTCAAGGAAAATGTTGTGGTAATAGATGATACTTCCTCCCCTGAGGAGGCGGTTAAAAACCTTCTGGATGCCCTGAAGGTTCCTGATTATTTGCTTTCCAGGGGACTTGAAGCCTATGCCGAGCGGAATTATCCTCTGGCTTACGAATACTGGATGAGGCTCGCCCGGGATGAGAGGGCAAGGGGAACCAAGGTTTACGAGTACTTAAAAATAGCCAGGAAAGAATTTGAGGGTGCGGGTCTGGATATTTCTGCCCTGGATAGAGTCCTTGAAGAAAGGCTTGACCCCTTCAGGGAGGGAACCAGGCTTTATTCCGAGGGAAAACTTAATGAGGCGCTGAAATTTCTAAGAAAAATACCCAAGGACCATCCAGAGTTTGTCAGGGCTATGGCGGTTATAGAGAACATAAAAGAGGAAATGGAACTGGAGGATGTGGAGGAGGTTCTGGAAGAGATAGAAGGAGAGACATTTTCTGAGGAGGATGCGTTCGTGCGGGTTGAAGACTCACCTAAAATTGACCTCACCCCCAAGGAGGCCTTTCTTCTTTCCCTGATTGATGGGGAAACTCCGGTAAGGGATATAGAGAAGGTTGCCCCCATGGGAAGAGAGGAATTTGTCCAGTCTTTTAAGAAACTCCTTAAATATGGCCTTATAAGGAGGAAAGAATGAAGGTAATGGTGGTGGGCTCAGGGGGAAGGGAACATGCCCTGGTCTGGAAAATTTCCCAGTCCCCCCTGGTGGATAAGATCTTCGCTGCCCCGGGAAACGGGGGGATGGCCCAGGCTGAGAGGGTGCCCATTCCGGTCCATGAAATAGTGCAACTGGCGGATTTTGCCCGGGAAAAAGGAATTGACCTGACCGTTGTGGGACCGGAACTTCCCCTTGCTTTGGGTATAGTAGATGAATTTCGCGGAAGGGGTCTTCTTGCCTTCGGGCCGGATAAATTGGCTGCAGAACTGGAAGCGAGCAAGGTCTTTGCCAAGGAATTTATGATTCGCCATGGAATCCCCACGGCGGAATTTGATGTGGTAACCGACTTCACCTCCGGGGCGGAGATAATAAAAAGCGGGAAATACGGCTTTCCGGTGGTTGTCAAGGCGGATGGTCTCGCCGGAGGAAAGGGTTCTCTGGTCTGCTCGGATGAGGGTGAGGCCCTCAGAGCCCTGGACCTGCTGATAAACAAAAGAATTTTCGGGAACGCCGGAGACCGGGTGGTGATAGAAAAATTCCTCCCGGGAAGGGAGATTTCCTTTACAGTGATTACCGATGGGAGGAATATCGTTCCCATTGTTACATCCAAGGACTATAAGAGGGCCTATGACGGAGATCAGGGTCCCAATACCGGGGGAATGGGAGCAGTTTCCCCCTGTCCCTATGTGGACGGTGATCTATATCGTAGAATTATGTCCGAAATAGTAAAACCCACCATTGAGGGTATGTTAGAGGAGGGAAGGGAGTTCCGGGGGGTTCTTTACGCTGGCCTGATGCTTACCGAAGAGGGCCCCAGGGTCCTGGAATTCAATGTGAGGTTCGGGGACCCGGAAACTCAGGCTATTATGATGAGGCTCAGAAGCGACCTGGTGGAGGTGTTTACCTCCGTGGCCGAAGGTTTTATCCCTGAAAGAAAACTGGAATGGGACAGGGAAGTTTCCCTGGATGTTGTCCTGGCCTCAGGGGGTTATCCTGGAAAATACGAAAAGGGAAAGGAGATAAAGGGCCTTGATGCCATCCCTGAGGATGTGGTGATTTTCCATGCAGGAACGGAAAAGAATGACGGTAAATTTTACACTGCCGGGGGAAGGGTTCTCAATGTGGCCAGCAAAGGAAGGGACCTGTCCGAGGCCCGGGGGAAGGTTTATTCGGCTATAGAGAGAATCCATTTCGAAGGAATGCATTACAGAAAGGACATAGGGGTTTTCTGATGAAGGTAATTTACCTGATAGGAAGTAATTCAGATAGGCCTGTAATTGAGCCGGGCCTGGAATTCCTGGAAAAAATGGGGGTGGAGGTAGAAGTCCTGGTCACTTCGGCCCACAGAACCCCGGAAAGGACGGTCAAAATAGTGAAGGAAAAGGAAAAAGAGGCCGATGTTTTCGTGGCAGTGGCCGGAGGAGCAGCTCACTTAGCCGGGGTGGTGGCTGCCCACACCGTAAAGCCTGTTATAGGCCTTCCGGTAGCCGTTGCTCCCTTCAATGGGCTGGATTCACTGCTTTCCATGGTTCAGATGCCCAGGGGAATTCCTGTGGCGGTGGTTTCTGTGGGAAAATGGGGTGGGCTGAACTCCGCCATCCTGGCCGCACAAATCCTGGCCTTAAAATATCCTGAACTTGCGGAAAAACTTGAGAGGTACAGGGAAGAACTCAGAAAAAAGATTTAAGTTTTCCCTGATAAATCAGGGCTGCAGGCTAAATGCCGCTGAAAGCCAGAGAATAATTTTCTCCCTACAGGGAAAGGGATGGGAGTTCGCTTCCCCCGAGGAGGCAGGGGTTATCCTTATAAACACCTGCACAGTAACCCACAGGGCGGATGCTGACCTGAGGAAGATCATAAGGAAACTCCGCAGGCAGAACCCCCAGGCTAAAATAATAGCCCTGGGTTGTTATGTGGACCATTACGGAAGGCCAGAAGGGGCTCATCTTTTCCTTTCCAATTCCCAGAAGATGCGGGTTTTAGAATTTTTGGAGGAGGGGGAATTTAAGGGGGAGAAGAAAAGATGGAAGAGCCGGGGTTTTCTGAAGGTGCAGGAGGGATGCGACCTTCACTGCACCTACTGCATAATTCCCAGGGTAAGGGGAAAGTCCAGGAGCGTTCCCTTAGGAAAAATAAGGGAGGAACTGGAGGAGTTTTTGGAGGAGGGATATGAGGAGGTAGTTTTAACGGGGATTCACCTGGAATCCTATGGAAGGGATTTAGGGGAAAGGCAGGGATTTTTAAAGTTCCTCAAGGCATTAGAAAATTATTACCCGGAAGTCAGGTTCAGGATATCCTCCTTAGATCCAAGATTCCTCACCACTGAACTCCTCTCCTACCTCCTTTCCTCTCCTCACATAATGCCTTCCTTCCACCTTTCCCTCCAGCATCGCAGCCCCAGGATCCTCCGCCTTATGGGAAGGGGAAGCGGAGAGGGCTTTGAGGAACTCATCTTCAGAATAAAAAATGAAAGGCCGGAGGCCGGGGTGGGTGCGGATTTTATAGTGGGATTTCCAGGGGAGACCCAGGAGGACTTCAACATCCTTTACCGATTTGCCCAGGAGGTTCCCCTTACCTATTTCCATGTTTTCAGTTTTTCCCCCAGAAAGGGAACCAGGGCTGCGGAGATGAGACCTAAGGTTCCGGAAAGGATAGCCAGGGAAAGGACTTCCCTCATGCGGGAACTTTCCTCCCTGAAGAAAAGGGAGTTTTGTCTGTCCATGCAGGGAAAGGTTCTTGAGGCCACGGTGATAAGACCGGGTCAGGCCCTCAGCGAAAATTATCTTAAGGTGGATTTTGAAGAAGGCATTGCCGCTGGAAGAAGAATTAAATTCGGAATAAACTCCTGCAGGGAAGATACCTTATACGGCACCCCAATTTTCGGAGAAGGAACTTGAAATTTTTGTAAAACCCGGATATAATCAATTCCTAAGTAATTTATAAAATGTTTAATAATAAGGAGGCGGACTTGTACAGGATAGTTTTTAACAGGCCCATTGCAGAAAGGATTAAGTATATGAGGGTGGTGGCTCCCTTCATCGCCAGAAAAAGAAAACCGGGTAATTTCATCATCCTTATTCCCGACGAGAAGGGGGAGAGGATTCCACTTACCATAGTGGATTCGGACCCCAATCAGGGAACCATTGACCTCATCTATCAGGAAGTGGGAACATCCACCTTCAAATTGGGGCTGAAAAAAGAAGGGGATTACCTTTACCGTATAGTGGGTCCCTTAGGGAGACCCACTCACATTGAGAAATTCGGCACGGTGGTGGCCATAGGAGGCGGGGTGGGAATAGCCCCTCTTTATCCTATAGCCAGGGGAATGAAGGAGGCAGGAAACAGAATAGTTACCATCCTGGGAGCCAGGAATAAGGGTTTGATTATTCTGGAGAAGGAAATGGCCAGCATAAGCGATGACCTGAGGGTGTGGACCGACGATGGAAGTTACGGAAAAAAAGGCCTGGTTACCCATGGCCTGCAGGAACTCATAGATGAGGGTTTAAAAATTGACATGGTTCTGGCCATAGGTCCTGCCATAATGATGAAGTTCGTGGAGAAAATGGCCGCAGAGCATAACCTTCCCATCATAGTTAGCCTGAATCCCATCATGGTGGACGGGACAGGAATGTGCGGAGCGTGCAGGGTGGTGGTTGGAGGAAAAATAAAATTTGCCTGCGTGGATGGCCCTGAGTTTGACGGTCACCAGGTGGATTTTGATAACCTCATCCTTCGCCTGAAGGCTTACAGGAAGTACGAAAGAGAAAGCCTGGAGAGGTTCGCCAGTTTTTACCCGGAACTTAAAGATTACATAATGGGAGGTGTAAGATGACCAAGCAGGCTCCCCGTTTCCCTGAGGAATTAAAGAGGAAACTCAGGGACAGATTTAATCAGGACTGGAGAAAGGAAATAAGGAAGGAGATTGGGATAAAGGAGAGAATCAAAATAGAAAGGGTGGAAATGCCAGAGAACGACCCTATGGAGAGGATAAAGGGGTTCTTTGAAGTTAATAAGGGTTATACCCCGGAAATGGCCATGGCAGAGGCCCGCCGCTGCATGGACTGTGCCAATCCCACTTGCGTTCTCGGCTGTCCGGTTTCCATTGATATTCCAACCTTCGTTAAATTGATTGAGAAGGGTGACTTCATAGGGGCCGTTAAGGTAATCAAGGAAACCAATTCCCTGCCTGCGGTTTGCGGAAGGGTTTGTCCCCAGGAGGACCAGTGCGAGGGTAATTGTACCTATGTGAAAATGGGTAAGAAACCCGTTGCCATTGGTCACCTGGAGAGGTTCGCAGCCGATTACGAGAGGCAGGCAGGTGAAGTGGAGATTCCTGAGATAAAGGTCAAAAAGGGCAAGAAGGTGGCCATTGTGGGAGCAGGACCTGCGGGACTTACTGCTGCAGGGGAACTGGCTAAAATGGGATATGATGTGACCATATTTGAGGCCCTCCATGAGCCCGGCGGGGTTTTAATGTATGGAATCCCGGAGTTTCGTCTTCCCAAGGCCATTTTACGCCAGGAGCTGGACTATCTTAAGAGACTGGGGGTTAAAATAATCACAGACTTCGTGGTGGGAAAGACCGCCACCATTGAGGAACTGAAAGAGGAAGGATACGAGGCCTTCTTTATAGGTTCAGGGGCAGGAGCCCCATGGTTCCTGGGACTTCCGGGAGAGGAACTGAACGGAATTTATTCCGCCAACGAATACCTCACCAGGGTAAACCTCATGAGGGCCTTTGAATTTCCCGAATACGATACACCCATCCCCAGGGGGAAAAGGGTGGCCGTTATTGGTGCGGGAAACACTGCCATGGATGCCGTAAGGACTGCCAAGAGGCTGGGCGCTGAGCACGCCATGATAGTTTATCGCCGGTCCAGGGCTGAGATGCCTGCAAGAATAGAGGAGATTAAACACGCCGAGGAGGAGGGCATAGAATTTATCTTCCTTACCAATCCCAGGAGGTTTATAGGGGATGAGAACGGCTGGGTGAAGCAGATGGAATGTGTGAAGATGGAACTGGGCGAGCCCGATGCCAGCGGAAGGAGAAGGCCCGTTCCCATTCCTGGCTCCGAGTTCCTCATGGATGTGGATATAGTAATAATAGCCATTGGCACAAAGCCCAATCCCCTTATACCGCAGACCACCCCGGGCCTTAAACTCAAAAAATGGGGTGAGATTGAGGTTAACTGGGATTCCATGGAGACCTCCATCCCGGGCATATTCGCTGGAGGTGATATAGTCAGGGGAGGGGCTACGGTTATTCTCGCTATGGGGGACGGAAGAAAAGCAGCCTATCAGATAGACAAGTATCTTTCCGGGAAAAGGGATTGATAATAGCAGGGCTTGACGAGAGTGGAAAGGGAGATTACTTCGGGCCCCTGGTGGCAGCCGCCGTTGCTCTGGATGGGCAGGCAATAGCCTACCTTGATTCCTTGGGGCTCAAGGACAGCAAGAGGCACACCCCGGGGAGAATAAAGGAACTTGCAGGGGTCATAAGGAAATATCCCCACTCCACCGTCCTCATTTCCCCGAAAAAATACAATCAACTTTACTCCAGATTCAGGAACATGAACCTGATTCTGGCCTGGGCCCACGCTCAGGCCCTGGAGAACCTTCTTGGGAAAACCGGGATTGACCTGGCCATCCTTGACAGGTTTTCCAGAGCCGGGGAGTTTGAAAGGGCCCTCAGGAAAAAGGGGATTAAACTGGAAATCATGGAGGAGGAAAAAGGGGAAAAATACATCCCTGTGGCGGCAGCCTCGGTGCTTGCCCGGGCAAGTTTTGTGGCCTGGATGGGGAGGGAATCGGAAAAATTGGGGATTGACCTTCCCTTAGGCTCGTCTTCCCCTAAGGTGAAGGAGGTTGCCTGTGCCCTTGTGGAAAAGGGCGGTGAAGATGTCCTTTCCCGTTACGCCAAACTTCATTTTAAAATAACCGTCTCCCTTCCCTGCGGCCCTGTGCTATAATCCTCCCCATGGACAGAAGAAAGAGAACAGAGGCTCTAATACTCCTTTACCTGATACTTATATTTTTCCTTGTTTTGATCCACCGGGCTTCCCTTTTCCGTTGTGCAGGGGGGCTATTCTATTCCTACGACGACGCATACATTCACATGTCCATGGCCAAGAACCTGGTTCGTCACGGAGTGCTCGGGATAACCAGGTATTCCTATACTCCGGCTTCTTCCTCTCCGCTCTGGACCTTTATTCTGGCATTCTTTTACCTGATTTTCGGAATAAACACCTGGGTCCCCCTGGCCCTTAACCTGATTTTCTTCTTCCTCCTCGTCTGGTTTGCCTGGAAAATGTTCTCCCGCTTTTCCCTTACCTGGAACTTCCTCCTTACCCTGTTGTTCATTCTGGCCCTTCCAGGCTACTTCGTAGTTTACATGGGGATGGAGCACACCCTGCAACTGCTTCTCGTTTTTTTGCTCTCCCTTAAAATTCTGGATTATTTTACGGGTAAAACTCCAGGATGGGAGTTCTACATCCTCCTGGCCCTGTCCATGGGAGCAAGATACGAAACCGTATTTATCGCCTTTTTCCTTTTTATATACTTTTCCGCCAGAAGGCACTGGGGACATGCCGCACTGGTTCTTATATCCATACTGCCCTTTCCCGTAATTTACGGGATTTTAAACCTGACTCATGGATGGGGATTTCTCCCTGCTTCCGTTGCAGTTAAGGGCAATTCCCAGATTTTAAAATACCTTTTTAGCCTGGATTTTCCCGGGGCCTTTAAATCCTTCCTGGCCGACATGGCCTTCAAACTTCAGGCCTTTTCAAGTGCGGTTCTTTCCTTTGAAATTTTCCTTTTTTTCCTGTGGGCCTTTCTATTTTTGGTCTATTTTTCCGGGCAGGATAAGGAAAAATGGGCCTTTTATCTTTTCCCCCCCTACATGGTTCTCATGCAATTTGTTTTCGCCCTTTATTCCTATCCGCCCAGATATGAAAATTACCTCCTTGCCGTTCTGGTTCCCTTTACGCTGTGCGCCGTAGAAAAAAGGAAATTCAGAAATCTCATCGGAGATTTAATCCTCGCCGGTCTTTTCCTTGGGCTTCTGGTTCCAAGATTTTTAATAAACTATAAAACCCCCATCGGGGCAGAAGGAATATTTTCCCAGCAGTACCAGATGGCAATGTTCCTGAAACGGTTTTATCCCCGGGGAAAGGTGGTCCTCAACGACATAGGGGTTGTATCCTTTTACAACGAAAATCTCAGGATAGAAGATTATGTGGGTCTTGCCACCAAAAAGCCCTGGAGGATAAGGACATCAACCGCCAGCATTGGAACCAAGGCCAAATTGCTAAAGGAATACCTGACTTCCAGCGATGCGGACCTGGCCATCGCCTTTGAGGACTGGATAAAACCCCTGCTTCCCGATAACTGGAAGGAAATTGGAAGGTGGAGGCTTCTCAGGAACCTCGTCCTTCCCGATGTGGAGGTGGTTTTCTATGAAGTTAAGGACCCGGAACTTCCCCTAAAATTGAGAATGAACTCCGTCTTCCTCCCTGATGTGGTGGAGGGCGGTATCTATACCAGAACCAGGGGCCTCGTACGCTACGGGAACCTGGTGCTGTGGGCTCCAAAAAAGAGCGTGTTCCTCGGCCCAAATTCCTCCTTGACCATCCCCCTTAACCTTACCGGAGGATATTACAGGGTGCTGGTAAGAGCCAGGGGGTTGGGTTCCATCCTTCAGGTGGAATCCCTGGGAGAGGTCAAATTGGATAAATTCCCCTTCTACCCCTACGAACTTAGCGGCGAGTTCTCCGGAAAGACTCTGGTTCTCAGGAACCCTTCAGGTTTTCCCTTAGTTTTCAGGGAGATTCTCCTCCAGAAGGGCCCTTGAGAAAATTTTGTCTATGTGACGGAAGTAATGCTCCAAGGAGAAAATCTCGTCCAAATTGGCCAGTTCCTCCCCTAACTCCTCCCTCACTAAATCCCTGAAGTCCCTGCCCTGGTCAAAGGCCTTTATGGCTAAGGCCTGAACCCTGCGGTAGGCGGAATCCCTGCTCCAGCCCTTTTCTACCAGGGCAAGAAGCACTCTCTGAGAGAGGAATACCCCTCCGCTGGACCAGAGGTTTCGGAGCATTCTCTCAGTATCCACCTTGAGATTGGTTAATATATCCTTGGTTTCCATGAGTATGAAGTAAAGGGCTAAGAAACTGTCCGGAATTATCACCCTCTCCACCGAGGAATGGGAAATGTCCCTCTCGTGCCAGAGGGGGTTGTTCTCTAAGGCAGGGGATAAATAGGACCTTATGAGCCTTGCAAGACCACAAATCCTTTCAGACCTTACTGGATTCTTCTTGTGGGGCATGGCTGAGGAACCCTTCTGTCCTCCGCTGAAGGGTTCCTGGACCTCCCTGACTTCGGTTCTTTGAAGATGACGAATCTCCAGGGCTATTTTTTCTAAAGTGGAGGCGGTTATGGCTAAGGCAAAAAGAACTTCGCCGTGACGGTCCCTCTGAAGAACCTGGGTCGCAGCAGGGGCAGGTTTGAGGCCCAGTTTTTCCATGGTCTTTTCCTCCACTGAGGGAGGAAGCTGGGAGAAGGTGCCCACGGCCCCGGATAGTTTACCCACGGATATAACCTCCCTTGCCCTGCGAAGCCTTTCCAGGTTTCTCTCCATTTCTTTGAGATAAACCAGGAGTTTCAGGCCAAAGGTGATGGGCTCCGCGTGAACCCCATGGGTTCTTCCCATCTGGGGTGTGTATTTGTGCTGAAGGGCCTTTTCCCTGAGCCTCTGGGCCACTTCCCGGGCTTCTTCTATGATTATTCCCAGGGCCTCCTTCATGGCCAAGGATAGAGCAGTGTCCACCACATCGTAGGAAGTAAGACCGAAGTGCAGGTATTTACCCGCATCCCCTACCCTTTCAGCCACCACATCCACGAAGGCTGCCACATCGTGTTTGGTTACCCTTTCCCTTTCTTTAACCTCCTTCAGGGAAAAATCTGCCTTTTTCCGGATCTCCTGGGCAGCCCAGGCAGGGATTATGCCCTCCTCGGCCATGGCCTCTGCCGCTGCAATTTCCACCTTTAGCCAGCGACGCAATTTTTCCTCCTCGGACCAAAGGCTCTTCATGGGTTCAAGGCTGTATCTTTCTATCATTTTCCCCTCCTGGCAACGGTTATATAACCTGTGTGGGAATGCATTAATTCCCTGGGCCTTACCCCGAAACTCCTTACCACCATTTCCCGGCGAAGAACCTCAAAACTCCTCATCCTCAAAAATCCCTCCTCCCTAAGTCTAAGGATCGTTTTCTTCATCTGTTCCATGTTGGGAGAAAGGGAAACCCAGGCGCCACCGGGAAGGATGGCTTCCTTGGCATGGGAAACCACCTCCCAGGGTTCCGGAAGGTCCACGAAAAGGGCCTCAAACCTGTAAGGGCCGAAACCCTCCTCTATTACATCCCTTTTCACGACGGTGTAGTTTCTGAAGGGGCTCTGCTTGAGATTCTCCATGGCAATCTCTATGAAGTCTTCCCTTGCCTCAAAGGAATAGACTTTCCCCTCAGGCCCCACTATTCTGGAAAGGAGAAGGGTGAGGGCTCCGGAGCCTGTTCCCACCTCCCCCACCACGCTTCCACAGCCCACCCCGGCTTCCAGCAGCATTATCCCTGCATCCTTGGGATAAATTATGGTGGTCTTCCTTTTTACCGACTTCATGAGGTCCGAAATGGAGGGTCTAAGAACCACGAACTGGTGTCCAGCCGAGGAGGTTACCACATCCCCGAAGTCCAATTTTTCCGGAAGGACGATCTTTCCTAAGTGGGTATGAACCTCCTCCCCGGGTCTGTATTCCACGATGAACTCCTTTTTCCCGTAAAGAAGAATTTTCTCCCCGGATTTCATGCTTAAATCTTAACACAAACGGGAATTTGACACTCATCCGGGGGAAGGGTAGAATTTTCTTTCAGTTCAAAGAAGAAGGAAGGTCATGGGCGAAGAAATAATCCCTGTGGAAATTGAAGACGAGATGCGGCGTAGTTACCTGGACTACGCCATGAGCGTAATCATAGGAAGGGCCATCCCCGATGTGAGGGACGGCCTCAAGCCCGTTCACCGCAGAATACTATACGCCATGTGGGAGGCAGGAAACCGAGCCTCCTCCCCCTACAAGAAATCCGCCAGGATAGTGGGAGAGGTTATAGGAAAATTCCATCCCCACGGTGATGCAGCGGTTTACGACGCCCTGGTGAGAATGGCCCAGGACTTTGCCATGAGGTATCCCCTGGTGGATGGGCAGGGGAACTTCGGCTCTGTGGACGGTGATGCTCCGGCGGCCATGAGGTATACGGAAGTTCGGATGAGCAAGATAGCCGAGGAGATGCTGGCGGACATAGACAAGGAAACCGTGGACTTCATCCCCAACTACGACACCACGGTAATGGAACCCGTGGTTCTTCCCACGAAAATTCCCAATCTTCTTATAAACGGAAGTTCAGGCATAGCCGTTGGGATGGCAACTCGAATCCCTCCCCATAACCTTTCCGAGGTGATAGATGCTCTGATTTTTCTGGTGGACGAGCCCAATGCCACCGTGGACCAACTCATGCAGTTCGTAAAGGGCCCGGATTTTCCCACCTATGGAATCATAGCGGGCACCGAGGGGATAAAGAAGGCCTACAGGACGGGCAAAGGGTCAATAATAATAAGGGGGAGGGTGCATGTGGAGGAGGAAAGGGGAAGGGCCAGAATAGTTATTACCGAACTCCCCTACGAGGTCAACAAGGCGAGATTACTTGAGAAAATAGCCCGTCTGGTTCAGGAGAAAAAGATAGAGGGGATAACGGACATAAGGGATGAGTCGGACAGGAAGGGAATAAGGGTGGTGATTGAACTTAAAAGGGACGAGAATCCCCACAGAATAATAAATCTTCTCTATAAACACACCCAGCTCCAGGTGGGCTACGGAATCACCCTCCTGGCAATAGTAAACCTTCAGCCCAGGGTGATGAACCTGAAGGAACTCCTCTCCCATTTTCTGGCCCATCGCCGCTCGGTGATAATAAGAAGGAGCCGATACGAACTCCGCAAGGCCGAGGAAAGGCTTCATATACTGGAGGGTCTTTTAATCGCCCTGGCCAACATAGACGAGGTGGTGGCCATCATCAAAAGGAGCAAGGATGTGGCCATCGCCCGGGCTGCCCTCATGAAGAGGTTTTCCCTCACCAGAACTCAGGCCCAGGCTATACTGGAAATGCAACTTCAGAGGCTTACCGGGCTTGAAAGGGAAAAATTGGAGGTGGAACAGAGAAGTTTAAGGGAAAAGGTGAGGGAACTGAAGGAGATACTTTCCTCAAGAAAGACCCTGGATTCAGTGGTAAAAAGGGAACTGCGGGAAATCAAGAAAAAATACGGAGACGAAAGGAGAACGGAAATCCTGCCCTTTGTGGAGGAGGTGGCCGACGAGGAACTGATTCCCCGGAGGGATTATCTGGTGATTTTTACCCGCCGGGGATTCCTGAAGAAGAAACCCGCCACCTTCCTCAGGGTTCAGAGAAGGGGAGGAAAGGGAAGAAGCGAGGCCACCAGGAAGGAGGACCTCCTGGAAAAAGTGGTTCTTGCCAATTCCCATTCTCAGCTCCTTTTCTTCACTAATAAGGGTAAAGTTTACGGGATGAAAACCTACGAAATTCCGGAAACCGGTGAGAGGGGAACAGGTAGACACATAACCGGGATGCTTTCCCTGGAAAGCGGGGAAGAGGTAAGGGAAATAATCTCCCTGCAGGAAGTAAAAGGGGAAAATCTGGTACTTATAACCAGAAGTGGGCTTGGAAAGAGGGTTTCCCTTTCCGAATTTGAGAATATAAAGAGAAACGGAAAAAGGGCCATAGGACTCAGGGATGGGGACCAGGTGGTGGCGGTTTTTCCCGATTGCGGTGATAAGGTTTTCGTGGCTACAAGAAAGGGAAAGGCCATAATCTTCCCTGTGGATCAGTTGAGGATAATGGGAAGGAGCGCTTCCGGGGTAAGGGTAATAAAACTGGGCCAGGGGGATGAGGTGGTCAGCGCAGGAA
Source organism: Candidatus Aminicenantota bacterium (assembly GCA_027025175.1). Taxonomy (GTDB): domain Bacteria; phylum Acidobacteriota; class Aminicenantia; order S016-38; family S016-38; genus JALSNJ01. The sequence goes on along the minus strand of JALVRF010000082.1, from coordinate 23,643 downwards.
TAATAAAGCCCTCCCACAGGAACATCTTGGTTATAACCGAAAAGGGCTACGGAAAGAAGACCCCAATTTTCCAGTACAGGATCCAATCCAGGGGAGGGGCTGGGGTGAAAAACCTCAGGATTACTCCGAAAACAGGGGATGTGGTGGCTTCATTCCCCATTGATTCGGACCTGATAGTTATAATAACCAGGGGAGGCAAGATAATTAAAATAAAGAGCGAGGAACTGAGGGAAATGGGCAGGGCCACCCAGGGGGTTAAAGTGGTAGACCTTTCCCGGGACGACCTTGTGGGGGATGCCGAGAGGGTAAAGAAGGAGAAAAATGAGTCAGCCCAGGAATCCTTACCCTACAGTTGACATAATAATTGAGGTGGGGGGGAAAATAGTCCTGGTGAAAAGAAAAAATCCTCCCTTTGGTTGGGCTCTTCCAGGAGGATTCGTGGAATACGGGGAGAGCTACGAGGAGGCTGCCCTGAGGGAAGCCAGGGAGGAAACAGGCCTGGATGTGGAACTTCTCTGTCAGATGCACCTTTATTCCTCGCCGGAAAGGGACCCCAGGTTCCACACTGCCACCCTGGTTTTCATCGCTAAGGCTGAAGGCCAGCCCCGGGGAGGGGATGATGCCCTGCAGGCCAGGCTATTTGACCCCCGGGATTTACCTCCCCTGGCCTTTGACCACGGAAGAATAATTTCCCACTATCTGAAATTCAGGGAGTGGATGAAAAACAGGGGAATAACCTGCCAGGAAATTTCGGAAATTTTCAGGGATTGAGAAAATTTTCAGTTTTTCTCCTTTTTTCCCTTTCCCTTTTATCCGCATCCCTGAAGTGTCCCTCCAGGAAGATAGTCCTGTATCAGGGCCAGGCGGTAAGGCTGAAATTTTACCCGCAGGGAATAAACCCGGAGGAAGTGAAGGGTCTCTCTTTTTCCTATCACCTTTATGACAGGAAGGGGAAAATTTTCCGCTACGAAAACCCCAGGTTCATCTTTGTGGTGGAGAATAAGTTCCTCTCTGTCACTGTTTTCTTCCCGGTCCCCCCAGGGGAATACCAGGCGGAATTTGAACTTTTAAAGGAGGGAAAGTTCTGGGGAAGGGAAAGGGGCTGGAAGCCCTGCAGGGTTTTCGTAAGGGTAAAGGACCTTCTCTCCCCTGATTTTCAGAGGGATTTTAGTGGAAAATATCTCCCTTTGAAGGAGCCCCTCTGGAACAGGTTTCAGCATCTTCTTCGCCTTACCTTTGCCAACGGCGAAATAAGAAAGGGGCAGGCTCTTTTCGGATTTTCCCCGGGGAGCAATTATCCCCAGTTGTGGATAAGGGACCTGGCCACGGCCATGGATTATGCGAAATTCCACTATCCCCTCTCCTCCCTTGAGACCATGGTTGAACTCTTCCTGCGGTTTCAACACCAGGATGGGGAGATAAGCGACTGGATAAGTCCTGATTACCGATGGGGAAAAAACACGGTCTCGTCGGACCAGGAATCCTCCTTAGTCCTTGCTGCCTATTCCGTTGCCAGGGAAAATCCCCGGTGGCTCTGTAAGACCCTGAGGGGAAGGAGAATAATAGACCGTCTGGCCCTGGCTCTTAAGTGGTTATGGGATAACAGAAGGAGCCGAAGTTTCGGCCTTATCTGGTCAGGATTCAAGGCGGACTGGGGGGATGTTTCCTTAGAGCATCCTGCCGATCCGGTGCATTACAGGGAGGGGGACCTGAGGGTGGTGGGCATATACACCCAGGCCAAGTTCTATCAGGCCCTAAAGGCCTTCCTGGAAATGAAAAAACAATGCCCTCCGCAGGTTTCCTTCCCGGCTGAGGCCATATCCAGGAGGGTAAAGGAAAATTCCCTCAAATACCTTTATCTTAAGGATAAGGGTTATTTCCTCATTCACAGGGTCCTAGGCCATCCGGAATATCTTTCCTTGGAAAGAAATATCCTGGCCACCGGAGGAAACGCTGAGGCCATTCTCGCAGGTTTCTTAACCCCTCAGCAGAGCATCAGGTTTTTCAGGGTTCTTGATAAAAAATTGAAGGAATTTTCCCTCCGTTCCCCAGGCTTTACCCTCCTCCCTCCCTATCCTCCGGGGTTCTTTAAATTCCATCTTATGAAACCCTGGCATTACCAGAACGGTGGGGACTGGGACTGGATAGGAGGAAGGGTGATAAGGGCCATGATAAGATCAGGTTTAAAGAAAGAAGCGAGGCTTCGCCTTGAGTATCTGGCTAAGAGGTCTCTAAGGGACATGTGCATATACGAATGGAGGGACAGGGATGGAAGGGGGAGGGGGGCCATGTTTTATACCGGTGCTGCCGGGGAACTGGGGAAGGCTCTGGTTTCTCTCTACAGGAGTGACTTGACCGGAAGTGTAAAATTTGTTAGGATTAGGCGAAAAAACAAGGAGTGAGGAAATGTTTGCCATAATAGAAACCGGTGGAAAACAGTACATGGTGGAAAAAGGGCAGGTCATTGAGGTGGAAAAGATAGAGGGGAAGGAAGGGGCAACCGTGGAGATTGATAGGGTGCTTTTTGTAGGAGGAGAGGGCAAGGCCAGGATTGGAAAGCCCTTTGTGGAGGGAGCCAGGGTGAAGGCCACCATCCTTGCCCAGAAAAGGGGCCCCAAAGTCATAGTCTTTAAGAAGAAGGCCAAAACAGGATACAAGAAAAAACAGGGCCACAGACAGTACCTTACGGTTATAAGGATAGAAGAGATTATAGGGGGAGAAAATGGCTCATAAGAAGTCCGGCGGTTCCGCAAAGAACGGAAGGGATTCTATATCAAAGAGACTGGGAGTAAAAAGATTTGCCGGCCAGTTCGTCAGGGCTGGTTCTATCATCGTCCGCCAGAGGGGAACCAGGTATAAGCCCGGAAAGAATGTGGGTCTGGGAAGGGATTACACCATATTTGCCCTCAAGGACGGAGTGGTTTCCTTCCGCAGGTCTGCGGGAAGGGTAGTGGTGGAGGTAATCCCTTCCTGAATTAATGTTCATTGATCAGGCCAGAATAAAGGTAGTCGCTGGAAGAGGTGGTAACGGTTGTGTAAGTTTCCGAAGGGAAAAATATGTCCCTAAGGGCGGACCTGACGGCGGGGACGGAGGAGATGGGGGGGATATTTACCTCATCTCAGACCCTGGAATGTCTTCCCTTGTAAATTACAGGTTTAACCCCTATTTTAAGGCTGAGGACGGTGGCCACGGCAAAGGGAAAAAAATGCACGGAAGAAAGGGAAGGGACCTTTACCTGAGGGTCCCTGTGGGAACGGTGGTGAAGGATGCGGAGAGCGGCCAGGTGCTTTTTGACTTTACAGAGCCAGGCCAGAAGTTCCTGGTGGCTAAAGGGGGAAGGGGAGGAAGGGGAAACGCCCATTTTGCCACACCCACGAACCGGGCTCCCAGATACGCCGAGGAGGGCCAGCCAGGAGAGGAAAGGTCCCTTCTCCTTGAACTCAAACTCATCGCGGATGTGGGTTTGGTTGGCCTTCCCAATGCGGGAAAGTCCTCCCTCCTGCGGAGAATTTCCGCAGCGAAACCCAGGGTTGAACCCTGGCCCTTTACCACCCTTTCGCCCCATGTGGGCATAGTCAGGCTTGATGAGGAAAGGTCCATGACCGTGGCGGACATCCCCGGGCTCATAGAAAATGCCCACAAGGGGGCCGGACTGGGAACCCGTTTTCTCAAGCACATAGAAAGAACCAAAGTGATTCTTCTTCTCCTTGACCTTGCGCCTTCGGCTCCCAGGCCCGAAAAACAGGTGGAAATTCTGATGAAGGAACTTTCCTCCTACAGCCAGGAACTTCCTCCCAAAATAAAGGCCATTGCCGTAAACAAAATAGACCTCATTCCTGAGGAAAAAAGGGATTTTTCGGGTATAATAAACTTGGCACAGAAGATGAATGCTAAATTTTTCGCCATCTCTGCCCTCACCGGAGAGGGGGTTGAGGAGCTCCTTGAAGGATTGTATTCCCTTGTGAATCAATGAGAATAGGTATCTACGGAGGAACCTTTGACCCCCCTCACTTGGGCCACCTGAGGGCTGCAGAACTGGCCAGGGAAAGTTTCTGCCTGGATAGGGTATGGTTTATGGTCTCCCCTGCGCCCCCTCATAAGAGGGACAGGGAAAAAGCCCCCTTTTCCGTAAGATTTGCTATGACGGAGATAGCCGTAAAGGAGAACCCTTATTTTGAGGCCAGCGATTTTGAAGCCCGGCATAGATTGTCCTACACCGTGGATACCATGAGAGCCCTTAAAAGGGAATTCCCCCACGATTTTTTCCTTATCGTGGGCGAAGACAGTTTTCTGGAATTTCCCACATGGAAGGATTACCAGGTCTTAGTGCGGGAAAACAACATAATAGTCATAAAAAGAAAATGGACCCCCTTCAGTCCACCTTCCTGGAGCCATACTCTCTCATTAAAAATAAAGCATTTGAGGGAAGGGGAAAGGGATTGCGGAGAGGGAATTTTTTTCCTCTCCTGCGCTACCCTGCCCATATCCTCCTCCATGGTCAGGGGAAAAATCAGAGAGGGTTTATCCATAAGATATCTGGTTCCGGAAGGGGTAAGGAAATACATAATTAAGGAGGTGCTGTATAGATGAAGTTTCCCAGGGAAATTGAAACTTCCCTCCAGGCCCTGCGGGAGAAGAAAGCCCTGGACCTGGTGGTCCTTGACCTTAAAGGGATATGCTCCTTTACCGATTATTTTTTAATAGCCACTGCCTCTTCCACCCGCCACTCCCAGACCCTGAGTGATTTTCTTCAACAAAGGGTGGAAGCAAGGCCCTTAGGGGTTGAGGGTGAAGAGAGAGGTGAGTGGATACTCCTGGATTACGGGGATTTCGTGGTCCACATCTTCACCGAAGAAAAGAGAAGATATTATGACCTGGAATCCCTTTGGATGGACGGAAAACTTTACAGGATAGATGAAAATAATCGCTGAGGACATCCTTACTAAGAAACTCCTCCACGAGATCAGAAAATATGCCTCCTTGGGGGTAAAGGTTTACCTCTGGGGGGAGAGCGGAGCGGGAAAGGACACCTTCGCCCTTTACATACACGAGGCCTCAGGGAGGAAGGGAGCGTTTCTGAAGGTGGGAGCCTACAGCATATCCCCTGCTCTGGCCGAGTCCCAGTTTTTCGGTCACCTGGAAGGGGCTTTCTCAGGCGCCGAGAAGGCCAGGGAGGGTTTTCTGGAAAGGGCCAATGAAGGAACCCTTTATCTTGACCTCCTGGATAGCCTTCCCATGGATGTTCAGATTAAAATTTTTGACGCCCTGGAAACAGGAAGGTTCATTCCCTTAGGGGGGACAGAGGAAAGGAATTCTTCCTTCCTTCTGGTAGCCTCCGGTCAATTACCCCTGGAAGAGGCAGCGTCCCGGGGTAAAATTCACCCGAAATTCGTCCACCTTTTCCCGGTTTGCGTAAGAATCCCCCCTCTCAGGGAAAGGAAGGGGGATATAATTCCCCTGGCGGAATACTTTGCCATGGGAAGGATAAAGATAAGCAGAAGGAAAGCCCTTGTTTCCTATCCCTGGCCTGGAAATGTTCGGCAACTGCGGAATTTCATTGAGAGGGAAATTTCCTTGGGGAAAAAGGAAACCGGGGAGCCCGCTATGGATTTTTCCTGGGAATCCTCCCCGGATGTTATTCCCCTGAGGGAGATGGAAAGGATTTATGTAAGGAAGGTTCTTGAAAGGTTCGGCGGCAATAAGACCAGGGCTGCTAAAGCCCTGGGGATAACAAGGAAAACCCTGAGGAGGATTCTTAAGGGGTGAAGATAATCCTGGTTTTCGGGGGAAGGACAAAACTGGCCCAGGGCAGGGAAATATGCGAAAGGTTCTGTAAAATGGCTGGAAAATTCCTGCCCTGCAGAATTGATTACATAAAGGATGTTACCTCCTGCCAGCAACTGCAGAGGCGATATCCCAATTCCATCCTGGTGGGCCTTTCCCCTGAAGGGGAAGAGATGGATTCCCGGGGCTTTGCCCGGTTTCTTAAAGGGCTCATGGGTCAGGGGAAAAACATAGTATTCGTGGTGGGGGGAGCCGGGGGTTTCTCCGTTGACCGCTGTGCTAAAATTATCTCACTTTCAAAAATGACCTTTTCGCATGAAGTGGCGAGGATTATGTTGGCAGAACAGATTTTCAGAGCATTGTGCATAATATTTTCCCACCCATATCCGAAATAAGGAGGGAAGCATGAAAAAAAGGGATCTGGAAAGACTTAAAAGGAAACTCCTCAAGAAGAGGGAAGAAATCCTATCCAAACTGGAGGAACTCGGGAGGGAGACCTCCGAAGAAGGGGAAACCCTTATTGAGTATTACGATAAAGCCGCCTTTCAGTTTAACAGGGAGTACAAGATAGCCTTAGGAGAGAAGGAGGCTGAGATTTTAAAGGACATAGAGGATGCCCTCAGAAAAATGGACGAGGGCACTTACGGTATTTGCGAGGAATGCGGAAAGTCCATATCCGTAAAAAGACTCACCGCAGTGCCCTGGGCCCGTTATTGCGTTGAGTGTGCCGAGAGGCTGGAGGAAGAAAGAGAAGCCGAGGCCAGTGAGGAGTATTACTGAGGCCTTAGGAAAACTGGAACTGATTATTTTCCCCTCTTCCTGCAAAATCTGTGGCTCTCCTTTAAAGCCAGGGGAGAGGGTAATTTGCAGGGAATGCCTTGATGGTTTTCCCTTTCATTCAGGATCCATGTGTCCCGTATGCGGAAAACCCTATTTTTCCCCTTCGGCCCTTTCCATAACCTGCGGGGATTGTCTGAAAGGAAGACCCTTTTTAATCCACCGCTCGGCAGGTCTTTATGAGGGAAACCTTCGCCAGAGCATTCTCCTTTACAAATACGGAGGATACGAGAACCTGGCTAAGCCCTTAGCCCAGTTCGCTTCCGCCCGGGTTGACGATGTATGGGATGTGGACTGCATAGTTCCCCTTCCTTCCCATAAAAAGAGGATAAGGGAAAGGGGATTTGACCACATCCTTCTCCTCGCCCGGCGCCTTTCAAAGCTCAGGGGCCTGCCGGTGGAAAAACTGCTTTACAGGTCCAGATATACCGTCCCTCAGGTGGAACTTCCCCGCCACAAAAGGAAACTCAATCCCAGGGGGAGTTTCGCTTTAAGGAAAACCAGTCCTTGCAGCAGGGTTCTCCTCATAGATGATGTCTGGACCACCGGGGCCACCATCACCGAAGCCTCCAGGGTTTTGAAGAAGGCGGGCCATAAGGTCCATGCCCTTACCCTTGCCCGTTCCGTTTAGAGATTTCTTATAAGATTAAGGAGCATGTGGGGAGGGTTCAGGCTTTTGTAATAGGAGAGCCTTTTCTTTCCCCCTTTTATCAACTCTGAGCGAAGTTCTTCGTCTTCCAGGATTAGGTTGGCCACTTCTCCCCACAGGGCCGGGTTTTTATCCTCCATTAAAATTCCCCCTTCACCCACGGTCTCAGGAACTGCGCCTGCTTTAAAGGCGAGGACAGGAAGGGAAAACTCAAAGGCTTCCAGGAAGGGCGCCCCAAATCCCTCGTGCTCGCTGGCAGAGACGAAAACATGGGCAGCCCTGTAAAGAGCCCGAAGTTCCTCCTCTTCCACCCACCCTGTAAAGACCACCTCGTCCGAGGAAAGGTGAAAACGGTAAGCCAGGTCCTGAAGGCAATGGGCGTATTTGGGGAGAGCGCGGTAATTCCCGGCTACGATGAGCCTCACCGCAGGATTTATCATCTCCTTGAAATAGAAAACGAACCTTATCAGGTCCTCAATTTTTTTGTTGGGAACAACCCTTCCCACGAAAAGAAAATTTATTTTGTGGTCAGCGAAAATCCTGCGGAAATAGGGGTTCTCCCTGCCCCTGAACCTTTCCCAGTTTATGGCCAGAGGCACGGTTACAGCCTGGGCTCCCATTTCCCTTATCATTCGGGAATTGAAATCCGAATCCCCAATAAAAAGGTCTATTTTCTCTTTGTTTTCCACGAAGGCTCTTAGTTCCCTGAGGCTGGCCTCAAGAAGTTCGGCAATTTCTGGTGCAAAGGGCCTGTAATATTCAGGGGGGGTTATGTTGTGATTTATGACCACCTTTCGCGCCCTGAACTGAAGGAAGTCCTCCGCATAGGGGGTTGCCACCGCGGTATGGTAGATGACCACATCTTCCCTTTCCAGGGAGGCCAGCCCCTTTAAGTTCAATTCCCTCACCGAGGGATGAGGGGTTTTTATGTCCGGGGTCTCAATCCAGGACTCTAAGCCCTGAACTCTAAAGTAATTATCCAAGGCTAAGGCGTCTTCCCCTATGGCATCCCCCCTGGAAAAGGCCGGCACTAACTGAACTATCCTCATAGGCCCCTCACAAAAGCCAGGAGGATTTTCTCAAGTTTTCCCCTCTCGTATCTTAAAAGGGCCTTTCTCTGCCTTTGAATGACCTCTTGCCTGAACTCCTCCCGGGAAAGGATCTGGTGTATGGTGGATGCGATAATGGGAAAATCCTTCCTGTCAAAAAGAATTCCCCCACCGTTGGCGGTTTCCTCTACCGCGCAGCACTTATACGCTACCACAGGAACATCAAAGAAAAATGCCTCCACAAGGGGAACGCAGAACCCCTCGTGCTCGCTCATGCAGAGGAAAAGATCAGCAGTCCTGTAGAGGGAGAGAAGTTCTCTGAAACTTACATGACCGGTAAAGACGAGGTTTCTAATCCCCAGCCTTCTGGCAAGTTCCCATAGGGACATGTAATACCTCTCAAATCCCCGGTAATTTCCTGCCAGGATGAGCCGGGATTCGGGATTGAAGTATTTTTGATAGTAATGAAAAACCTTTATTATGTCCTCGTATTTTTTGTTGTTTATAATTCTTCCCACGAAGAGGATGTTTTTCTTTCCGTCGGCAAAGGCGTGGGAAAAGGAAGGGCTGGGAGGGGTTTTTAGCCTTTCAAAATCTATCATTATGGGAAGAACCCCGGTCCTTTTGTAACCGGCTTCCCTGAGTTCCGCTTCGTTGTAGGTGGAGTCGCCTAAGGCCAGGTCCGTATAGGGGGCCAGGTCCGGAAGGAACCTTCTTCCCATGTAGCATTCCTTGGCTAAAGTGGGATTGGTGTCGTAAAAGAAACGATGGGGGGTTATATTGTGGTAAATCAGAATTTTCCTGCAGTTTAGCTCCATGTAGAGCAGGGAAAGCGGGGAGGAGAGGGAATAGTGATAAATCAATATGTCATCGGGCCCCATTTCCTCCTCCAGTTCAGCGAAGTAGCGAACCTCGCCTGCCAGGCGGGGGTCGTGGTTGTAGGCAAAGATTTCAGAAGTATATCCGGTCTTCCTCAGGGTATCCCTTATGGCCAAGGTGTGGTTTCCTATGGCATCCCCATAACTGAAAGTGGGGAGCATCTGGTGAACCTTCATAGGACAGCCTCCGCCATCTGGAGGTATTTCCCCTCTATTACCTCCCATCGGTAGTTTTCAAGGTAATATTCCCTTCCTGCCTCCCCCATGGCCTTAAGCAGCCCGGGCTGGGACCTCATTATCTCCACCGCTTCCTCAAATTCGTAATAATCGTTGAAGTAAAGACCTCCCCCGCTTCTCCTTACCTGACCCTGAAGGACCTCGCACCCTCCGTAAACAAGAACCGGTTTTGCGATGGACCATGCCTCAAGGAGAATCATGGAAAGGCTTTCAAAATGGGAGGGATTAACCAGGAAAAGGGAATCCGCTAAGGCTTCCCATTTTTCCTCCTCTGGAAGGAAACCTAAATGAACAATGTCCTCATCCTCGGGTATGGGAATAATGGGTTTTCCCACTAAGAGGAGTTTGAGGCCGGGGTGTTTCCTCCTGTACCTGCGAAAATAGGAAAAAAGCCTCTCTGCCCCCTTGTTCCTGTCAATCCTTCCTATGTAAATCATGTAGGGGGAATATTCCTTAAACCTTCCCCCTTTTACCCTGTGTTCCTTTATACCAACCCCCACCACTACATTGGGGGCGGAAATCCCGTGGATTTTCTCTATGAGTTCTTTTTCCTCGTGGGAGTTATAGAGAAATCCCCTGGTTTTCCTGAAAACCCTCCTGGCCAAGGGAAAATAAAGTACAGGGTCGTGTTCTGCAGTGGGGACCAGAAGGGCCTTTTCGCCCGCCACAGGCACTCCCCTCAGGCTCTGATAGTACCTGTAGGAGAAGAAAATGAAGAGGTCATATTTTTCCCGGTTTTTCTTTATGTGTTTTATGAGGGAAGGAGCGTATGGCCCCTCCTCGTCAATCCACATTTCCTCTTCCTCAGGGGTATGTTCCTCCCTCTCTAGCCTCCTCTGGAGGGCACCGAACTTTACCACATCCCTTTCCCTTTCCACAGGAAACCTTTTTACGAGAATCCCATTTATTTCCTCCTCCCTTGGGAAATTCCCCCTCTTCCAGCGGACATAATCCTCGGCATCGGTGGTGAGGACCTCCACATTCCAGTGTTTTGCCATGTGCTCCGCAATGAGCCGGGCGTGGTATTCGGCACCACCGGCTATCTTAAGTCCGTATCTCTGTACCACTATGGCGACTTTCATTTTTCCTCGTAGGCCCTTATCCTCCTTTCAAGAATTTCCACCTTCTCCTCCAAGGATTTTACCCGGGCCTCCAGTTCCAGGGTTTTGAGCCTCTGTTTGGAAAGTTCTGTTACGAGACTGTGGGAAATGTTGTGGAGTATTTTTATGTATTCCACGCTTTTTACAATCTTCTCAGGGGTTAGCAGGGGCCTCATGAAGAAGAAAAAGAACCGGAAGAATTTGTCCTGAAATTTATCCTTTATCCATTTTTTTATCCCTGTGGGTGGGTGGTAGACCTCCCCGTAAAGGTGGGATTCGTAAAAGGAGCGTATTTCCGCCTCGTCGGGAAGGATTTTCAGTTCCATCTCCTCAATGTCCCTTATTTCCTCATCGGTAAAGTATCCCTTTTCCTTTTTTTCCTCTATCCTCCTTCGGGCCTCTTCCATTATTTTTTCAATGTCCATTTTCCCTCCTTTAACAGGAGATATTTTAAGAAAGAATAATAGGCCTGGGCAAAACTCACAGTAAAACCCCTCCATCCGCAAAAAATTCCCCCTTTGAGGATGTAGGAACTGAGGAAGGTTCCCACGGGCTGAAGGCATACCCTGAGCCAGGAGGGGTTTTTCCTTTCCCTTTCCCTGAGGGCCCATAGTTTAGCGTATTTGTTCATTCTCTCGAATAGTTCCCGGGGCCTCTGGTAGGGATAATGGAGGATTTTTCCCCGAAGCCTTCGGGTTTTTCCCGAAAAAACCAGGCTTTCGTGAACCAACTCTCCCTCCCACCTTGCCCTTTCTTTCCTGAAAAGCCTTATCCCCCAGTCCGGCCACCACCCGCAGCAGTGCATGGGTTTTCCGGCGAAGAAACTTTCCCTTCTTATGAGATAACCGTCGGCGGAAAAATCCAGGGACATTATTTCCTCCCTGAGTTCCTGACTTACCTCCTCATCGGCATCCAAGAAAAGAACCCAGGGATGGGTGGCCTTTTCCATGGCGAAATTTCTCTGGCTGGCATAGCCTTCCCACTCCCTTCGGAACACCCTGGCTCCGAAACTTTCCGCTATCTCGGCGGTCCTGTCTTTGGAGAAGGCATCCACCACCAGCACCTCATCTACAAAGTCAAGGCTTTTTAAAGCCCTGGGGAGGTTTTTCTCCTCGTTGAGGGTGATTATGACCGCTGAAATTCCCACGGTTTTAATTTTACATTAATTTCAGTAAAATTCCCCTATGAGGCTGATTATTCACCACTGGGATGCGGACGGTATAGGCTCTGCGGTTTTGTGGACAAGAGTGAAGGGAGAGGAATTCAAATATTTTACCCCGGAAATTGGTAATTATTTTCTCTCTCCGGAAGACAGGAAGAAAATAGGAGAACCAGGAGCGGAGAGCCTGGTTCTCCTTGACATGAGCCTTCCAGAGGAGGACCTCCTCTTTCTTAATTCCTTGGGCAGTTTTCAGGTGGTGGACCATCACCACGGGAAAAGGGTGGAGGGAATTGATATGATAAATCCTACCCTGGAGGGAAGGGAGGCTCCCTCCAACACCAGGGTTATTACGGAACTTTTCCGCCTTCCCCACAACCACATGGAGTATCTGGGAATTTACGGGGACAACGGGTTTAAATTGAAGGATGGGGACCCCATCCTGGAGGAGATGAAGGAATTTTACGGAAAGGATTTTGAACGCTTCAAGAAGGCTGTCAAGATAGTGGACCTTCAATATAAAACCGGAGATAGGGAAAGGGTTTATTCCGTGGTCAAATACCTCCTTTCCCAACCTCTTTTGTCGGTTCTGGAAAGGGAGGAATTTACCGGAGTGGAGAAGATGGTGGAGGAGGAAATAAGAAGGGAAGAGGCGAAGCTCATGGAAGGGGATGTGGTTAACTTTCTTTTTACTCCCACCAGATTCAGGATAGTCTCTGACCTTACCCGGAGGATTTTTGCCCGTTCCCCTGAGAAAATAAACCTGGTGGTGGGCCTTCAGGGCGATTATCTCAATTTTTACCTGAGGACCCGATGCACAGACCTTTCCTCCCTGGTTAAAAGGGCCAAGGACATGGGTTTTTACGCAGGGGGGAAAAGGGATGTTATAGGGGCAGTGGTGGAGAGGGGAAAAGTTGAAGATTATGTGAACTTGCTGGAGGATTTTTTCCGTTCCGCAGGTAAAGAAGTGGACCTGAGGCCCTTTATAGGAAATTTGCTTTAAAATTAACAAATAAACTATAATTTCTTCCGGAGGGGAAGATGAAGGAATACATAACCCTTTCAAGGTTCATAATTGAGGAACAGAGGAAATATCCCCAGGCCACCGGGGAATTCTCAAGTCTATTCAGTGACATAGCCACAGCGTCCAAGATAGTTTACAGGGAGGTTAACCGGGCAGGGATAGCGGAAATTTTAGGCGCCACCGGCACCATAAATGTTTTCGGGGAAGAAGTTCAGAAACTTGACGAATTCGCCCTTAAAACCTTCGTGGGGGTTCTAAGCCGTGGGGGGTATCTGGCAGGCATGGCCTCGGAGGAGACCGCATCGGTTATCCCCATTCCCGAGGATGTTCCCAGAGGAAAATACCTTTTTGCCTTTGATCCCCTGGACGGCTCCTCCAACATTGATGTGAATGTAAGCGTGGGAACGATTTTTGGGATATGGAAGAAGCAAAATGGAGAGGGGGATGCGGTGGAGGAGGACTTCTTCCAGCCCGGTTCAGCCCTGGTGGCGGCAGGTTATGTTATTTACGGCTCCTCAGCCATGCTGGTTTATACCACGGGACAGGGGGTCCACGGGTTCACCCTTGACCCCTCTGTAGGCGAATTCATACTCTCGCACCACGACATAAAAATTCCGGAGAAGGGAAAAATTTACAGCGCCAATGAGGGGTACTACAACCGATGGAGCGAGGCCATCAGGAAATTCGTGGAGTATTTAAGGGAGGAGGACAGGGTAACGTCCAGGCCCTATTCTGCCAGATACATAGGTTCCCTGGTGGCGGATTTCCACAGAAATCTGCTTAAGGGTGGAATCTTCTTCTATCCCGCCGATTCAAAGCACCCCCAGGGAAAACTCAGGCTTCTTTACGAAGCATCTCCCCTGGCCTTCATAGTGGAACAGGCAGGGGGAGCGGCCACTGACGGGAAGAGGAGAATCCTTGATATAGTGCCCGAAAACCTCCACCAGAGAACCCCTCTGGTGATAGGAAGCAAGAGGGATGTGGAGCTTTTCGCAGAGTTTATGGAAAAATATGGAGGATAAAGATGAGGACTTTTTTTACGGATAAGGGTCCTGAGCCTATAGGCCCTTATTCCCAGGCCGTAATTTCAAATGGGTTTATTTTTCTGTCGGGGCAACTCCCCATTGATCCTCAAACCAAAACCGTCTGCGGTCCCCCCATACAGAAGCAAACCGAGAGGGTTTTTGAGAACATAAAGTCCATCCTGGAAGAGGCAGGTTCTGGCCTTTCCCATGTAGTTATGGTCATTGTGGCCCTTTCTAATCTCAGCGAGTATAAGGGAATGAACGATGTTTACCAGAGGTTTTTCCCGGAAAATCCCCCGGCCAGGTTCATCTTTGAAGCCTCACGTCTTCCCAGAGATGTGAAGATAGAGGTTTCGGTTATTGCGGAAATACCTCAGGAGGCCCCCTTAGGTTAATGCCAAAATTCACCGTTAAACTGGCCTCAGAGGAAAAAGTATGGACTGAGGAATGCTGGGCGGAAAGTCCCGAGGAAGCCCGTAAGATATACGAGAAAAAGGGTTTTGCCGTTTTAAAGGTGAAGAAGAAAATAACCTTTTCCCGGGGAAAACTTCGCTGGAGGGACCGGATAATTTTCGCCCAGCAACTCCTGGCCCTGGTTAAGGCCGGAGTTCCCTTCGTGAGGGCCTTTGACCTTATAATCTCCAGAACAAGAAATCCCAGGCTCCTTGAGATTCTCAGCGGCGCCAGGGAAAGGGTGGTGGACGGAGCAGATCTTTCGGAAGCCTTTAAACCCTATTCCAGGGACCTGGGAATTCTCTTTATAACGGCCTTAGCCGCCGGTGAAAGAAGCGGAAGGCTGGCATTTACCCTGGAAAAGTATCTGGACTACGCCAACTTCATGGAAAGCACTTATTCAAAGATAAAGGCATCCCTCACATACCCCACCATAGTTATAACCGTATCTCTGTTTCTGGTTTTTCTCCTGACCACCTTCGTCATACCCAGATTCGCCTCCTTTTACAAACACACCAATATTCAACTGCCTACCCTGACTGTTTTCATACTGTCGGTTTCCTCCTTCATGAAGAAAAACTGGCTCTGGATAATCCTTTTCCTTTTTCTACTGGCCCTTCTTTATAAATATTCGGTGAAAATAAAACCCCTTTACCTCTGGATAGAAAGGTTGAAACTTTCCGTTCCCTTCCTGGGGGAGGGTATTTTTCTCATCTCATCGTCCCTTTACCTGAGAACCATGTCCTTTTTACTTGATGGGGGAATTCCTGTGGTTCAGGCATCCCGGACCGCTGCAGAGGCTTCTCCCAATGGGTATTTAAGGGAAAAACTTTCGTTGGTTCCCCAGAGGGTCAGCGAGGGATTAAGTCTTTCCCAGGCCCTGGAGGAGACCGGGGCTGTGGAGGAACTGGGAATTGAGATGGTAAAGGTGGGGGAAAATTCCGGGGAGATCACTGAACTTCTATTCCAGGGGGCGGATTACCTGGAAAAGGAGTTTGAGTTCAAGGTTCGCAGGTATCTGGGGATTCTTGAGCCACTGACCATCTTGTTCCTTGGGCTGATAGTGGGTATAATGCTACTTTCAGTCTACCTTCCTATATTTGAACTTGCCAGGGGGATTAGATGAGGATAGACCTTGAAACTGCAAAACTTTTTCCTCCGGAGATGATATACCGCCTGAAATTTCTGCCACTGGGCTGGAAGGATGGCAGGCTTCAAGTGGCCATGGTGGAACCGGAAAACCCCATCTACCTGGAGGAGATTGAGGATTTCATAAACTCCAGGGTTCTCCCGGTGAAAATAAGCCCTGATGAATTTGAGGAGGAACTCCGGAGGGCAGACCTTGTGAAAGGGGTTCTGGAGGAGGCCTCTGCGGAGTTTGCCGGAGAAGAGGTCATGGAGGTGGCCGAGGAGGAGGTCTCGGTGGAGACCCTTACCCTCCAGGAAGCTTCCATAGTTAAACTGGTAAACTCCATAGTTTTTACCGCCGTTCACCGGGGAGCCTCCGACATACATATAGAGGCCACGGACCGGGTTGTGAAGGTTAAATACAGGATTGATGGGGTTCTTTATCCGGCCATGGAGCCCATCCACAAGAAATTCCACGCAGGGATAATCTCCAGGATAAAGGTTATGGCTGACCTGGACATAGCGGAGAGGAGGATTCCCCAGGATGGTAGGTTCCAGTTGAAAATAAAAGGAAAGAAAATAGATTTCAGGGTTTCAATCCTTCCGGGAATTCACGGGGAAGAATGCGTCATAAGGATTCTGGATAAGGAGTACCTGGCCTCCTCCTTCAAGGAACTTACCCTGGATAAACTGGGCTTTGACCAGGAGATAATAAGCAAGATAAGAAAGCATATAAGGCTTCCCTACGGAATGTTTCTGGTTACTGGACCCACGGGCTCTGGTAAAACCACCACCCTTTACGCTGCCCTTAACGAGATCGTCACCGAAGAGGAGAAGATAATAACCATTGAGGACCCCGTGGAATACAACATCCCCGGAATTTTGCAGATACCGGTTAACGAGAAAAAGGGCCTTACCTTTGCCCGGGGACTCCGTTCCATTTTAAGACACGATCCTGACAGGATAATGGTGGGGGAGATAAGGGACCCGGAAACCGCAGAGATAGCGGTTCAGGCTGCCCTTACCGGGCATCTGGTAATGACCACTGTTCACGCCAACAATGTTTTTGATGTAATAAGCAGGTTCGTTCACATGGGGGTTGACCTGCACAGTCTGGTTTCCGCCCTGAATGCGGTCCTTGCCCAGAGATTAGTAAGAAGACTGTGTCCCTATTGCAAGGTGGAGACACATCTCGCTAAAGAGGAACTTGAGGCCAACGGCCTTGATCCGGCTAAGTACTCGGACCATGTTTTCTATCGTCCATCAGGCTGCGATTTCTGTTCAAATACTGGCTATCGGGGCAGGATGGCCATAGGTGAGTTCCTGGAACTTTCTGATACAATTAAGGAAATGATTGTGGAAAGGAAACCCGCCCGCCTCATAAAACAGGAAGCCAGAAGACAGGGGATGAGGTTTATAAGGGAAAGCGGTGTGGATAAGGTGCTCGCCGGGGAAACCTCCCTGGATGAACTCAATAAAGTTACCTTCGTGAGCCTGGAGAAATGAAAATACCTGGAAGAAAAACAGTGATAATGATAGGCAGGGAATTCCTGGTGGCCGGGAAAAAGCGGGGTAAGGAGGTGCAGATTAAGAGGGTGGAGGCTCCGCTTGTTAGGGAAGTTTCTCCCTTTTCAACCACCCTGAACATGGAGGCCTTTTCCAGGGCCTGGGAACAGGTGGAGAGGGAAATATCACCGGCGGGCCGCATAATCCTACTTCTTCCGGAAAATTCCTTTATGATAACCTTCCTTTCCCTTCAGCAAATTCCAGAATCCACGGCCGAGAGAGAGAAGATGGTCCATTTTTACATGAAAAAAAGGTATCAGGGCAGGGGAGAGGTTTCCGTAGCCTCCTTTTATCAGGGAAATGGGAAATTTCTGGTGGCCACCACAGGGAAGAAAGCCCTTGATGATTTTAAGCAAGCCTTTTCAGAGAGAAAATTAAAACTTAAATCCATAAAACCCTCTTCAATTTCAGCCCTGAACTATGTTCTTGCAAAGAAGGGAGGGGGAAATTTCACCTTCGTATTTTTTCTGGACGGGTTTGCAGTTTTAATGGGGGTTAAAGATGGCTGCCTTCGGGTATACCGGCGACTCCGTCCCCCCTTTTCAGAGGAGGATTTAACCTCAGAACTTGCCAGCATTGATTCTTTCCTTGGCTTTGAGGCCGAGAAAATATATTGTGAAGGGGAATTACAGATTTCCGGTGGAGAAAATCTCTCTGAGCCCTGCTGGAGACTCCCTGTACTGGGGGAATTGACATGAAGAGGATAGAACTTGATTTTTTAGAGAAAAGGAAATTCAGGCTTGAAAACGAAGGGGTTAAACTGGGTTTTTATGCGGGCATTTTCATCCTGGGAGTTCTTCTCATCTTTTCTCTTTACTTCAAAATAAAAGTAAAGACTGCAGGCCCTTCCTATGACAGGGTCAGGACAGCCCTCAGGGACCTCAGAACCAGGGTGGCTTCGGAGGGGGAAAGGATAAAAAGCCTGGAGGCCCAGCTTCTTCCTAAACTGAGCTTTTTGAATGCAGGACTTGAAAGAAGGGGTTTTTCCTATACCCGGGTTTTTCACATTCTTGAAAAGGCTCTTCCTTCCAGGGCCTATCTTACAGAACTTACGGTTTCTTCCAACGGCAAGGTTGTCTTTACCGGATATTTCGCCAGTTCCTCCTCCATTAAGAACTTCGTTGAATCCCTTTCGGCAGGGGGAAAATATCAGGTTTATCTCATGAGGGAGGAGAGAAAGGCAGGGGGGAGTGTGGCCACCATTGCCTGGGACCTTAAGGGAGGCGGAAAGTGAGAAAACTCCTGGTGGTTCTATTGCTGGATGTTTTCGTTTTCCTGGTGATTTTCCTTCCCCTTCACAGGGATTACAAGAGGGTTGTGCTGGGTCAGAAAAAAATGGAGGAAGAAAAGGTTTCCCTGGAGAAAAAACTTGAGGAACTGAGGAAAAAGGAAAAGGCCCTTATCCAGCAGATGTCCACCCTGGAGGATTTCAGGAAGAAAAACCTCTTTATAGGGGATTCGGGGGTTGTGGTGGCCAGGGAAATCATAAGAAAGGCTTTTTCCCGGGCCGGGGTAAGTTTCCAGGGTCTTACCTTTTCCAATCCCTCGGAATCCATCTCAGGTTATTACAAAATAGGGATAAGCATACCCCCGGTTTTTGCCACATATAGCAGATTGAGGAGGCTCATATATGAACTGGAGACCTCTCCCAAAATGATAGTTATAAAGAGCATAACCATGAAAAGAATAGGTGGGGGGAAAATAAGGGCTCTTATAAACCTGGAGGCTTATTTCCATGAGGGTTAGAGTTTTGATTTTGCCACTGCTCTTGAATGTGCTGGTCCTGAGGGTTGATTTTCTCAAGCAGAAGAAATATTACAAACCGGTAAGAAATCTGTTTTACATGGCCTACGAAAATGTTCCCAGGGCTACGAAGACCCAGCCTACAGTTCAAGAGACAACAGACAAAATAGAATATTACGGGAACACTAAAGGGGCTCAGGGCATAGTGGCGGTTCTGAGCCTTAATGGGGAAGTTTACACGGTAAGGGAAGGGGATACCCTGGGCAGAAGGTACAGGGTTTTGAAAATTTTTTCGGATCGGGTGATTCTGCTGGATGAAAAAAAGAAACAGAAAATAACAGTTAAATTAAAGGAGGGCTGAATGAAAAAGGTACTCATATTTATCGCAGGAGCCCTGTTCTTCTATTCCTGCGCCACCGTTTCCCCCTATGCAAAACAGGGGGAACTTTACCTTCTCAAGGGTAAGTACGACGAGGCGGTGGCGGCCTATCAGAAAGCCCTTGAACAGGACCCCATGAACCCTCAGTACAAAGCAGGGCTTTATAAAGCGAAACTTTCCGCTGCCATTCATTACTGGATGAAGGGGGAGGATGCCCTGAGCAAAGGCAACAAATCTCAGGCCCTGGCCTATTACAAAAAGGCCCTGAAGTATCAGCCCAGCAACGAGGCAGTGCTTAAAAGAATAGAGGCCCTCACAGGAAGGAAGGTGGAAAAGAGGAGGGTTACCCGTTACAAGGCTCCAAGACCCAAGGTTTCCCTCCATTTTGCCAGGGCAAAACTGAAGACCATATTCCAGGCCCTGGGGAAATACGCCGGGGTGAATCTGATTTTTGACGAGGGTTTCCGCAACATAAATTATTCGATTTCCTTGGAGAATGTGGACTTTGAGGATGCTCTCAGGCTGCTCTGTGCTTCTACCCAGAATTTCTACTACAAAATAGATGATAAAAATTACCTCATAATCCCCGACACCCCTCAGAAAAGGGAGCAGTACCTGGCGAAGAAGGTAAAGATTTTTTACCTGCGCTATGCCAATGTTAAGAGCATAAGAATGGCCCTTGCCACCATGGTGATTTCCAGGATGAGGAGGGCTATTACCGTATCCTACGACCAGAATCTTAACGCAGTAATAGTTAAAGGGACCGACGAACAGATAGAATACATTGCCCAGTTGATAGATCGCCTTGATAGGCCCAAGGGTGAAGTTATAATTCAGGCGGAAATCCTGGAGGTCAACCGTTCAAAATTAATGCAGGCTGGCTTTGACCTTTCCCAGTTCGCCATTGGTGCCCAGATAAACCCCGGGGAAAATTCCTCCCAGGACCAGAATGACGCTGGAGGGAGCTCTTCCTCTTCCCCATCCATCACCCTTAAAACCCTGGGAAACCTCACCGGCGACGACATAGCCGTGGTAATGCCCACCGCCTACCTCAGGTTTCTTGAAACCAATACCGAAACGAGGGTTATGGCTAAACCGCTTTTGAGGGGAATAGATGGTGATAAAGTCACCCTCAAGATAGGAAATAAGGTCCCCATCCCCCAGACTACCTTTTCTCCCATCGCCGCAGGGGGGTTGAGCATCCAACCGGTAACTTCCTTCCAGTATCAGGATGTGGGGATAAATATGGAGATGGAACCCAGGATAAATTCCAAGGAGGAAGTTACTCTGAAGATAAAAATTCAGGTCTCTTCCATAGCCGGAACTGGATACAACAATTTGCCGGTTCTGGGAAACAGGGAAGTGGAGATGACCGCCAGGGTAAAGGGAGGAGAAACCGTAATAATAGCCGGGCTTTTCAGAAATCAGGAGACCCAGACCACCAAATCTCCTCCCTTCTTCACCAGGATTCCCATAATAGGCTGGCTTTTCTCCAACGCCGAAACCAAAAGGGAGCAGACCGATGTGGTTGTTGCCCTCACCCCATACATTGTGAATTATGTGGAACCCAGCAGGGAAGAGGAGAAGGCTATAATAACTTCCGAGGGAAGGGGACTGAAACTTGAGGGTAAAAAGGAAACCCCGCCTTCCCCAGGAAAAAGGGCCCCCGTGGGAATAAAGAAGAGGAAAAACTCTGCCCTCAACCTTTTCCCTAAAAGGGTGATGATTTCCAGAGGCTCCAATTTCACCCTTTCCCTTACTTACAGGGGTGAGCCCATAAAAACCGGAGAGATAGTGGTGGAATTTTCCCCTGAGATTGAACTGGTGGATGTTCTTCCTGGTGCTTTCCTGGACAATCAATCCTTCATGAAAAACAAGGAGAATCACAGGGTTCTTATTGGGTTTACAGTAAAAAACGGAACGGTTAAAATAGGCCAACTTGGGGTTTTAAAGATGAAACTCAAAGGTGAAAGGGGGGAGGTCAGCGTGGTTTCCGCCATTTTAAGGGACCCTTCCCAGAAACAGGTGGCCCTGGACCTTCCTGAACCGGTTGTGGTTCTTACCAGGAAATGAAACAGGTTGAGGGGGAGGTAAAGGAGAAGAAGAGTTTTCCCGGGGGAAATTTCGTCCTCCTCAGGATAGAAGGGGATTTTCCCCCTTCAGAACCCGGACAATTCGCCATGATTTCCCCCTCTCCTTCCTTTGACCCCTTCTTAAGGAGGCCCTTCGGTATTTTGCACCAGGAGGGGAACTCCCTGTTCTTTCTTATAAAGGTAGTGGGCAGGGGGACCCGCCTTCTTTCGGAAAAAAAGCCCGGGGACAAACTGTCCCTGATAATCCCCTTAGGAAACGGGTTTACTTTGAAGGAAGGCAAGGTTCTTCTTGCAGGAGGGGGGACAGGAATAGTCCCCCTGGTTTATCTGGCGAGCAGGCTGGAGGATTTTACCCTGCTTTACGGTGCGAAAACCAGGGATGAAATCTTTCTCAATGAATTTCCCTGGTTAAGGAAAAGGGCCCGGGAGGTCATAATTACCACCGAGGATGGCTCCGCAGGAAGGAAGGGGCTCCTCACCCGGCACATACCCCAGGAAGATTTCTCCTGTGCCTATGTTTCAGGCCCCTGGCCCATGATGATGGAATTTGCCCGCCTTTACAGAGGAGAAGCGGAATTTTCCTTAGAGACCATAATGGGATGCGGTTTCGGGGTATGCTACGGTTGTGCAGTGAGGGTGAGGAGAGGGGGGCAGGAGAAAATAGTAAGGGCCTGTCTGGAAGGTCCTGTTTTTAAAAAAGAGGAAGTGATATGGACACAAGGATAAAGGCCGGGGGGCTCGTCCTTAAAAACCCGGTTATTCTGGCCTCAGGCACCGCTGGTTACGGAATTGAACTTGCTCCGATCCTTGACCTTAACAGGGTTGGGGCCATAGTGGTCAAGGGGCTTTATCCTTATGAGAGACAGGGCAATCCTCCACCCAGGTTGTGGGAAACTCCCTGCGGACTTCTAAATTCCATAGGACTCCAGGGCGTGGGTATGAGGAGGTTTGCTGAGGAATACCTACCCCATCTCAGCCAGTATGACACCCACATAATCATAAACGCCTGCGGTGAGGAGGACGAAGAATATGTCCAGGTTGTGAAATATTTTTCTAAACTCCCCTCGGTTTCCGGTTTTGAACTTAACCTTTCCTGCCCCAATGTCAGAGAGGGAGGGAAATGCCCGGCCATGTGGCCCCGCTGGTCCTACGAAATAGTGAAAGCGACCAGGGAAGTTACGGAAAAACCCCTCTGGGCCAAACTTACCCCTAATACCTCCTCCTTGGTGGAGGTGGCCTCCGCATGCCAGGAAGCCGGGGCCGATGCAGTTTCCCTGGTTAACACCTATCTGGCTATGGCCGTGGACTTCAGAACCAGAAAAAGCCGCCTTTCCACCCTTTTCGGCGGGCTTTCCGGCCCTGCCATTAAGCCCCTTGCCCTCAGGGCCGTTTACCTGGTGGCTTCCTCGGTGGACGTGGATGTAGTTGGAATCGGAGGAATAAGTTCTGGAGAGGACCTTCTGGAGTTTCTCCTTGTGGGAGCAAAGGCGGTTCAGATAGGTTCCATAACACTGAGGGAACCCGCTGCCGCAGAGAGAATCCTGAAAGAGGCGGTTTCTCTCCTTGAAGAGGAAGGGTATAATAATTTCAACGAAATTATCGGGAGGTTTCAGGGTGTATAGGAGAGTGATAATCGCCCTTGATGTGGACAGTTTGGGGGAGGTAGAAAGGTTCATATTCCCCGAAGCCTATGTTTACAAGGTAGGATGGAGACTTTTCGCCAGAGAGGGCTTCAAGGCCCTTAAATTTCTGGAAGGGAAAGGAAAAAGGGTCTTCCTTGACCTGAAATTGGGTGATATTCCATCCACTGTAACTTCTGCCCTCAGGGAAATATTTAAATACAACCCATACATGACCACCATTCATGCCCTAAGTGGAAGGGAAACATTCAAAAGGGCAAGGGAACTCCGTGGGGAAATGGAGAAGGATACCATAATCCTTGGGGTTACCCTTCTTACCAGCCTTTCCCAGGATGATGTGCAGGCCATGGGAATAGCGTCGGTGGAGGAGGGGGTGAAGACCATGGCTAAACTGGTGGAGGAAGGGGGAGGGGACGGTGTGGTGTGTTCCGCTGCAGAACTTTCCGTTCTCCAGGACTTCAAATTGCTCAAGGTGGTTCCGGGAATAAGGCTGGCAGAGGGAAAGGGGGACCAGAAAAGGGTGGCAACCCCCTATGAGGCCTTCCAGTCCGGAGCGGATTTTATAGTGGTGGGCAGGGAGATTCTCCATGCCCCGGATCCCAGAAGGAGGTTTGTGGAAATTTTAATGGATGCTGGTTTCCTGGACCTGGCCCAATGAAGAAAATAGCCCTGTTTATAAAAGCCATGAGGATTCGCCAGTGGGCGAAGAACATCTTTGTCTTTGCCCCGGCGGTTTTTTCCAGGGAAATATTCCTCCCCAGGGTTTTTCTCAATTCCCTTATAACCTTCTTCCTCTTTTCCTTTCTGGCATCCTCTGTTTATGTGATAAACGATTTTTTTGACAGGGAAAGGGACCGCCGTCATCCGGTAAAGAGAAAACGGCCCATAGCCTCCGGAG
>JALVRF010000081.1 GCA_027025175.1 Candidatus Aminicenantota bacterium | reverse complement strand
GGTTTGATACCAGAATGGGTGAAGGAAAAAATAATGGAAAAACTTCCTGAGGAGGCCAGAGAGGTATTTGAGGCAGAGGACAGAATCAGGAGGTTGCTGGCAGAGGGATATACTGATTATGAGGAAATAGAGAATGTGGCAATAAGGGCAGGTGTGGTTCCTCCTCCTGAGGATAGCCAGAACATTCCCCCGGGAAGATGGTCCCTTCACCCCGGAGGGTTCTTTATCCGTTATTTTCCAGATGGTTATTCTAGAATGGTGGTGGAGACTTTTTTTCCAGAGGAATTCAAATTCCTCCGGGACGATAAAGGCCGAATAATTTCTATTAAGGGGTTCAAAAATTGTGAACTCAGAATCCTCTACCCTCAAACCCAGAAAATTGTCCCTCTTTCCAGCAATTTAAAAGCCCACGCGTTTGAAGGAATAAGTTACAGATGCCTTTCCTTTTCCGGAGAAGGACCGTTGACCAAGGAATACAGGTTTACCGGATGGACTTTGGGCAGGTCCTCGGGTGAAACTTCGGACCCATCGTCCGGGGAGGCAGAGAAAATTGCCAAGATTTACAGGAAGATAAAGAGTGAGGTGGAAGGCTTAGAAAAAGGCCTGAGGAAATTGGGCATAACCACTGCTGTTATAGAAGAGGACAGAATGAGGGATATTTCGACGGTTGGCATGCTGGTTTTAAACGTGGAGGAGACGGCAAAGGGCACGGAGGATTGGGTTTTGTCCCCTGCGGATTTTCTTACTCAAGCCTGGATGTACCTGGTAACAGAGTGCCTGTTAGGGAAAAGGCAAAAATATATTTTTGACCCTGTAGGTGATCCCGTGGGCGGAAACACTGCAGAGCAGCCCTTATCTCCTTCACCTATAGACGACATGGACCGAAAGGTGTGCAGCAGCAACCACAAAGGTTGTCTCCGAAAGGCATTAAACGAATATTCTAAGTGCACTACAACGAATTGTATGTTGGCCAAGGATCCCTATTTCAGGAAAAGATGCTATGACCTGTGCGACCGGAAAGTCCTGGATAAGTTAAAAGCCCAGTGCGATAAAGAATACAGGGAATGCATGCAGGCAGCTTTAGAGGAATGAGAGAATGGCCAGGCATCCAGACAGGAAGGTAAACGTAGGTATAAAATTAGGCAGTAAAATTTTCATTGTTTTAAATAAATCCAGTAGCGTACAGCCAGCGAGTTGGACAATATATAAAAACTGTTTTTATAGAAAATGCTGTAATTATCAGGGAAATTTAGGGAAGGAGCTGATTCCCAGGTATGGAGCCCAGGAGGGGAAGTTGGCAATTTTGACTCTGTAGTTGCCGTAGGAGAACTTTCCCTTCTCCAGGAAGTTGCGGTCCTGGAGGAGTTCCCTAAGGGGAACCTCAAATTTCAATTTTCCTCTGGAATAAACGCTTACATATTCCTGACGCAGGCAGACACAGCAGGTGTTGTATTTGCTGGAAAGCATGGTGCGATAATTGAGGCTGGACATGGGGGAGCAAATAATGGCATCGGGAAGCGAAGGACATTTCCCATAAGTCCTGAAAATGAATATAGCAAAAATAACGAAAAGTAAATAGAAGCCACCGATTCCGTAGAGGAGGAGTCGGGCGCTCTGCATAAAACTTGCTGGAATTTTCTGGTCTATTTCACGAATTTTTTCAGCGGCCTCAGGGGAAACGCTCTCCCCGTCCACGCTCAGGTGAAGGAGGAAGTGGTCCAGTATTTTCTTGCACCTTTTAAGGGTGCTATGGGAGAAGATGTCCACCCAGAATATTCTATCTCCTTTGCCGAAGAGAACCGTAACTTTTCTGCCCTTTCCCCAGAGACCCAGCGCATAAAGTCCACCCTGGTATATGGGAAAGGAGAAAACATATTTTTCTTTCCTGAGGGAAGAAATAAGTCTGGGGAAATCGTCGTCTGACATTGATAGTTTTTCCCACAAAACCCTGAAGGTACAGCCTCTTTCTTTGAAAACATAACCTTCCCAATTTCCCTTCTTATGCCTGTGGACTTCCCATGCCGGCACCTGGGAAATTATCCCGTCTGCCCTGAAGGTTACATATTTTACGGGCCTTCCCAGAAGCCAGACGAGAAATCCTTCAGTAATCACCCCCGCCATAATAAAGATGTAGATTATTAACTTCCATCTCACTGGTAAATTATACAGGTCAGGAGGAAGGCTAACAAATCCTTTAACAGTTATTTGTCCAGAACAGGTACTTTGAGCAGTTTCAATTTTTCCTCCGGTCCTGGTTCCGTCTGCATGTTGGGTGGGATGTGGCCAACGTCATTGTAAGAAACGAGTTTCATGTGACCATCGGAATAAATTCGGACAATGGTCAAACTGCAGTTGTATATGTTCATACCGAGCCATGCTTTAGTGTCCACCCCCAGGACTTTGGTAACGAAATACCTTATAACATTTCCGTGGAATACGATTATATCGTTTTTATTCCCGGAACGGGGAGGAACGAAGTATTTTTTGAAGGCACGCTCCAGCCTGGCCTTGCACTTCATTGCCTTCTTCATGTCAATTTTTTTAAGTCTCCAGGCAGGGGGAGTGCATTCGCTGAGGATGTAGTCCTTTTTAAGTTTCAGATAGGGAAATTCCTGGTTTATGACCAGGGCGGTTTCCACTGCCCTTGTCATGGTGCTGCTGTAAAGGGAAGTGAACCTTACTGGATAAGTTCTCAGTCTGGAGGCTACCAGCCTCGCCTGAGCAATACCCAGGGGGACCAATCCCTTACCCACAAACGGGCTCCTCTTGTCCTCAAGGTGATACTCGCCGTGGCGGATCAGGTAAAGGGTTCTCACCCACTTCTTTCCTTTTCCCCCGCCGGCAGAAGCGAAGGACCTGGGGACCAGAATTAACATGAAAATTGCAAGGGATAAACAAAATCCTTTTTTAATCTTCATTTTTATCCTCCTTATCTATATGACCTGAGGATTTTATAAGGATAGGAATTTTATCTCAAGTGTTTGTAAGGTTCTCTGTCCACTATGCTATACTTCAGGGGGAGGAAATCATGAAGAACGTGATTAAAAAATGGACGATTTTTCTCAGCCTTCTCGCAATTTTATCGCCCTTTCCTGTTTTCATATTCGCCGGAAACGAACCGTTTCATGGGTTTGACCATTATGTTAAGCGGGCTCTTGCAAAATGGGATGTCCCCGGGATTGCAGTGGCCATCGTCAGGGATGGAAAACTGGTTTTTGCCAAGGGTTACGGGGTAAGAAAAAAGGGAAGCCCGGCTCCCGTAACCCCCAGGACTATTTTCGGGATCGCCTCCAATACCAAGGCCTTCACAGCAGCGGCCCTGGCCATTCTTGTGGACCAGGGGAAAATTCGCTGGGACGACCCTGTTATAAAATACCTCCCCTATTTTAGAATGTATGACCCCTATATTACGAGGAGCATAACCATAAGGGACCTTCTGACCCACAGGAGCGGATTGGGGCTTGGAGCCGGGGACCTCCTTTTCTGGCCCCAAACAACTTACACGAGAAAAGAGATAATAAGAAGGCTCCAGTTCATAAAACCCCGCTTCAGTTTCAGGAGCAGGTTTGCCTATTGCAACATCTGTTATGTGGTGGCCGGGGAAATCATCCCTGCGGTAACCGGAAAGACCTGGGCGGATTTCGTTGAAGAAAGGATTTTTAAACCTCTCGCAATGAACTATAGCAAAACGAGCATAAGGGAATTTAAATCCGACGAGGAAATAGCCTCCCCGCATACGAGGATCGGAAACAGGGTTGTTCCCGTGGAATACGAAAACCTGGACAATGTGGGAGCCGCCGGTTCTATAAATTCCAATGTCATAGACATGGCAAAATGGGTGGCGGTGCAACTCAACCGTGGGCTGATAAAGAAAACCCCGGAGGGTGAGCTTCGCTTATTCAGCGAAAGGGAATCCCAGCAGATGTGGGCCCCGCAGATTTACATTCCCATAAGGAAATATCCTCCTGAAATTTCTTCTCTTAAACCCAATTTCTTCGCTTATGGTCTGGGATGGATGCTCAGGGATTACCACGGACACAAGATGGTTTACCACACTGGCTCCATAAAGGGTATGGTTTCCAGGGTAACCCTGATTCCTGACATGAAACTCGGGATAATCGTCCTTACCAATCAGGAATCAAGGCAGGCCTACGAGGCAATAACCTACAGGATTTTAGAGCGCTATTTAGGCCTTTCACCTTCAGACTGGATAGAAAAGTTTGAGGGGGCCAGGAAAAGGAGGATGCAGAGGATTAGAGAATTTGTGAGGCATCTGAGTTTAAAAAGGGTAAAGGGCACAAAGCCCTCCCTGGAACTGTCCCGTTATGCTGGAAAATATAAAGACAAATGGTACGGGGAGATGTACATTGACTACAACCAGGGCAGACTGATAATGAGATTTGGACATACTCCTGCTCTTATTGGCAGCCTTGAACACTGGCACTATGATACCTTCGTGGTTAGGTGGTACGACCGCAGCCTGAACGCTGATGCCTTCGTAACTTTCTACATCAATTACCGGGGAGAGATTGAAGCGGTAAAAATGCGTCCTGTATCCCCGCTTACGGACTTCAGTTTTGACTTTCAGGACCTTCTCTTTGCTCCTGCGAGATAATAATCACCCTTTTCCGGGAAAAGTTTTATTTTTTGGAAAAACCTGGAAAACTCTTTAAAATAAATACGTGAAAAGAGAAAAATCAGAACACACTCCCCTGCATGTTCTTGAAAATCTCAAGGAAAGCAACCTTATAGAGAGGGAACTCCAGAAGGGGAGGATTTCCCTCAGGTTTCCCCCTCCACTTGAGAAAACCTATCACGAATTCCACTTCAGAAACACACTGAGATTTATTAAGTTTTCCCTTATCCTTGGTTTCATTTTTTACTTAAGTTTTGGCCTTCTGGATTATCTGGCATATCCTGAAGTTTTTCATAAACTATGGACTATAAGGCTTGCAGTGGGTTGTCCGGTTATCCTGATATCCATAGCAATTCTTTACCTTGCAAGAAGGGACGAAGTCGTCCAGATTGCCTACGATATATCCATTTTAACTGTGGGATTCAGCATTATTGCAATGATGTTTATTGCTTCCCATGATCTGGCGCAAAGATATTATGCTGGTCTTATAATAACCGTTTATTATGGCTATGTGGTTTCCGGGATGAGATTCTGGTATGCAACCTTTGCTGGAACTTCAATCACAGCCGCTTATACGGCAACGGTGCATCTCCTTTTCAAGCCCGACCCGGCCTTTCTGGCCACAAATCTCT
>JALVRF010000080.1 GCA_027025175.1 Candidatus Aminicenantota bacterium | reverse complement strand
GTCCTTTCCAGGTCCTCGTTCTTTACTATGTGGGTAAAGTGAGGATAATGCTTGAGTTCCCAGATTGCCTTTTTTAGCCTTTCTTCCATCTGTTCAGGGGGAGTATCTCCCCTTTTTAACATCCTTTCTCTGAGAGCATTCAGGGATGGAGGGAAAAGTATGATTCTGACGCTCTGAGGGTAAAGCCTCTTTATGGACAGGGCTCCCTGGACATCAATGTCCAGAAGCACATCCCCCATCCTGAGTTTTTCCTCGAGTTCCTTTTTGCTGGTCCCGTAAAGGTGTCCAAAGACCTCTGCCCACTCTACAAATTCCCCCCTTTCTATCATTTCCCTGAACTCCTCCTGGCTTACGAAGTAATAATCCCTGCCGTCAACCTCTTTACCCCTGGGGGGTCTGGTGGTATGGGATACAGAAAAGGAGAGTCCATCAAGGGATGCCTGGATAGCCCTGGCTACCGTGGTTTTTCCTGCCCCTGATGGTCCTGAAATTACCACAATTAATCCCTTATTCACCGGGGACCTCCTCCTCTATTCTCATGATTATGGTGGTGGGAGCCAGGGCGGATATTATTATATGGCCGCTATCAGTGATGATAACGGACCTTTCCTTTTTACCGGTGGTAGCGTCCACGAGAAGCCCCTTTTCCTTTGCCGCCTCCTTGAGCCTTTTTACCGGAAGGGATTCCACCCCGAGAACTGCAACTATCCTGTCCCTCATAACCGCATTTCCGAAGCCTATGTGAATCATCCTTGGCATTTTCACTCTAAATTGTGGATCTGTTCCCTTAGTTCTTCCACGGTGGTTTTTATAATTATAGCCCTTTTTATTATTTTTGGGTCCTGAGTTTTTGAGTTGATGGTGTTGGCCTCCCTGAGTATTTCCTGGGCTATAAAGTCAAGTTTCTTTCCTCCATCGTCAAGACTTCTCCTGAACTCCTGAAGGTGAAATTTTATTCTGGCCAGTTCTTCAGCGATGTCATAGCGGGAGATAAGAGCGGATACTTCCTGAATGAGTTTTCCCTGATCCACCTCGGGAAGAAGTTCCTGGATTTTCTCCCGCAGTTCCTTTTTCATTTTCTCCTTCAGGGAGGAAAAAAGCCTTTCCATTTCCCCCCTTTTTCTGCTTATGAGTTTGAGTCTTTGCTTTAGAAATTCCTCTATCTTCTTTCCTTCCCTTTCCCTTGCTTTTTTCAGGCACTCCAGAACATCCCTTACCCCTTCCAGGATGAACTCCCTTTCCTTGGGGGAAAAACTTTCATCGTCAATCACATATTCCACCATACCAGGCAGCCGGAGTAGCCCGTCCAGATTAAGTGCTCCGGAATTCATGAAAGGTCTAAGTTGATTTATAAGTTCCGCCAGAAGGGGGGAATTGATGAAAACTCTCTGTTTTTCTGCGGATGTAAATAAAATGTCCATGTGGATTTCTATCCTTCCCCGGCGAAATTTTTCCTTTACGAACTTCCTCACCTCTTCCTCCAGAGGACGGAGGAAAAAGCCGCTCTTTACTATGACATCCAGGTATTTGTTATTCAAAGACCTTGCCTGGATTCTCAGGTCAAAGGAGGGATGGGAGAATTTTTTGCTGCAAAATCCAGTCATGGACTCCATTTAAGCCTCCATCTGAGTGCTGTAAAGTCTGGAATAAATACCCCCAAGTTTTAACAGTTCCTCGTGGGTTCCCTCTTCCACTATTTTCCCGTCGTGAAGAACGAGGATTCTATGGGCCATTTTCACCGTTGAAAGTCTGTGGGCAATTATTATGGTGGTCCTTCCTTTTACGATTCTGGATAGGGCCTCCTGGATTTTCCTTTCTGAATCCGCATCCAGGGAGGATGTTGCCTCGTCAAGGATCAGTATCTTAGGGTCCTTAACGATGGCCCTGGCTATAGAAAGTCTCTGTCTCTGGCCCAGGGAAAAATTAAAACCCTTCTCATCCAGAACCGTGTTATAGCCCCGGGGAAGTTCGCTTATAAACTCGTGAACATGGGCTACCCTGGCAGCCTTTAGTATTTTCTCCATGGGGAGGTTTCCTGAACCATAGGCTATATTTTCCGCCACGGTTTCGTTAAAGAGGAGAATGTCCTGGGTAACCACCCCTATCTGGGTTCTCAACCATTTCAGGTCATAACGGCTCACCTCCACCCCGTCTATGAGAACCTTGCCCTCCTGGGGTTCGTAAAATCCGAGGATTAACTGGGTAATGGTAGTTTTTCCCACCCCTGAGGAGCCCACCAGGGCCACGGTTTCTCCCGGGGAAATCAGGAAGTTAATTCCCTTTAGAACCTCCTTTTTCCCGTTGTAGGAAAAATGAACATCGCGAAATTCAATTTCCCCCCTCAGTTTTTCAGGCCTGTATGTTCCACCCAGGGTCCTGTATTTTCGGGCCTCTTTCATTATTTCCTCAATCCTTTCCAGGGCAGCCCCTCCTTCCTGAAGGAGGTTGTTGGCACCTGAAAGTCTCCTTATGGGGGTGTACATGTAGAATACTGAAGCGATAAAGGTAGTAAACTGGCCAGGGGTCATTATTCCCTGCCGAATGAGACGGGCGCTTATGTATATTAAAACCGCTGCCACGAATCCACCCACGAATTCTATAAAGGGGGAGGACAGGGTCCAGACCTTGACGAATTTAATATTATCCCTGAAGTTCCTTTCGTTTACATGCTTGAATTTTTCCTCTTCGTAATCTTCGGCAGCGAAGGTCTTTACTATGCGTATGTTTGAAAGAACCTCGGTAATTCTTCTGGATATTTCTCCCACGGACCTCTGCCTCCTTTCCCCTAAGGTCTTGACCTTTTTGCCGAAAACCACCACTGGAACTGCTGCCAGGGGGAGGATGGCCAGGGCTATGAGGAAGAAACCAGGATTGTTCACTATTATGACCACCATCAGGGCAAAGACCGTGAGGGATTCCCTTATCATTCTGATTACCCCGTCGGAAAGGCTCCTTTCAAGAACATCCACCTCGTAGAAGAACTTGGATGAGATGCTGCCGCTATGCATTCTGTCGTGGAAGGGGAGGGGTGAATGCAGGAGAAGCGAGAAAAATTCTTCCCTTAACTCTTTAATTATTCTCTGGGCCAGGGCCCTCATGCTGTAATTGGAAAGGAAGGTAAAAAGCGCTTTGCCCAGGAATACTCCCAGAACCAGCAGAGGGATGACCACAGGATTGGAAAGGTCCAGGAATTTGTGGAGGAATTTTCCGAACTTAAAACCCGCAGCGGATTTGTTGTAACTCTGAAAGAGGTCGTCCATTATGGGCTGAAGAATAAGGGCCGCCAGGGCGGTAAAACCCGCTGCCAGGGCAGAATAGGCCAGGGCAAGAACAAGTCTCCAGCGGTGGGGTTTTAGCAATTTAAAAAGTTTATTCATGGGTAAGAGCCCTGAAACCTATGGATATTGCATTGAAGGCTGGTTTTTTCAGGTTATCAAAAACCGCCCATAGCCACAAGTTTCCCCCATCTTCCTTCCTTACTTCCCCGGCGTAAATGAAGAATCCCTCTTCGTCTTCAATCTTGGCCGGTGAAAAGGGCTTTTTCTCAAGGAGCACCGAGGGGTTATCCTCAAGGGCTTCTTCAAGAGCCTTTATAGAAGGGGCCCCATCAGAAAATCTGAGGTTTATAAGGACAGAATAACGATGAAAGATTCCGGTCCTGAAAATTATGGTTCCGGATTTTATACCCAGTAATTTTTCTATGTGCCTGGAGATTTTTAGTTCCTCTGCGGTAAAGCGTCCCTTTCCCCTTCTCCCCCTTTTGGGAAATAGGTCAAAGGCCAGGATATCACCGAGTTTTTTCTGTGGAACTTCTTCCATGTTTAAAACGGAAATCGCCTGGGAAAACAACTCGTCCATGGCCTTTTCCCCTGAGGAGGATACGGGCTCGAACACTATGAAGGATGCGGAACTGGGCCTTCTGGGCAGGCTGGAAAGGAGGGTGGCGATGCCCACAGCTGCGGGATGGGGATTTGCAAACCTTTTTTCACGAATCCGTTCCGCCAGACCTTCCAGGTAAATGGGAAGTTCCTCCCTGGTTCCGCTTAAATCCACGGATATACCGGGAGCATGAAAGAGTTCATCTTCCACCCTGACAGTAAAAAAGGCCAGGTCCCTCCGCTCCAGTTCATCCTTTCTGGGCCGGGTAACCACCCTGGCCTCGCTTCTGAAGGAATCAATGAGGGCATAGTCCTTAATCCCGGGTTCGTAAAGATATACATCCTTAATGGGGAATTTTGATTTTTCCAGGATTTCTTTCAGGGTTTTTCCAAATATGTCCCTTAGCCCAACTATGGCTATTTTAGGCTCGGAGGCCATCCTCTTGCTCCACAGTTTTTTTCTTTTTAACAAAAAGGAGAATTGCCCTGATGGGGCCGGAGAGCACATAAAGGGAGGTAACAAAGAAAATCACATGCCTGGGCCAGGCTGCAAGGGCCGAAAGAACAAGGGCAAAAAGAAGAACCGTCAGATAATGCTCCCTGCTTTTGAGGTTAATGTCTTTAAAACTGCGGTACCTCACCTTTGAGACCATCAGGAAGGGAAGGGTAAATATGACTCCTGCCAGCAGAGGGATGAATATAGGGGATTGTGGTGGGGTTCTGAAAAAGAGCACAGTGGATACAGGGACCATGGAGGCGGATGGGATGGGAAGACCTTCAAAATAATGCCTGGCACTTATACCCCTGGCAGCGAGGACATTATAACGGGAAAGTCTCAGAGCCCCTCCCACGAGATAGACGAAGGCTATGAGGGAACCTATCCTGGGCAGGTCTTTAAGGGCCCAGAGGTAAATCAGAATAGAGGGAGCAACTCCGAAGGATATTATGTCAGACAGAGAATCCAGTTCTCTTCCTATGGGAGATGAAATTTTCAGGGCTCTGGCGAGCCTTCCGTCCAGAAGGTCCATTATGGCGGCGAAAATCACGAAAATTGCCGCCAGGTCAAATTTCCCTTTAATGGAGAAATTTATGGACAGGAATCCGAAGTAAAGATTCGTGACCGTGAGAAGGGATGGGGCGAAATATACAATGTTTAAATTCCTTCTGTGGTGGTTTTTTCTCTTATTTTTTCTTTTAATCCTCATCTATCCTCCTGGCTAAAATGCTGACTCCTGCCTTTACCCTTTCCCCTTCAGCCACAGCGGGCTGGAATTGCTCCGGGAAATACAGGTCAGCCCTGGAGCCCAGCAATATTATCCCTATTCTTTCCCCCATGCGCACCCTGTCTCCGGATTTCCTGTAAGGTTTTATCCTCCGGGCCAATATCCCTGCAATCAGCACCAGTTTTATTTTCCAGGGGGAACAATTCAGGTGGAAAATCACCTTTTCGTTTTCTTCGGATTCCCTTTTGTATG
>JALVRF010000079.1 GCA_027025175.1 Candidatus Aminicenantota bacterium | reverse complement strand
GCGGTAAGGCCTCCAACGGTGCAGAGGGCTAAGGTGGTCCAGATGTCGGTCTGTCCTCCCCGGTGAAAAACCACTAAGGGAAGCATTCCTAAAACCGTGGTGGCGCTGGTTATGAATATGGGCCTCAGTCTCTCCCTCGCTCCCCTGACCGCTGCCTCCTCAGGGGAAAAACCCTTCCTCAAATATCCATTGGTATGGTCCACAAGGATTATGGCGTTGTTCACCACAATCCCGAAAAGGAGAATCAAACCTATGTAGGCGGTAGAGTCAAAGGGAAAATCGGCTATGACGAAGCCTAAGAAAACCCCTATAAGCGCCAGGGGTATGGAGAACATAACTACTATGGGCTGGAGCAGGCTCTCGTAAAGTATGGAAAGCATGATGAATATTAAAACTAAAGAGGCAACCAAAGCAATTTTCAACTGGGAGAGTTCCTTGCCGCTCATCCACCAGGCTGGCATCTCAAGGCTTTTTGTAAATCCAGGGGGAAGGCGAAGGTTTTTGTAAACGGTTTTCAGGAAGGCCTTTCCCCTCTTGTAGGAGCCCAGATAATCCCACTGCACCATGGCTAAGTATTGCTGGTTCTCCCTCTCTATTCCCCCTTTGGTTTTCTCCTCTTTTATTTCCACCACATCGGAAACCCTGTAAGGAACTCCCCTGCTGCTCATGAACTCCACAGAAAGTAGTTCGTCCAGCTCAGGCTCTTGCTGAGTCTCCCGGACCTCTAAGGAAATTTCCCTCTGGCCAAGTTTGATTTTCTGCAGAATGCCCTGGGACCCGATAAGCGAGCCCAGAAGGTAGAGAAAATTTCTGGGGTTTATTCCGTATTTCCTGAGCCTCCGCTGCCTGAGTTTTATGGAATAATACTTTCCTCCCCCTCCCCACAAAGCCCTGCGTTCGTAAACCACCCTGACTTCGCTGACCCTCCGGTTCATAAGGAGGTTATTTTTCAACGCATTAGAAAGGCCCTTTATTTTAAGAAAATCGTATCCCCGAATGAGGATGGAATAGGGAAGCCAGCTCCCTACAGAAGGGGAATAATAATAGCCCTGGGGGTCAAATCCCCACACCCCTATCCCTATGCCTGCCATGTTTGTTGCCAGCTGGATAAGTTCCTGTTTCAGAATGTAGGGTTTCGGGGAAAATTCCACTTCCCTTGGAAACTCCACCTCCATAAAGGCGGTGTTCCCGGTGATTTCGGTTTTTACCTCCTTTTTGTATGGCTGGGAAAGGACCATTTTTTCAAACTGGAGGATTGTTTTCTTTGTGTCCTCAAAACTGGCCCCAGGGGGAAGGCTCACCCAGACCTCAAGTTTCTGCTTCTGATACCAGGAAAAGAACCTTCCAAAACTCACATTTTTATAGAAAATCTTGGCGGAAAAGAAAAAGAGAAGGCCAACGGGTATTAATACAAAGAGGGGGTATTTTACCCCAAATTTAAATAATTTTCCGCCCTTTGCAATTTCCCTTTTCTTCCTTCTAAGTTCCATCCTTGCGGAAAGGGAGGGGATAAGGGTAAAGGCAACGAAAACCGAGGAGATAAGGGCAATGGTTATGGTATAGGCCAAGGGAAGGTAGTATATGCGGAGCCTTCCCTGGAAATAGGCAAAGGAAAAGAAGACGATTATGGTGGTGGCTGTGGAGGCAAGAACAGGAAGCACAACCCC
>JALVRF010000078.1 GCA_027025175.1 Candidatus Aminicenantota bacterium | reverse complement strand
TAATAGGCGATGCGATTGCCCGGTCCAAAAAAATTAAGGGGTACGATGTCTTCTATTTAACCGGCACTGACGAGCACGGGGGCAAAATAGAAAAGGCGGCTCGTTCCATGGGGAAAACCCCAAGGGAACTGGCGGACGAGATGGTCCCTTATTTCAAGGACCTGTGGAAAGCCCTGGACATAGAATACGACTTCTTCATAAGAACCACCATGGACTTCCACGAGAAAAGGGTGGCGGAGATCTTTGAAGACCTCAAAAATAAAGGCTACATTTATAAGGGCTCCTACAGCGGATGGTATTGTTATAACTGCGAAGCCTACATCCCTGACGACGCCGAGGAGGTGGACGGGGTAAAAATCTGTCCTGACTGCGGGGGAAAGGGAGAATTCATAACCGAGGAGAATTATTTCTTCCGCCTTTCCGCTTTCCAGAAACCCCTCCTTGATTTCTACAGGGAAAATCCTGATTTTGTAAAACCCAGGAGCATGATGAATAAGGTGGTGAGTTTCGTGGAGGCAGGGCTGCGGGACCTCAGTATAACGAGAACCACCATAAACTGGGGGATAAGGGTTCCCTCTGACCCAAAGCATGTAATTTATGTCTGGTTTGATGCCCTTTTCAATTATATAACAGCCCTGAGGGATGAATTTGAGAAGTGGTGGCCAGCGGACCTGCACATCATAGGAAAGGACATAATAATTTTCCATGCGGTTTACTGGCCTGCCTTCCTTATGGCCCTGGGTTACGAACTCCCCAGAACCATTCTCTCTCATGGCTGGTGGCTCGTTGACAGGAGGAAAATGTCCAAACACTTAGGAAATGTCCTTGACCCTCACATCCTTATAAAAACCTTCGGGGCCGATGCGGTCCGTTACTTCCTCTTAAGAGAAACCCCCATAGGACAGGACGGGAACTTCTCCCACGAGGGCTTCCTGGAAAGATACAATGCGGACCTGGCCAATGAACTGGGGAACATAGTCTCAAGGACAACCAATATGGCGGTGAAATACTTCCAGGGGAATCTCCCGACTCCAGGGCCCATAACCGATGCCGAAAGAAAGATGGAGGAGGAATGGAGGGAGGTTGAGGAAGAAGTGGACAGGGCCTTTGAAAATTACGAATTCTCCAAGGGGCTTGCCCGGCTCTGGGGGTATCTCAGGGGAATAAACAAGTACTTAGTGGAGACTGAACCCTGGAGAACTGGGGCAAGGGAGCCTGCCAGGACTTCAAGGATTCTCCTTACCTGTTTCAAGGCCCTGAACGCCTCCCTTAAATTCATAATCCCGGTGATGCCCGAGGCCGGTGAAAAAATAAAAATGGCCCTCTCAAGCCCCGGAAAATACACATGGGAGGCCTACGACGAGAAAAGAAAAATAGAAATACCCGAACTCCTCTTCCCGAGGGTGGACAAAAAGGAGTTTTTCAAGGAGGAAATTATGGAGGAAAAACCAAAGGAAGAAAAAAATTATGTAACCATTGAAGAATTCTTCAAGATGGGGCTAAAGGTGGGGAAAATCGTGGAGGTCAAACCGGCCCCCAATGCTGACAAACTCTATCTTCTTAAAGTGGACATGGGGGACCACCAGAGAAATCTGGTGGCAGGGCTGAGGAAGTATTATTCACCGGAGGAACTTCTGGGAAAGAAAATAGTGGTGGTTACCAACCTGAAAC
>JALVRF010000077.1:1617-5380 GCA_027025175.1 Candidatus Aminicenantota bacterium | reverse complement strand
CCAGATAAAAAAGTGGATAAAGCAGGGGAAGTTGACCCTGAAAAAACTGCTCCAGCACATAAACGACGCAGAAAGACAACTTATAGAAAGAAGAGTTGTAGGGCCCGAGGTTTATCGCTCCGATGACGGTGGCAAAACCTGGAAGAAGGTGAACAAAGAATACCTTCCAGGGGTATTTAATACCTATGGATATTATTTCGGACAGGTAAGGGTTGACCCCCAAAATCCGGATAAGGTCTTCATCCTAGGGGTTCCCCTGATGGTATCCACTGACGGGGGAAAAACCTGGAAAAGGGTGAAGGCCCGGAAAATGCACGGGGATTTCCACGCCATGTGGATTGACCCGGAAAACCCCGAAAGAATCATCGTGGGAAATGACGGGGGAGTGGATTTTTCCTACGACGGAGGCAAGACCTGGAAGGGCTCACAAGTTCTTCCCATAACCCAGTTTTACACCGTGGAGGTAGAACAGGGCAAAAT
This sequence comes from Candidatus Aminicenantota bacterium, assembly GCA_027025175.1. GTDB lineage: Bacteria > Acidobacteriota > Aminicenantia > S016-38 > S016-38 > JALSNJ01. The sequence continues at coordinate 4,900 of JALVRF010000077.1, read as the reverse complement.
CCCCTATAGAATATGCGGTGGAACCCAGGACAACGGGGTTCTTTGCACTGAGAATTTCAGAACCCCCTATTCCCCTCCATGGAAATTGATTCTCGGGGGAGACGGAGCCTTCGTCCGATTTGACCCCTCCTCACCTGAGAGGGTTTATGCTGAATTTCAATTCGGATACATTTTCAGGATAGAAAGGGGAAAACCCAAGTTCATAAGACCCCGGGTAAAACCCTGGGAGGAGCCCCTGAGGTTCAACTGGCAAACTCCCTTCATAATATCCCATTACAATCCCTTCATAATTTACTTAGGAGCCAACAGGGTAATGAAGTCATATGACAGGGGAGAGCACTGGTATCCCATCAGTCCGGACCTGACTTCCAATCCGCCCCAGGGAGATGTGCCCTACGGAACCATAACCACCATTTCAGAATCCCATTTCAGGCCCGGAAGGCTTTTCGTGGGAACTGACGACGGAAGGGTGTGGATTACAGAAAACGATGGGGCAGCGTGGGAAAGAATTGACCAGGGACTCCCCCGAAAATGGATATCCAGAATAGTGGCCTCCCGGTTTAAAGAGGGAAAAATTTATTTGGCCATGACAGGTTACAGGGACGACGATTTCAAAACCTATCTTTATAAATCCGATGATTTCGGAAAAACCTGGAAGAACATAAAGGCAAATCTTCCCGACGAGCCGGTTAACGTCATAAGGGAAGTAGGCCCAGGAAGGCTCGTTATTGGAACTGACTTCGGAGTTTACTTCTCCCCGTCGGACGGAAAGTGCTGGTGTTCTCTTTCCCGTAATTTACCTGTGGCGGCAGTTTACGACCTTAAATATCAGAGGAAGGCCAGGGAACTCGTCATAGCCACCCACGGAAGAGGGGTCTGGAAAATGGATGCGGTGATTCTTGAAAAGATCCAGCCCGAAAAAATCGGCAAAGAACCGCACATGGTGGCTGTAAGGGATGGTCTGATATATGGGATGAATTCAGGCTATGAGATGGGAGGTTTCTTCCTCTGGAAGCCCACCGCTTACGTCTGGGTAGGGAAACAGACCCAGGCCGTTCTTTCGGTCAGGGGACAGAAGGAAAGGAAAATTACCCTCTACAGGGGAATAAACCCCGTGGTTCTCCTCAGAAGCCCGAAAACCGGCGAATTTGATTTCTCTTTAAAAATAGGTAAGAAAATTATCAGGGGAAAAGTGAGAGTGGAGAGACTGAAGGAAGAACTGGGATTGGAGTTCCGCTACAGGGAGAGGGACTAAACTTTAATTCCGTATTTTCTCATCTTCCTCCACAGGGTGGTTCGGGAAATGCCCAGAAGTTTAGCTGCCTGTTCTCTTTTCCATTTCGCCTTCCTGAGGGCTTCCTCAATTTTCCTCCTTTCCATTTCCTGCCCTCTCAGGTAGGAAGGAAGATCCTCCACGGTTATGAGTTTACCCGCCGAGAGCACGAAGGCGCTTTCAATGATATTTCTTAATTCCCTTACGTTGCCCGGGTAATCGTATTCCATAAGAAGGTTCATTACATCGTCGGAAACCCCTTCCACCTGCTTTCCGTAGATGGAATTGAAAAGATCCACAAAATGCTCCACTAAAAGGGGAATGTCCTCTTTCCTTTCCCTCAGGGGAGGAATTTTAAGGTAAATCACATTCATACGGAAGAAAAGGTCCTCCCGAAATTTACCATCCTGGATCATAGTTAAAAGATTTTTGTTGGTAGCGGCGATAATCCTCACATCAACTTTAACCGGGGAAGTAGCTCCCAGGGGCATAAATTCACCCTCCTGAAGAACCCTCAGGAGTTTTGCCTGAAGAACAAGGGGAAGCTCCGCTATCTCGTCAAGAAGGAGGGTTCCCCCGTGGGCCATGGCAAAAACCCCTTTTTTATCTGTTCTGGCATCGGTAAAGGCCCCCTTTTTGTAACCGAAAAGTTCCGACTCCATAAGGGATTCAGGGATGGAGGCACAGTTTATCTTCACATACGGCCCCTTAGAGCGGTGGCTCATCTGGTGAATGGCCGAGGCCACCAACTCCTTACCTGTCCCGCTTTCCCCTTCAATTAAAACAGGTGAGTCCGAAACCGCAACCCTGGGGATCAGCCTCAAAATCTCCAGCATCTTAGGGCTGGCGGTTATTATGTCCCTGAACTGAAATTTTCCCCGAACTTCTTTGGCAAGCCTCACCTCCCTGGTTTTATCCTGAAAGATTATGGCCCAACCTTTATCTATTTTTTCTATTTTAATGTCCAGGAACTTCTCCTCGTTAAATCTGTCCAGGGAAAAAATCCCTTTTTCCTTCCAGGGAAGACCGACACCAATTCGCATGGGACAGGCGTTCTGGCAGAGGTCTGTCCTGAGGACCTCAAAGCACCGCCTGCCCTTAACCTCCCCTGCGTCAAAACCCGTGATTTTTTCAGAGGCAGTATTGGCATATTTAATCACAAAGTTCTCCACATAAAAGATTCCTTCTTCTGTGGAGTCTACCAGTTTTCTCCAATCCATAAGGATATTTTACCATTATGTTTCATAATTTTCATCACACAATTTGCTTAAAATCCTAATCTTCTTAAAATCATGAAACAAAAGAAACGTATCGTTTCATAACTCAATTCTCCCACCTTCTTAATCCCCCTTTCCCACAGTCCTCTATCTGGCACAAAACTTGCTTTATTAGTAATGTGAGAATAGCAGTGGCTGAATTTGAAGGAAGGGTGGCTCCCAGGCTGGAACATACAGGGAGTTTTGTCCTCTTTGAGATTTCAGACGGAAGGATTTCCAGGAAAAGAACTTTAAGGTTCCCTGGCTCTTCTTTGTGGGATATCCTGGAATTTCTCAAAAAAGAGGGGATTGACCTTGTTCTCTGCGGGGCTATTTTACCGCAGAGTTTTCATCTCCTTCAACTTAACGGCATCGGGGTTATATGGGGGATAATGGGAGGAATTGATGAGGCCATCTCCTCCTTTCTGGCCGGGGTTTTCCCTTATCCCCCCCCAGCCAGGAAGAGGTGGAGATGGGGTAAAAGAAAAAAATGGAGGTGAAATATGTGGTGGTATGGTTACCCCTGGTATGGATTTGGTTATGGGTATGGGTTCGGTTGGAGAAGAGGCCTTGGAAGAGGTTGGGGCTGGGGAAGAGGATGGGGGAGAGGATTTTGCCGTTGGGCCTGGTTTAATTCTTATCCCTACAGATATTATCCCTACAGCGCCCCTGGATATTATTACCCCTACGGAGGAGCAGGTTACTGGAATCCCCTTCAGCAATCCCCTAAAAAGGAGGAGGAAAAATGAAAGTT
>JALVRF010000077.1:0-1517 GCA_027025175.1 Candidatus Aminicenantota bacterium | reverse complement strand
GCCCAGGCCATAGAAATGCTCCGAAACGGAAACCTTTCTGAGACGCCAATGGGGCCTGGACCTGACTTCGGTACCGGTTATGGACCTGGTTACGGACCTGGATTCGGTCCCGGCGGAGGATGGGGTAGAGGCCGGGGAAGAGGAGGAAGAGGTGGCAAAGGCGGAGGATGGGGTAGAGGAGGAAGAGGCGGAGGATGGGGTAGAGGAGGATGGGGATGGTAAAATATCTTTATGTCGCATGAGTTAGAGGAATTTCTCTTCTCCACTGGCCTCCCCACATTGGTGGGGAGGCTTTTATATAAAAGGGGAATAAAAACCCAGAAAGGAGCCAGGTTATTCCTTTACGGAACATACCGTGACCTGTCCAGTCCTTTCCTTTTTAAGGATATGGAACGGGCTGTCCATAGAATAAAGAAAGCTATAAAAAATAAAGAATTAATTCTAATACTTGGAGATTACGACGTGGATGGGGTTACAGCCACGGCCCTGCTGGTGAAGGGCTTATCCTCCCTGGGAGCAAATACCTCCTACCTTATCCCCAACAGGTTTTCCCAGGGCTACGGAGCACGGCTTCAGCATGCGGAGGAAATAAAAAAAAGGGGGGCCGGGCTGGTTATAACCGTGGATAACGGTATAAAATCCTTTGATTTTGCAGAGGCCCTCCATGAGCAAGGCATAGACCTCATAATAACCGACCACCATTTACCCGAATCCACAATACCAAGGGCCCTGGCCGTTCTTGACCCTTTTCTGGAAGAGGGGGTGGAAAAATCCCTGGCCGGCGTTGGGGTGGCCTTTAAACTTTTGCAGGCCCTTTTGATGGACCTGAACATGGAAGACAGGGCTTTGCCCTATTTGAAAATGGTGGCCATAGGTACCGTGGCGGACATGATGGAGATCCTCGGAGAGAACAGAATAATGGTAAAGGAGGGATTAAAACTTTTGAACGGTCAAAATTCCTATGGTCTAAGGGTTCTTCTGGGGGAGGCAGGACTTAAGGCCAGGGAAATCACCCCGAGGGATGTGGCTATTAAAATCTCCCCGAGGATAAATGCCGCGGGAAGAATGCTGGATGCTGAAATCGCCCTTCGGCTTTTTCTGGCATCCAGCGAGGAGGAAGCCAGAGAAGTAGCAAAGAAACTGACTCAGTTGAACAGGGACAGACAGAGGGAAGAGGCCAGAGTAACAAGGGAAGCGAAAGAAATGCTTGGCGATTGTGGCGATTCTCCCGTAATTTTCCTATATTCGGAGGGATGGAATCGGGGGGTGCTGGGGATAGCAGCCCTGAGACTCAGCAGGGCATATAAAAAACCTGCCTTCGTGTTCTCTGTAAAGGAAGGAATGGCCTACGGCTCTGGAAGGTCTCCAGATGGCATATCCCTTCCAGAGATCCTCGCTCCTTATAATGAACTTATGGAAAGTTTCGGAGGACATGCTACTGCAGTGGGAATAACTTTAAGGGAGGAAAACCTGGAGAAATTAAAATCTGCCCTCGAGGAGACCCTCAGAAATTGGAA
>JALVRF010000076.1 GCA_027025175.1 Candidatus Aminicenantota bacterium | reverse complement strand
GAGGAAACCTATTATGTTTATTCCCCTTCTCAGCAGGGGTGAGGATATGGAATATTTGCGAAAACCGGAGGCAAAGGGAAGGTTTGCTACCACCCTGCCGTTAATGGAAATTTTCACAGGGAAATGGCTCTGACTTTTGTAATAGAAACTGAGAGAATACGGCGGTGTTTTTCTCCAGAGGGCTATGGCCGAAATGGGTTTTTGGGCTACAAATCCGTCGGAACCCTTCCTGAAACCACCCCATATGTTCTCCTTTGTGGCACAGGCCTGGTCTTCCTCCCAGGTCCAGTAAAGATTACTTATGTATTTTTTCTTACCACCTCCACAGGATGAAAAAAAAAGGGCCAGAAATAGAGGAAAGAGATAAAGTTTTTTCATAATCCATCTCCGGAGAATTTCAGTATGAAATTACCGGGGCCCTTAAGGCTCACTCTCAGTCTGGGGGATATTCCTCCTGAATCCTTAATGAAGTCAACCTCAAGTCTTTTTCCAGGTGGCAGTTCTATTCTCAGCCGGGAGTTTTCCCTCAGAGCCTCCATAACATTGTCCTGAATGGATAATTTGGCCCCTGGGAAAAGTATGAAATCCCAGGAGAAACTGGTTTCCTTCTGGAAATTAGCGGAGAAGGCGAATTCTTTACCTTCCCGGGTGAGTTTGATGCTGGCCAGGGTTTCTTTCCTGTCGCCTATGATACCTTCCAGGCTTCTTTTTTTGCATTCGGTTATCTGAAATGGGGCATTGAATTCGTTTATGGAAAGGCCAGAATCCGGAGTTATCATTTCCATATCATCTTTTATGGCTCCCATGGATATGGAAGTTTCCCCCGAGGAAACCATTCTGGAAAGAACCAGGGCTGTTTCCCCGTTCCTCAGGACTGCAGTGGAGGCTTCCTTAGAGCATAAGCCCCCGGGCTTGTAACTCCCCTTTACGGGCTTTACGAATATATCAACGCCTTCCACGGGCTGGGTGCCCACCCTGGAACTTTTGTAAGAAGAGCATAACAAACTGATGAGAAATTCCGGATTTCTGGTCATAAGATGGAAGGGAAGAAGATAGATTCCCCGAACTCCACCTAATGGAAGTATTCTGTCGCGGGATTTTAATTCAAGCAAAAACCTGGCAGCCCTTTCCAGCCTTTCCCAGGCCTCTCCGGTCAGGTATTTGTTCCTGGACAGCAGAAGGGTGGTATAAAGGGATGCTTCAAAAAACAGCAGGTGTTCTTCCACGGAGTTCCCACGGAAAATTCCCTCTCCATCCACTTCATCGTGGAGAAAGGACAGGAACTCTTCAAGGTAAAGGTCAAAGTCAGTGGCGGGCATTGAGAATTTCCTCAGGAAGATTCCTGAAAAAATCAGCGCCGGGAGCCTGAGCACCCTTTTCCAGTCCTGAGGTTTGAGATTCTCCTTTACGTAAATGTAATGCTGAAGGACGGAGGATGCTATCTTTTTCACGGTCTTCTTCTCTGAAATTAGCCCTGACTTCAGGGCATCGTAGAGGAGGGGGAAAACCACGGCCCTGCTCAGGACCGCTTCCTCTATTTCCCAGCCTCTTCCCTTCAGGGGAGGGTTTTTATCAATCCAGGATGTGAAAACCGAGGAAATCTTCTTGAGAATCTCACTGTTTTCCTGGTAAAGATAAGAGGCAGCAGGAGGTAGAAGCCAGGAAAATCCGTAAAGTAGAGGATTTCCCCTCTCCTGGATGCATCCCCCCTTTTTAAGACAGGCCTGGGTGGGAAGGGGAAGTTCCCCTGCGAAGGGAAGAAAAATTTTTCCCTTCAGAAATATAGCCCTGGATTTTGATAGTATACCTGGTTCCTTATCCCCGGCTGGTTCAAAAAGAAACTTAAATTTGAGCGGGAAAATGGGGGTGGCGGCCCTTGCTTCCTTTCTTAACCTTTTTTCTTTCTGGGTGGGTAGCAAACTTTTTATTTCCAGCATTTCCCCTTTATGATAAAACAAAAATCAGGGCAAACCAAGAATTTTAATACCCAGTTTTCTTTTGTCCCTGTTGTTCATAATTCGGTAGGGTATAAAGGTTGGATAAATCCTGAATTCCAGAAACCCTTTTCCCCTGATATTGATCTCTTCTCTGCGATGAACAGGGGTAAAAATAATAGTTTTCAGGTAAGTTCCCCTCCAGTAAACCAGGAGTTTCTGGGCTTTTACACCTGTGAGGTCAAAGGGAAAGTCAGATACTATTTTTATTGAGCCCGGAAACTTCCAGTAAATACCGCAATTTCCTGTGGTCCAGTGAAAATCGCCCTCTCGCGGATAAACCCCATATGTATAGATTTTATTGCGTTTAATGGACCACTCCGCAGGGTGAAGGGTCTGGAAACTGATAATTCCCCCCAGGAGGAAGAAAAATATCAGGGATAGATTAATTAAAGGAGGTATCTTAAACTCGGATTTTCTCTGGGAAGAAAGGAGGAAAAAGAAGAGCAATACCACCTCGGGAAACCACAAAGCAGTGTGGACAAAAAAGGAGAGAAAAACCACTATAAGAACCGTTCTCTCGGGGGAGGGGGGGGAGAGAGCGTAGGGGCTCAGAAAGAGCAAGAATAGCAAAAGTCCCACGATTCCCAGTTCCGCAAGTGAAGATAAATAAACCGAGGGGACCACATCGTTGAGTTTGGGATGGTGGAATTTGTACATGGAATAAAAAATGAAATTTCCAGGTCCAATCCCACTTAGAGGAGAATCTTTAAAAGCAGTAAGGGCCCTTGAAAAAAGAACATCTCTTCCTTCAGAAAGCAGGGTTATGCTCCTTCTTTCCTTTGTATATTTACCCATCCTTTTCCAGAGATGGGGCATGGAAACCAAAAATACAAACAAAAGGATTAGTCCGGTTTTTAATTTGAGTTTTCCAGATATATTCCTTGACAGGAAGAAGAAAACAAAACCAAGACCAGAAATTAGAATCCCTGTTCTGGAGGATGATATGAAGACCATAGCCAGGGGAAGAAGGCTCCAGAGAATATCTCGGAATTTAGAAGACCTCAGCAAAATCCAGATGGAGAGAATGGAGGCAAAGATGCCGGCGGAATTGGGGTCAGAGAAGGTCCCATTATAGCGAAAAATCCACTTCCAGGGACCTGAGGGAAGGAACAGGCAAATTTTTCCCATCTGCAAAATGCCGAATATAAATGATATTCCTGTGGAAGCAGACAGAACCTTAAGAGCCGTATCCCTTTTCAGTTTCTGGAAAAAACCAAATCCCAGGGAACCTGCTGTCATAAGAAATAGGGCCACAGCGGGGAGGAAAATTCCAAAGGACAGACGGGGTCCACCAGGGGCCACCGGTGTGTTTTTGAATAAGGCAAGGGGAGAGAGGGTTATATTGGACCAGCGAAGCAGAAGGAAAAGGGCGCCGAGCCAGAGAACCGAGAGGAAGGGCCAGAATTCATAGGGATGTTTTTCAATTTTGCCCCTGCCCAGGTAAAACCCGGCTATTAAGTAAAGGCTGAGAGCCACATAGTTGAAGGGAATTTTTACCGGTAAAAACCAGGGAAGGGCATTTACCAGGGGAATGAGAAAAAGGATGAAATATTCTCCCTCCTTAATAAAGGAAAAACCAGCCCCAAGAAATAGCATTAGTAAGATGTAGGGAAGAGCCCCAATTCTGGAAAATGCCCAGAGGTGAAAAATAAGGGAGAAAAAAAATAATAACCTGTATCCCAAACTTCCTCCTCAGAAAGATGATAAAAACTTTGAAGGAAAAACCAAATTTTTTGGACTTTCCTTCCAGTTTATCGTAAAAATAATTGTGATTCACAGAAGGAGGGAGTTATGAAAAAAATACTTATGTTGATCTTCGCTTCCTGGTTTGCTTTTGCCGGAACCAGGCTTCTGAGGATGCCCCATATTAGCGGGGATAAGATAGTTTTCTCATATCAGGGAGACCTGTGGATTGCCCCTGTAAAAGGTGGGCAGGCGCACAAATTGACCTCGTCCCCGGGATTTGAAATATATCCGAGGTTTTCCCCGGACGGAAAATATGTGGCCTTTGTGGGCCAATATCAGGGGGGAAGGGAGGTTTATGTGGTGAGTTCCAGTGGAGGCGATCCCATCAAACTCACCTATCATGCCGGCTGGGAAATGGTGGCAGGCTGGAGCCCTGATGGCAAGGTAGTTTTCGTCTCTGACAGGGATGCCATTTTCCCTACGGCCACTGCCTTTTATGCAGTAAGCCTTAAAGGAGGAATGCCGGAGAAATTGCCCATAGATAGGGGGAGTTTCATAGATTTTTCCCCGGACGGGAGGTACGCGGTCTTTAATAGAAACAGCGGTTATTTCTGGTGGTGGAAGAGGTATAAGGGAAGTGCCAATCTTGATGTCTGGCTGGTGGACCTCAAAAGGAAAAAATTCAGGAAACTAACCTCCTGGGAAGGCAACGATGCCTGGCCCATGTGGGGAAAGGACGGCAGGGTTTATTTCGTTTCGGAAAGGGATGGAATTGCGAACCTTTATTCCTTAGACCCCAGGGCAAAAAATCCTTCTTCCACCATAAGGAAACTTACCAATTTCAAAGTGGATGGAATACAGTGGCCCTCTATCTCCACTGAGAGGGACAGGATAGCCTTTGAACAGAACGGGGAAATTTATGTTTATAACATAGAAACCGGAAAATTGAGGAATCTTGACATAACTGTTAAGGGAGACCTTCCCTTCCCCGTCAAACAGGTTCTTAACCCTAAAGAACTTCTCGGCTCTTTCTCCGTCTCGCCAGGAGGAAAGAGGGTGGCAGTGGAGGCCAGAGGGGAGATTTTCTCCGTCCCCAAAAAATACGGGGTCACGAGAAACCTCACCATGAGCCCCTGGAGGGAAAAATCCCCTGCCTGGTCCCCGGACGGCAGACTGGTTGCCTTTGTTTCCGACAGGAGCGGGGAGGACCAGATATACACCGTGGAAGAAAAAACAGGACTGGTAAAAAAACTCACCGAAATTCCCGGTTTCAAGAGCCGCCTTCTCTGGTCCCCGGATGGGAATTACATTGCCTTTTCCACCAACGATGGGAGCATTTACATATTGGGGGTGAAGAACAAAAAACTGGTGAAGGTGGACAGAAATCCCATGGGCCAGAGCAGTGATTATTCCTGGTCCCCGGACAGCCAATGGCTGGCCTATACCAAAAGGGGCAGGGATGGGCTCGGCAGGATATATGTTTACAATTTGAAGGAGAAAAAGGCCCGGCTTTTGATATCCTCCAGTTTTGACAATTTCAGTCCCTCCTTTACCCCGGATGGCAAGAGATTAATATATCTTTCCCTGGATGTGATTAAGCCTTCCTTTGACTTTTTCGCTGAACTAATAACTGTTAAGCAGGGAGCCAGAATAATGAGCCTGGACCTGGTTCCTGGACTCAAGGACATATACCAACCCCAGCCCGACGAGGTGGAAGTAAAG
>JALVRF010000075.1 GCA_027025175.1 Candidatus Aminicenantota bacterium | reverse complement strand
GCCATGACTACCTCCTCCTTAATTTTACCCATTAAAACGGGATTAAGTAAAAAATAAGGAAATGGTAAAATAAACCCGGTGAAGTAGCTCAGGGTTCTGGTCTTCGTATTGGTGGTGCTTTCCCTGTGGGGAGGACTTCACCTTTACCTTTACTCCCGCCTCAGAAAATTCCTGCCCTTAGGAGCAAAGGCCCAGATATGGCTGGCCCTTGCCGCCTTCCTCCTTTTTATATCCTATCCGGCTGTAAAACTCACAGAGGCGGTTGTGCCCTATCCCCTTGCCCTTTCCCTGAACCTCCTGGCTTCCCTCTGGATGGGTCTTGCCTTTTACCTGTTTTTCTACTTCATAGCCGGGGACATATTCCTGCTCATTTTTCCGGGAAAAAGCCCCCATGCGAGGATTGCTGTAGGCTGGGCGGTGCTCCTTCTTGCCCTTTTAACTGTGATTTACGGGCTCTTTGAGTCCTTCAGGGTGCGCACCGTTAGGCTTGAGATTGAAATGAAAGGACTTGAGAGGCCCTACAAAATAGCCTTCCTCTCGGACCTTCACCTGGGCTTAAACCTGAATTTCCTGAAATTCAGGAAAACCGTCCCGGTTATAAACTCCTTTTCCCCGGACATCGTTCTCATAGGCGGGGACCTCTTAGACAGGGACGCCAAGGAGAACCATCAGGCCCGCCTTTTTAAAAACCTGAAAACAAAATACGGAATCTTCGCCGTTACCGGAAACCACGAATACTACGCCGGAGAAAGGAAAGCCCTTGCGTTTGTAAAGGCCGCCGGGGTCCGGCTCATAAGGAACCGGGTAATCAAAATAGGAGACCTTCAAATAGCAGGGATAGACGACGAGGAGTTTTTGGGAAGCCGCTGGAAGGAAAAACTTGAGGAGATTTTAAAAACCGCAGAGGCTGAAAAACCCCTGATTCTCCTCAAACACAGGCCCACGGGCTTTGAAACAGCAAAGTCTCTGGGAGCTGACCTTATGCTCTGTGGCCACACCCACAGGGCCCAGCTTTTCCCCCTTCACCTCATAACCTCTGCGGTTTACCGCTACTACTACGGCTACCACCGGGAAAACGGCCTGAGAATCTATGTAACCTCCGGCCTGGGAACCTGGGGCCCTCCCCTGAGGCTCCTAGCAACCCCCGAAATTGTGCTAATAATCCTTACCCCTCGCCATTAACCCCCCGTCAAATAAAATTAACTTGACTTTCCCCTTTCTCTGTTATACCTTATCCTGGAATGCTAAATCACGGACAATTTTGGCGGATGAAAATGAAACTTGGTCTAAAGACGAAGAGATTAAGTATTCAAAAGACTCTAATTTGTAATGATGACCAAAATTAAAAAAATAGGCAAATTTCAGATTGATGAAATATATTGCGGTGATGCTCTACTACTAATGAAAGATATCCCTTCAGAATCTGTAGACTTAATCGTGACTGACCCTCCTTTTGCTATAGATTTTAAAGCAAAACGAAACAATTATAATCGCACTCAGGAAAGAGTATTGGAAGGATATAATGAAATACCAAAGGAAAAATATTATGAGTTTACTGTCAACTGGATGAAAGAGGCATACAGGATTTTAAAGAAAACCGGGAGTATGTATGTGTTTTCTGGTTGGACCAATTTAAAAGATATACTAAATGCTTTAGACAAAGTTGGTTTCATAACAATAAACCATTTAATTTGGAAATATCAATTTGGAGTTTACACAAAAAGAAAATATGTTACAAGCCATTATCATATTCTTTTTGTAGTTAAAGATGAAAAAAGGTATAAATTTAATAAAGTTGAGAATTATCCAGAAGATGTTTGGATAATTAATAGGGAATATTGGACTGGAAAAATAAAAACACCAACGAAATTACCCGTAGAATTAGTTAAAAAAGTGATTTTGTTCAGTAGTGATGAAGGAGACATAGTTTTTGACCCATTTTTAGGCTCAGGCACCGTGGCAGTTGTGGCTAAGATGTTGGGGAGACACTATTTAGGTTTTGAAATTGTTCCAGAATACCATAAATTCGCCAAGAAAAGAATATCTAAAGTTCAAATGGATTTGTTTAGGTGCGCTAATAATGAATAAATGGAGAGATAAATGATTGATTGGGAATTTCTTTTAGGGATTGCGAAAAGATTGGCGGAGATTGGGAGTAGGAATGGAGAAATATTACCTATTTTTAAAGTAGAGCCGTTCAAACATTATTTTGAAAAAGATGGAACTATAAAATATGATGAGCTTGATGAATATGATGGTAAATTTACGAGACGGGAGATTTTAGCCAGATATTTATTGGTAAATGTTGTATTAGATCAAGGTCCTGATATGATTGGCGTAAGAGAATTACTCAAAAATGTCACTACCAGCTTATACCGTCAGGAAATCAGAATATTCCATAGACCACTGGATTTCTTCAAAGAATTAGGTATTTCTATCGATGAAATATTGTCTAAACACGAATCAATTAAAGAAATACGAGCGGAAGATTGGGCTAAAGAGAATAAATCGTCGCCTAGCAAATATAATTTATTTTTTGCCCAGTCTACACGCGGTATAATATCAACCAGGCAAGTATTGGGTTATGTGGTGCACAGATGGGGTGTACCGTTATGTGTCCCATTGTTGTTGGAGAAAGATCTGGAATCTGAACAAAAAATTTCTTCACAACCTTTAATTGACTATCTAGAGTCTTATCGTTCTGCAGAAATTATGGCTCAACAGCTAAAAAAAAGTGAACGATATGGTCTTGGGGACGCAATTGGAGATAAAGCATGCCATTTGTTTGCCAAGCTATATGTTAGCATTTTTAAACTCGTAAAACATAAAATAGGAGATAATGGATGGACAGATTTTTCATATGAAGTTCCCTTTGACAGCAATGCTGGTCGTGTTTTATTTAGAACGGGCTTTCTCTTAGAACTGGCATCTTTGGCCGATTATGAAAGCTGGAAGGTAATTCAAAAAGGTGAAGGGAAAGGTGGGACTGATTATATACGGGTGACTAATATCAGGGAAAAAAAAGCAACAAAAATATCTTACAAGTCGGAGATTTTTGAGGAGTATTTATATGTGGTGCACGAGTTTCTAAAAATGGGGCGACCAAGGACAGTAAAAATCCAAAGAATTCCTAATCTCCTGATTTATAAATTACATCAAATGGGTCATAAATTTTCAGTAGCTGATTTTGATGACGGACTTATGTATATAGGCACTAATTACTGTTACAACCATGGTGAACCCGGGTGTGAAGACTGTCCGCTCAATGATATATGTAGAGGATATAACGAGAATAAAAAACTTATCCAAAAATATCGTACCTAATATATTTTCTGCTATTAACTTCCGATTATTTATGCTTGCTTTGGTGAAAGCTCACTAGAATAATGAATGGATTTATGATTCGCTTTGATACACTTTCATTTTCATGAAAAATAATATGTGTGGAACCATCCCTCAAGTCTCCCCAAAACCTATAAACCCGCCCCTATAGCAAATAGCCCACTTGAAGAAGTATAATTAAAACCATGGGTTCATGGTACAAGTATTGTATTTACACCATCAGGCATTCGGAGGAACTGGAGGAGGCTCTTAAAAGCGGGGGAAGGGGAAGGTTTACGGAGAAAAAACTCTGGAAAACAGGAAAGGCCATACTGGAAGAAGCAAAAACCCGAAATTTAGCGGTTCCCATATTTTTCGGAACTGCGGAGAAATTGCCGGGTTTGTATTATATGGCCATCCTGACATCCGTTGAACTTCACGAAAAGGAAAAACGGACGGAATACGCCTTCAAGTCCCTGAAAAGACTCCAGGTTCCCAGGCCCTTAAACACCCTCATTTTAAAATCCTCGGGAAAACCTTTGCCCGACAAATACATAAGGCCTTATGCTATCTGCCTTACTCCCCGGGGCATAGAGAACTGGCCAGAGGCGAAGGACCTTTCCCCTCCTTTTAAATTTAAAAAGAACGGAGAAGAGCCTTTTACATACAATTTTAAACCCCTTGATTTCTCCCTCAAGGACTTCTGGAGCTGGGCCTTTTCTGACCTCGTGGGAAATACGGTAAGGGGCATCCTGGCAGAATACATCGTTGCAAAAGCCCTGGGGTTAGACCACGGGATAAGAACGGAATGGAGGCCATTTGATTTAATTACAAAAAGGGGACTTAAAATAGAAGTAAAATCCGCTGCTTACATCCAGACCTGGCATCAAAGGAAGTTTTCGCACATCCGATTTTCCATAAGGAAAACCAGATACTGGGACGAAAAAACGGGCAAATACCAAAAGGAGGTTAAAAGGCAGGCAGATGTTTACATTTTCTGCCTTCTTGCCCACAGAATCCCGGAGACCCTCAATCCCATGGAATTGGGACAGTGGGAGTTTTACATTCTGCCCACCAGGGTGCTTGACAAAGAAATGGGAGATAGCAGGGAAATAAGCCTTAGCAAGTTGAAATCCCTCGGGGCCATCCGGTGCAGATTCAAAAAACTCAGGGAAAGGATAGAAGAACTGGAAGATAAACTCCTGGCAAGGGATTAGCCGGTTCTATTTTTCTCCAGCGTAAGATTGCCTTTTAAAAACCACAAGCTCACTTGGCAAAATTTATTCGGAAGATATGAGATAAATTAACCGGACTAAACCCCAGTCTTCCCCCTCATATTGCGGGGAAAACTGGTTTTGCGATAAAATATAGGGGGAGGAAATTTCAAGCCAGTCCAATGTCAATGACCCAAAAAATCCCACAAAAATCAATTAAGGAGGTGCTATGCCGGTAAGATTTATTTACGGGATAAAAGTTTCGGGGTATCGGTACAATTTAGAACTCATCAGGGAGGCATTAGCACTGATGAAGGAGAAAACCCCTGAATTTTTCCGATTGGTCAAAGAAAATGTAAAAGAAATAAGGGAGAAAGACTCAGAGGTTTTTTCCCTAATGCGAAGTCCTCTGACTCTGGCAAGGGCTTTAAAGGACAGGATAATATTTCCACCATATTGGGCTATATTTTTTGACAAATATGCCATAGCCTCCTTTATCATCCACGAGACCTACCATATTAAAGAGGGGAAAAAAGGACTTCCCCATACAAAGGACTCAGAAATACGGGCAAGACAGGCACAGATAGCCTTCTTAAAGACATTGGCGAAGATGGAAGGTGCTAATTTTGAAAAGGAAATTAAAAGTCTTGAAGAAGAGATTGATAGCATAAGAAAAGGCACCTTTTATTCTGATCTCCCCTGGGAGTCTGAGTTGAGCGCTCCAGGGATTGAATAGTTCCTTTATCCAGAAACGGAAACGCATTAACCGTTAGCCGGAAACCCCATTAATTTGGCTTCGCCTTAGAGACCGTTTTAGGGACAGACCCTTTCTGTCACCTTCCAGCCCTGGGCTACAAAACTCTTCTGCAGTTTTGTATACATGGTATCCAATGGTGTACAATACAATTCCTAGCATATAAATTTTCCAAGA
>JALVRF010000074.1 GCA_027025175.1 Candidatus Aminicenantota bacterium | reverse complement strand
CCCAGGCAATGTCGGAAAGTTCCCTGGTGAAAATAAGGGCCCTGTCAAGAGCAGTAAGGCGAACCCGAAGGCTCAGGTCCATGTCACGGTTAAGTTCTATCTTCCTTTTCAACTTCTCCGCACTGAAGATGCTTATTTTAAAGTGATAAATTCCCGGGGAAAGATTTCTGAAAAAGAATTCTCCCTTTTCGTTGAGTTCGGATTTAACGAAATGGGAAGAGCCTTCCGGCCTGAGGAGAACTATACCAGCCCTTAGAGGCCTGCCCTCCTGGTCCGTTATTCTTCCTGAAAGGTGATAGGAAAAACCCGCGCCCAGTAGCAGGAGAAAAATCAAAAATTTCTTCATCTCTCCTCCCGAGAAGTTAAATTATGTAAGTAAAGGAAAATCGGCTAAAATTATACCGAAGGAGGAGGTTATGAAAAAAATTGCTTTTTTCTTATGGATGGTTTCATGGCTTGTGGCAGGTTTTGTCACAGCAAGAAAGGTGGAGATATACCCGGGGGGAGCCAGGGTTTATTACGTTAAAAAGGCCGACGCTCATGGCAAAGTGAGTTTCGGCCCCCTTCCTGCGGATGCCAGTGAGATAATTTGCTCCCATCCTGATTTTTCCATTGAAGAAGGTCTAAATCCTCAGATTCCGGAAAGAGCACTGAAAATTAAAGAAGAATTTCAGAAATTAAGGGTCAAGGACAATTCCCTCAAGGCCCGAATGGAATCCCTTTATACCCGCCATGCCTTCTATTCAGAGGCCCTTAAAAACCTATCCACCAGTTTTTCCCAAAAACCCGTTACAGGCTGGGAAAAACTCCTTGAGAAATTTTCCTCCAGGGTTTCCTCTATCAGGGAGGAAATAGAAAAACTGAAAAAGGAAAGGGAAAATCTGAAGCCCAGGCTGGAACTGGCCAGAAAGAGGTGGAAAAGGATAAAGTCCAGGGTGGAAAGGGCCAAATTCGTGGAGGTCAGGGCAAATCCCGGGGATTCGGTTTTCCTTTCCTTTAACACGGCCTCCATTTCATACCGCTTTTTTTACCGGGTAAATGTGTCCCTTAATGCCTCTAAGGTAACCATGGAGGCTTTTTCAAGGATCACCTCTTTTCTTCCCGTGGACATAAGGGGAGAGACCCTTCTCCTTCCTGAAAGACCTTCCTTTTATATTCCCCTCCCGAGGCAGAAAAGGTGGGAAATATACTTAAAGAAAACCTACCCGGTAAAGGGAAGGCCGAAGATGAAGGTGGCCATGGGAATTTCCCCTTTATCTATAGGAAGAAGGCCTGAGGCCATTGCAAGAACCTCAGGCGTTTACAGAACTGTATATCTTGGAAAAAATGCCCTTAAATTCGGGGAAAACAATCTGAAAATTTTCTCTAAGGCCCTGGATGGGAAAATAACCTGGGAGGTCTATCCTGCGGTTTCCACCAGGGTATTTGTGGTCTTCAGGGGTGAGAACAATACGGGATTTCACCTTCCCTCAGCCCGGGTTCTTTATTTCATTGACGGGGTCTTTACCAGAGCGGACAGTCTTCCCTCTGTGGCTGAAAATCAGAAACTAACCCTTACCCTGGCTGTGGACCCCAATTTCAAGGTCAAATACAGAAGAAAAACCCTGGAAAGGAATCAGGGGATCATGAAAAGCGGGATTCTCATAGAAAGGGAAGTCAACGTTATCAACGGAGGCGAAAAGGAAAGGGAGGTTCATGTTTATATTCCTATACCATATCCCGTGGACAGGGAGATTAAATTGAAGGCCCAGATGTTTCTGCCGCCCATCTCCGTAAACAGGGATAAAATTGGCTTCTGGAAACTCAGGATAAAGGCCGGAAGGGAAAAGAAAATAAACCTGAAATTTAAGTTGACCTTCCCCAAGGGAAAGGAAATATCAGGGGTGGATTCCTTTTAAATTTCCGTTGTAATTCGTTCTAAGGGGGCATAAAATAAAAGGATGAGGAGGTTTGTGGTTTTTATCTTTTTTCTGCCCTTTGTGTGGGGATTTGATCTGGGGGGATTTGTAGGGCAGGCCTCCAATAACCGCGGTGGAACCTACGGGGTTTTCGCCTCCCTGTCCTTTTTTCCCTTTACGAGGGTTGAAATTGAGGGCTCAAAATTCTTCGGCAGAAGTGAAAAACAGATTTCCCTCAACGGTGAGGTGGGAATAGGGCTGGGGGGAATTCATCCTTATTTTTCCGTAGGGGTGGGGATAGATACAGGGGATTCGGAAAAATTGACCCTCACCAGGATTACCTCCACCTCCTTTTTCACAAGCACCGGAGCAGGGATTAAGTTCAACATTGCGCCCATGCTACTTAAAATGAGAATAGACATAAGAAGGTTTTCCTTAGGGGAAAAACCCTATTACAGGGCCTATGTTGGCCTATTTTTCTCAATTTAAATGGAGGAGGGATAAATGAAAAAGATTACCTTTTTCTTACTCGCGGCTTTTACACTTTTCTATTGTGGAAAGGAAACAAAGAAGGTCCCGGTAAAAACACCCCAGAGGGTTGAAGTCAAACTCCTTCCCTCGGGGAGTCTCTCCTTTATGCCTGAGAGATTAACCCTTTCCTTCTCAAGGGAATTTCCCACCGTTAAGGGCCTGAGTTTTAGGCCAGAAGAACTGAAAAAATACATAGAGATTCTTCCAGAAGTTCCCCTTTCCGGAACATGGGTCTCTTCCTCTGTCTTTGTTCTCCGAGCAGAGGCAGCCTTTAAACCGGGAAAAACTTACACCCTGAGAATAAAAGCCGTACCCATCAGGGGAAAGGAGTTCAAAACTTCACCCCAGGAATTTACCTTTAAACTCCCTGAACTTAAGGTTTTAGGAGCCAGCGTGGTCCTTGCAGGGGCCAGAACCCGGATCAGGATAAGGTTTAACGGTAAAATCTCCCCAGGACAAGCCGTAAAATACATTGAAGTCACAGACCAACATGGTAACCCGGTTGAAATTCTGGGATTTACCCGCAAAGGGGAAGATGTTTTTCTTACCCTGGCAGTTTCACCTCCAGTAAAACTCAGAATAAAAATAAAAAAGGGCCTTCCCTCATCTCTGGGTCCCCTGTCTAAAACCACTTCCCTTTCCCTTCCCGTTGAAAAGGCCACAGATTACATGATGGTGGAGGCGGTGAAGATAAAGGAAACTGAGGAAGGTTTTTCCCTATCGGTCAAACTCTCCTCCCCGGGAGGGAATGTGGACCTTACAGGCATTGACCCGACCCCCTTCATTGTTTTCTCTCCTCCAATAAATTTTTCCGCCTTTTCATCAGGGGGGTTCATATTCATAAACAGCGATGATCTGGTCCCTGGCCTTTCGGTGAAACTTAAGGTTCTGGCAGGGCTCAGGGACAAAAACGGCTTCGTACTGAAAAGGGATTACGAAACAGAGCTCACCGTCCCCGGCAGGAAGTCAAGGCTGAAATTCTTATATCAGGGTAAATATCTGGGAAGGAACGCAGGGTTAAAAATTCCCCTGAAGGTGGAGGGAGTCAAAAACCTGAAACTTTCCCTTTATTTTATCCCTCCCACCAACTCCCTCTTCTGGTATTCCCTTTACGATGCAGAGGATTGGGGAATTGAGGATTTTGGCGAACCGGTCAAAAAGATGAAACTCAAGCCAAAGGAAGGTATAAACTGGCTGGACCTATCCGAAATGATAAAGGAACAGTCCCCCGGAGTTTACATCTTAAAAGCCTCAGGGGAGGGACGAGATGGAGACACTCTCAGAACCAGTATGCAACTGGTAATTTCAGACCTATCCCTTGTGGTAAAGAAATCCCGGGAGGAAATTTTCATCTGGACCCTGGATTCATCCTCCCTGAAGCCGGTCTCCGGAGTGAGGGTGGAGGTAAGGGATAAAAAGAACTTCCTGGTTGGCTCATGCATTTCCTCCGGGGCCGGGTTCTGTTCCATTAAGAATCCCTCCCGAAGAAGGGCGTTTTTCGTCTTCGCCAGAAAGGATAAGGACTGGACATATCTCCACATACCATCCTCCACCATTTCCCTTACCAATTTTAATACATCAGGAGTAGAACCAACCGGGGAGTTTTCCGCTTATCTTTATCCTGAAAGGGAACTTTACAGACCAGGGGAAAGGGTAAATTTCGCTCTTCTTTTGAGAAAAAGGGGAAGTTATAAAGGGGTTTCCCTTCCGGTTTCAGTGATCGTAATAGATCCTAAGGGCAAGGAATTTCTCCGCCTGAGTTCCAAAACCGACGCCTCGGGCCTGGCTACCTTCTCCTTTCTGACAGTGAAAACCTCTCCCACAGGAGTCTATAGATTGAAGGCTGAAGTGGGCGGGAAACAGGTGACATTCAGGCCCATCCACATAGAGGAGTTTGTTCCTGAAAGGATGAGGGTCAGGATAAAAATGCCGGACAAACTCCCCGGAAAGGCTGAAATATCCTCGGAATACCTTTTCGGCGCCCCTGCTGCAGGCCAGAGGTGGGAAGCAGGAATATTCCTGAGAGAAACACACCTGAAATGTCCAGTTTATCCGGACTTCACCTTTGGCCCCTCACCGGAAGTTCAGAAAAGGTATTCCTTCAGCGAAAAACAGGAGGGAACCCTGGATGAAAAGGGAAAAGTGGAATTTTCCCTTCACACACCTTCAATTTCTCTCTCCCTTCCCCTTAAGACAGGTATCATCGTTTCGGTCAGTGAGGGAGGAAGCGGAAGGGTCACCCACGGATATTCCTCAAAGATTTATCACCTGAGGGATTTTTACATAGGCCTAAAAACCCGCACATCCAGGGTGATTGAAGGAAATCCCGTGGATGTTGAAGGGATTATCGTATCCCCGGATTGCCGGTTGGCCAGAAAAGACCTTCCTCTCACCTATACTATTTACCGCCTTTCATATGCTTACACCTATTCCTCATACGAAGAGGAATACGGGTGGAGCAGCAGGCTCATAAGGGAACCTGTGGAAAGGGGATCTGTTCAGGCAAAGGATGGAAAATTCTCCTTGGCCTTTACCCCTTCGGATAGTTACTACGATTACATGGTGGAGGTTCAGGAGCCTCAGAGCGGGGAAACCACCCAGATCATAATCCCTGGTTGGGGATGGTTCTTCACCGCGGATAGGCCACCTTCTCCCCAGGCTCTGGTCATAAGATTGTCCAGGGAAGAGGGGGACGAGGGGGACGAGATAGAGGCCCAGGTCAAACTTCCCTTTGAGGGAAAAATCCTCTGGACCCTGGAACTTCACGGGGTCCTCAAGCAGGAATTGAAGGAAGCCAAGGGGGAAACTGCCAAATGGAAATTCCGCCTTCCCGAGGGACTTCCCGATGTTTATGTCTCGGCACTTCTCATCCGCTCCTCCAAAAATTACCTTGTAGAAAGAGCCTTCGGGGTCAAGAGGGTAAGGATAAAGCCCAGAAGACTTCTCCTCCCCATCAGACTTGAGGTTCCCCAGGAAATAAAACCAGGCAGGGAACTGAAAATAAAGGTTAAGGGGAAAGGGGATTTTGAGGCCACCATAGCAGTGGTGGATGTGGGCATTCTCCAGATAACAAGGTCAAG
>JALVRF010000073.1:3642-5579 GCA_027025175.1 Candidatus Aminicenantota bacterium | reverse complement strand
CATTTCCCATTGGGGGTTTCCCATTTTGTCCGTTTTCAGAACCCAGAAGTCTCCCCAATCCTTTGAAAAGGATGTGCTACTTCCCACAACGGCAAAACCTCCATCTGAGGTTTGCACCACAGCATGCCCTTCCTCGTCTCCCTTTCCTCCGTAAGCCTTCTGCCACTGGACCCTGCCGTTTTTGTCTATTTTAATTAGGAGAAAATCCCTGTGTTTGAATCTCCCTGTATTTAGTCTATGGATGGTGCCGGAGATTAAGTATCCCCCATCTGCGGTGTCTATAATGGAATCCGGGATTTCGTTTCCAGGGCCCCCATAACTTTTCTGCCATACGATGTTTCCATGCTGGTCCAGTTTAAGTACCCAGATATTTATGAGATATCTGGGATAAGAAGTCGTCTCTCCTGCTACAATAAACCCTCCGTCCTTGGTCTGTATAATACAGTTCGCCTTTTCCCTTCCCCTTTTTCCGTAAGTTTTCTCCCAGATTATGTTTCCATGGGCATCAAGTTTTATAACCCAGAAGTCGGAATTTCCCTTTCCAAAGGATTGGGTCCATCCAGCAACCACGAATCCCCCGTCTGTGGTCACGGCTACAGAATTGGCCGATTCCCGTTTGTTTTTTCCGTATGCCCTGGCCCATGTGGTTCCAGCCTGTAGGTTAATCCATGAAAAAAGGAGAAAAACCAATGTCAAAATCAAAGGCAAAGGGTTTTTTCTCATTTTACCTCCTTACGATTCTGGATTATAGGGGAAAACGAAGGATTTTCAAAGAAAAATTTTGACCCTGTGGTATACTATACATGTGGAAGGATTTTCACGGTGGGAGTTTTGAAATCCGGAACTTCTCAGGGAAAGTTGTTTCCATAATATAAGTCGGAGGTACGATGTGCGCAACTCGAAACTTTATGTGGGGAATCTAAGTTATTCCGCCACGGATCAGGAGCTTTTTGACCTCTTTTCTCATTACGGAGAGGTAAAAAGCGCCAGAGTTATCGGTCGCAGAGGCTTCGGTTTCGTTGAGATGAGCAATTCTGAGGAAGCTCAGGAAGTGCTCAAGGCTCTTAACAGAAAGGAATTTCTGGGAAGGACTCTCAGAATTGAAGAAGCCAGAGAGACCAGGTAAGATTCTGGACGTGTGAGTTTTAAATAAATACCTCGCACGGAATCAGGGGGAGGTTTTCCTCCCCCTTTTTTATTTTTTCCATTTTGGTTTACTTCCTTTCTTTTCGGTTCTAAAATTTTCCTGGAGGTGAAAGATGAGGAAAGGCAAACCTATTTATTTTTTAATCGGTTTTATCCTTTCATCCTATCTGGTTTTTCCTTTTGCCTTGAAGGACATATTAAAGGTCCCGTTTCCCTCCCATCTCATCGTGGCAAAATCCCGTGACAGAATAGCGTGGGTCTTCAACGATATGGGAAGGAGAAACATCTGGGTGGCGGATGCTCCAGGTTTTCTCCCCAGGAAGGTGACCTCTTACGCCGAGGACGATGGTCAGGAAATTCGGTATTTAAGATTTACCCCTGACGGAAGCCTCATAGTTTTTGTAAGGGGAGGGGATCCCAACAGGGAAGGGGAAATTCCCAATCCTGCCAGTTTCCCTAAGATGCCCAGGCGGGAGGTCTGGGCCGTGAGGGTTAGAGACGGCAAAGTCTGGAAAATTGGGGAGGGAACAGGGCCAGAAGTTTCCCCGGACGGGGAATGGGTAATTTTTAGAAACCGAGGCACCGTTTACATCTCAAAATTGGAGGAAGGGGAAAAGGCCCGGCCGCTTTTTACTACCAGGGGAAGAACCTTCAGCCTTCGCTGGTCTCCTGACGGCAGTAAAATAGCCTTCGTAAGTTATCGCAGGGACCACAGTTTCATTGGAGTATACGAACTGGCCACCCGGAAAATAAAATGGTTGCTTCCCGATGTGAGCAGGGATAGCAGCCCT
>JALVRF010000073.1:0-3542 GCA_027025175.1 Candidatus Aminicenantota bacterium | reverse complement strand
ATGGTATCCAGGGGTTATGTGGTTCTGTCGGTGAATTATCGTTCTGGAATCGGATATGGGGCCAGATTCAGAACCGCTCCTGGCCAGGGACCTGCTGGAGCTTCTGAGTATCAGGACATAATTGCCGCTGCAAAATACCTTCAGAGGCTACCCTATGTGGATCCTCTCAGAATCGGACTCTGGGGCGGCTCTTACGGAGGATATCTGACCGCCCTTGGGCTTGCCAGGGATTCGGACCTTTTCGCTGCCGGGGTGGACTTCCATGGAGTTCACGACTGGTCATGGAGGGGTATGATGAGGGGACCAGAGGACTGGGGAATAGAGGGAAAGGAGAAACTTCGCATGGCCTATCTTTCCTCACCGGCGGCGAATCTGGAATTCTGGACCTCGCCGGTTCTTTTCATCCACGGAGACGACGACAGGAATGTTGACTTTATTCAGACCACAGACCTGGTCCAGAGGTTGAGGAAGCTTGGAAGAGCGCATGTGGAAACCCTGATTTTTCCCGATGAAGTTCACGATTTCCTCCTGTGGAGGAACTGGTACAGGGCTTATCTTAGAGCCTCGGAGTTCTTTGATAGGTTCCTTATCAAACAAGAAAAGACCTCACACCGATAATAGACCAACTCCTGCAGCGGCCAGGATTATTAGAAGAAGTTTTCTTCGGCTCAGTTTTTCCGAAAAAATCATATAGCCAGCCAGAGAGGAGAGAACGATTAAATTAACGGATATAAAGGGGAAACTTATGTAAGCGGGGACTTCAGATAAGGCTTTCAATAGGAAGTAACTTGAAAAGAAATTCGGTATGCCAATAAATAGTCCTCCCAGCAGGAATGGAAGTTTTACCTTTCTTTCAGTGATAAAAATGTATGCCCAGCTCCAGACCAGGGCCGAGGCAAAAAGGAACACCAGGAATTTTCCCTCGTCCACCATGGGGAATTTCACCTTAAAGAATTTCATGGAGGTGCTTATGGAGCCTGAGAGTAAGAAAAGAGCAAGAAGCGAGGAAGACAAACGGTTGATTTTCCCCTCCCAGGTTAATACTACCCAGAAAACCGCACCAAGACCAAGCCAGTTCAAGATTCCAGGCCGCTCTCCCCAGAAGATTATGGAAACTATTACGGGAATCGCCATGGATATTCTTCCGAAGGTTACCGCCGGGGCAATCCCGTCCTTTTTTATAACGAAACTATAGACCACGAAGGTTGAGAAGAAAAGCAGGCCGGTAATCACCGCAAAGGGAATTACACCCCTTCCCATATCCGATGGCCTTGACAAGGCGAAACCCAGAGCCGTGGCGGTTATGTAATTGGAGGCTATAACCACGACCCTGTCGTAGTTTTTCAACTCAAAAACCTTGAGAATTACTGCTATGGTCAGCGAGGAGAGCAGGGATAAGGATAAAAATACATAACCCATGAGCAGAAATTATATCAGAATAGCGATTTAATCTGGTTTTATTCCTTCCTTCATCCACTCCGGGTGAAGTTTTAAATATTTACGGTTCCCTTGAGGCGTATGTCTTCGGAAGAACTTCCCACCAGAATAGTATAGGTGCCATGGGTAAGGCTCCATTGGCCTTTTCGGGGATCAAAATACATCAGTGAGCGCATGGGTATGAAAAGGGAGACCCTGGTCTTATGTCCGGGTTCCAGACTGATCTTTTTGAAAGCCTTAAGTTCCATGGCCGGGCGAGGCACCCCATCGCGAGGAGCAGAGACATATACCTGTGCTACTTCTTTTCCCGGGAGGCTTCCGGAGTTTTTTACGGTGAATTTAACCATTAAACCCTTTGAATTTCCTTTAATTTCCAGGTCTGAATATTCGAATCTCGTATAGGAAAGCCCGTGCCCAAAGGGGAAGGCAGGTTTTATCCCTTTAGTGACAAGGTACCTATAACCCACGAATATTCCTTCCTGATACCGGGCTTTAAGGTCCTGGCTTTTGTAACCTTTAAGTCCCGGGCAGTCCTTACCCGATGCGTACCACGAGAAAGGGAGTTTTCCCGAAGGATTTACTTTCCCGGTAAGAACATCAAGAAGGGCATTGCCCTCTTCCTGTCCCGGGTACCATGCTTCAACTGCTGCAGCGACCCTATTTATCCAATCGCTTACCGTAACAGGACTTCCACTAATCAAAACGACAACCAGATTGGGATTAACCTTTGAGAGTCTTTTTATAAGTCTGCTCTGATTGGGTATGTCCATGGTTTCCCTGTCGTGACTTTCGGTTTCAAAATGAGGGGATAATCCGCCTATGAATACGACAACATCCGCCTTTTTGGCCAGTTTAACGGCCTCATCCTGGAGATTTTCCCCTGGAACTTCCCAGGCAAATTTGAATTCTGAGATTCCCGGGTAGGAAGAATATTCAATTTTTATAGGGGTTTTCTTCCCTGCTTCCAGTTCAACCCGGGCCTTTCTCAGAATTACTCTCCTTTTTCTGTTATTCTCGTCCCATGAGTTTAAAACCAGTTTTTTATCAACATAAACCCTGACGCCTCCGTCACACAGAAATTTGAGAGTGTATGTTCCCGTGGCTGGGGGAAGGAGGAACCCTTTCCATCTTATAGAAACTCTGTGATGCTGGTTTCCCTTCTCTAACCGCGGATCAGGCAGTTCGTAGGACCAGTGAAAGTACAGCATCTGGTCCAGTCTTTTTAAAATCGGTTCTCCCTGAAGATCGGGGTTGTTGTAATATTCTCCAAGAAGGCCTGACCTGTCTTTGTATTTCAGGTATTTGCTTTCCACCGGTAGCACATCCCCGTAAATTTCCGTTCCCGGAACGTAAAAGACCTTTATCCCGGTTTTCTCAAGTTTTTTAAAGGCTTCTAAAGGTGATACAGAATAGGGAGGGGTTACCATGGCGCTTCCCCCTCCTCCGGTCATGGGATATTTTGCATTGGGTCCTATGAGGGCTATTGAATGAATTTTATCCAGGCGAAAAGGTAATATGCCATTGTTTTTCAAAAGAACCATGGACTCCGAGGCCACCTTCCTTGCGAGAAGTGCGTGTTTTTTCCAGTCCACTGCAGGAGGACTTTCCTTTTCGTCAAATAGGCCGGAGACAAACATGGCATACAAAATCCTTCTTACTTTGTCATCTATTACCTTTTCTGGAACTTTACCTTCTTTGACAGCCTCTAAAAGTTTCTTGCCGAAGTGGACTCCGTAGGGCATTTCAATATCAAGCCCGCTGAGAGCGGCTTTGACCGTGCTGTGAGTGGCTCCCCAATCTGAGACTACGAATCCTTTGAAATGCATCTCTCCCTTTAACAGGTCCAGGAGCAGGTGTTTGTTTTCGCTGCAGTATTCTCCATTTACCTTGTTGTAGGCAGCCATTACGCATAAGGCTCCTCCCTTTTGGACAGCGGCCCTGAAGGCAGGGGTGTAAATTTCCTGGAGAGCCCTTTCGCTCACTATTACATCCACTCTGGTTCTTTCCCATTCCTGATTGTTAGCAGTGTAATGTTTTACGCATGCAATCGCCTTTCTTGATTGAACCCCTTTTATGAAAGCAGCGGCTATTTCACCTGCCAGGAA
>JALVRF010000072.1 GCA_027025175.1 Candidatus Aminicenantota bacterium | reverse complement strand
TAAGGAAATAGAGGAGAGGATTTTATCCCTGGAAAAGGAAAGGGAAAATCTCCAGATAAGGAAAAAACAACTTGAAAAGAGACTAAATTCCTTAAAGGGAGGCAAAAAATGAAAAACTATGCTGTGGTAGGTTATATGGGGAGGTCCAATGTGGGGCAGATGTCTGCCCGCCTTGCCATTGAACTGGACAGGAGGTTTCCCAATATCAATATCAGGTGTCTTCCGGCCCTCAGCGGAGATTCTTCTCCGGCCAAGGATAAATTCTTTGAGGATGATGGAGTCATAGTAATTGATGGATGTAAACTGCGGTGCATATCCAGAACCCTTAAAAATTATGGTCTCGGGGATAAGATAGTAAGGCATTATGTTCTGGACGAGGACTTTGGAATAGAAAAAACCCCGGGTCTTTCCTACGAGGAAGAGGTTTTCAGGAAAGTGCTGGATAAAATAATTGAAGACTTGAAAAATCTGGATTGAGGGTTTAAATTTTCCGCGTGAGAAAATATAAAGTTGTTGTAAGTTCCTTGGGAAAGGAAAGGGTCGTTGCCCGAAGCCATGGTTTTAAAATAAGCTTAGGGGCTGCAAGAGGGGATTCTTCCGCCGGTTTCAATGCAGCAGAGACTCTGCTGGCGGCTTTTGGCACATGCCTTGCCACAAATATAAACAGCATTTCCAGGCAGATGCACCTTAGGATAGAGGGATTTGAGATTGAGGTGGAAGGGATAAGGCTGGAAAGTCCACCCAGGATATCGCAAATAAAATACTCAGTGAGGTTCAGAAGCCCTGAGCCTGAGGAAAAACTGGAAAAACTCCTTTCCCTTTGCATGAAATACGGCACGGTAACCAATACCTTAGTTCGTGGGGTCAAGATATCAGGGGAGATTTTTGTGGAATAAAAAGCCTGCCTGCTAAAATTTAAATATGGGCTTTTGGGACTGGTTCGTTCTGGTCTTTTACCTGCTCTTCATGATAGGTCTGGGCTTTTACTTGGGAAAGGCCCAGAAAGGGGAGAGGGATTATTACCTGGGGGGACGGGCCATAAGACCCTGGCAGGTGGCCCTTTCCATAGTATCCACCCAAATCAGTGCCATAAGCCTCATCGGAGCCCCTGCCTTTGTTGCCCTGAAAAAGGGTGGGGGAATTTTCTGGCTCCAGTACGAACTGGCAGTTCCCTTAGCCATGGTGGGGCTCCTTGCCCTTCTGGTTCCTGTTTATCACAGGGAAGGGGTGGTGAGCATTTACGGGGTTCTTGAAAGGAGGTTAGGTCGGGAAGCCAGAAAAACCCTGAGCTTAGTTTTTCTCGCAAGCCGCGGTCTTGCCACCGGTGTGGTCTTCTTCGCCACTTCTGTGGTGGCCTCGGTATGCCTTTCCCTTCCCCTTTCCTATACCATACTGATAACAGGCCTCGTCACCCTTATTTATACCACCATGGGAGGAATAAAGGCGGACATATATTCGGACATAATCCAGTTTTTCATTTTCCTTGCAGGGATAATATTTTCCATAGGGTTTGTGCTCTTTTTCTTAGGGGATTTTGGTTTTCACATTTCCGACCCGGCCAGGCTTCAGGTTCTGAGGTTCAAGGACTTTGGGCTGAGAGGAGGCGAAACCTATGGGTTCTGGCCCATGCTCCTGGGTGGCTTCTTTCTTTACCTTTCCTATTACGGATGCGACCAGTCCCAGGCCCAGAGGCTGCTTACCACATCCACGCTGGAGGAATCCCAGAAGGCCCTGGTTTTGAACGGGCTTTTGAGGTTTCCGGTAACTTTAATTTACCTCTTCTTTGGGCTTCTGCTCATTCCTTTTTTGAAGGTCCATCCGGATTTTATGGCTTCCCTGAAGGGAAAACCTCCGGATTTTCTCGTCCCAATTTTCATAGTTAAATTTTTCCCGGCAGGTCTTAAAGGGCTCATGGTTTCCGGCATCTTCGCTGCCACCATGTCCTCCGCAGACAGCGCCCTGAACTCCCTAAGCGCTATAACCTGGGAGGATTTCCTCAAGCAAAGGGTTAAATTGAAGGGCGGGGAAAAGATGAAGGTCCTCAGGCTCCTTACGGTTGCCTGGGGTGGTTTTGCTATAGGCTCTGCCTTCCTCTTTATGGGAAGCTCTAAAACTGTAATTGAACTGGTGAACATGGTGGGCTCCCTTTTCTACGGCCCCATCCTGGCTGTTTTCCTGATGGCAGTGACCCTCAGGGGACTCAAGACTAAAAGGGTTATTCAGGGATTCTGGATTGGTATTTTCGCAAACCTTTTGCTCTGGCTGTTTTTTAAAAACAGCGTTTCCTGGATGTGGTGGAATTTTACCGGATTTTTAATTCCCCTTCTCTGGGTATTTGTTTTTCAAAGGGGACTTCAATTTAAATCCTTTAATTTAACCCCAAAAACTTTAAAATATGCGAGACTTCTCCTTTTGGTCTTTCTTTTCTATTTTCTGATTTGTGTTATCCTTCAGATTTTGTTTTCTTAATTTGTTATAATAACCCGGTGATTGAGCTAAAGGCAGAAGGTCTGGTCAAGAATTACGGGCCAGTTAAGGCTCTGAGGGGAGTAAGTTTTGCCGCAAGGGCAGGGGAAATTGTGGGTCTTCTTGGTCCCAACGGTGCAGGGAAAACCACCACCATGAAAATCCTTGCCAGTCTTCTAAAGCCCAGTGAAGGCAGGGTTTTCCTGAACGGGAAGGAAATCTGGGAGGACATTTATTCCTACCGCAACTCCATTGGATATGTGCCGGAAAACGCCGAACTTTATCCCCACATGAGCGGTTACGAATATTTAGTATTCGTGGGGAGACTAAGGGGAATGGGTCAGGAGAGCGAAACCAGGGCCAAGGAACTTCTTTATCTTCTGGGCCTTGGGGAAAAGATGCACCTTCCCATAAGCAGTTATTCCAAGGGCATGAAGCAGAAAGTTCTTATTTCCTCAGCCCTGCTTCACAATCCCCAGATTCTTCTTCTGGACGAGCCCCTTTCAGGACTTGACTCCTTTACCGTGCTGATTATAAAGGCGCTGCTAAAGCTCCTTTCCCGGGAAGGGAAAATATTGCTCTACGCTTCCCACATTCTTGAAGTTGTGGAGAAGATATGCTCCAGGGTAATAATAATAAACCGCGGCCTCATTCTCGCAGACGAGGGGGTAGCAAGGCTCAAGGAACTCCGTCATCAGGAAAGCCTGGAGGGTGTTTTCAAGGAACTGGTGGTTGAGGAAAATCCCTATAGGGTGGCTGAGGAAATCCTTGGAGTTTTGAAAGGTGGAGAAACTTAAACTTCTGGTCTCCCATTTCTTTTCCCAATTTTTTGAAAACGAAACCCTTCCCTATGGTGAGGCTGCCACGGCAAAGTTCGTTTCCCTTTTAAGCATTCTGGCGGTTGTAAGCGGTGCTATAGCCTACTGGGAGAATTTGAAATATGTGGTGGCTCCCCTTCTTCTCCCCTACAGGGCATGGGCCATGGACACATCCTGGAGGGAAAATTTCTATTTCCTTGGGCTCTGCGGTGCAATCATGGGGATAGTTTCCCTCCTGCATTGGAGGGAACTTTTCCTCAGCAGGAGGGATGCCCAAAACCTCTCTTATCTTCCCATATCCTCCCTTTCCATTTTCCTGGCCAAATCCCTGAGCCTTTTTGGTTTCGTGGGACTTTTCTCTTTTTCCATGGCCGTTTTCTCCTCCCCGCTCTTCGGTCTGGGAAGAGCCAAGGTTTACGGAAATTCCCTTTGGCTCTTTCTTAAATTTTCCTTTGCTCACGGCGCGAGTGTTTTCGCCCTGAACCTTTTCGTATTCCTCTCAGTCCTCAGCCTGAGCGGGTTTTTTACCCTGATGCTCGGGAAAAACTCCAGCAGGTTTGCTGTTTATTTCCAGAGCGGGCTTTTCATTTTCTTCCTCTCGGTTCTGGGGATAATGGACAGGTTGGCTGCGGGCCTGAGCTTAGAAGGGGTGAGGGAAGGTAGGTTTTTGAGAATTCCTCTTTTATGGTTTACGGGGGTTTACGAAGCCATTTCAGGGATAAACCCCAAGGCTTTTCACAGACCATTCTTCCTTGCCATAATTTCCTTGGCGTTTCTTTTTGCGATTTTCATTGCGGAATACTGGATTTTTTACTCTCTTCAGATAAAGGGAAAGAGAGCAGGGGAGTATAAGGCTAAGGAAAAGAAGGAGGCATTTTCTGGTATTTTGAGAATGTTTTTCCCACGGCCTCTCCAGAGGGCTGTTTATCAATTCGTCAGAAATGTATTTGCCTCAAGTCCCAGACATCGCCTCCTTTTCTTCGCCTACATATCCGTTCCCGTGGGACTTTTCTCTGTTAAAATAGCGAGACTTCTTTATCACCGCTCCTTTTCCCACATTTTCCTGTTCCAATTCATGCATCTTTTCTTCCTCCTGGTGATCCTGGGGGAAAGGGCAGCCATTTCTTTGCCATATTTTCCCCAGGGCAACTGGATTTTTCGCCTTACGGAGAAGAAGGAGAAGAAAGATTATCTTTTAGGGTTAAGAAAAACCCTGATTCTCATCCACCATTTGCCCTCTGCCTTGGGCATTTTCCTTTTATTCTCCATCCTCTGGGGACCTCTGGCCGCCTTTCTTCAGGCAATTTATGCTTTAGTAGTCTCGCAGATACTCCTTACCCTCTCCCTGGTGGGATACCGAAAACTTCCCTTTGTTTCGGCATCTGCTCCAGGAAAGGCCAAACTTCACATATTCTGGTTTTTCTATCTCGTGGGAATTTACGCATACACATACATTTTGGGATGGATTGGAAAGCAGGTTTTTAAAAAGCCCGTTCTTTTCCTTCCCCTTTTGGGTTTTCTGATTTTGCTGGCAGCGGTGATAGAAAAAACATTCCAGAGGCGCTGCCGATTTTCAGCCTTCGTCTACCATGAAGAGCCCTCCCACTTCATGGAACTCAACCTATAATCCCCATTTTTTTCTTTTTAGGGACAGACCCTATTATGATATAATTTCCCCATGGCAAGACTGGCCCGCACATACATCAAATTCCCCTCAGCCACCGCCCACTACCACATCTTCACCCACATGGCCGACGAACTCCCCTACCTTCTCCCCTCAGAAAAAGAACACTTCCTCCGCCTTCTTCGCCGCATCGTTCCCCTCTTTAACCTCTCCCTCCTTGCCTACGCCATCATGGGAAACCACATACACCTTGTAGTAAGGACCCACCCCGAGGAGGCCCTCAGCGACCAGGAGGCGCTTCGCCGTGCCCTTGCCCTCTACAGCAACCCAGCCGCTGTCCTTTCCCGCCCCTCCTCCTACTGGAGGAGTCGTCTTTCTGACATATCCTTCTTTGCCAAGGAGGTATTTCAGCGCTTTGCTCAGTGGAGAAACCTTCGCCTTGGCCGTCGTGGACATGGCTTCAGGGACCGCTTCGCCAGCGTATTGCTTGAGGGAGAGCGGGCCGCCCTTGCAGCCTGCGTCTATGTTGACCTGAACCCTGCAAGGGCAGGCCTTAGCCCTTCTGCGGAGCGATATCGCTGGACGAGTTATGCTGCGAGGCTTGCAGGGGCGGGAGGATGGCTCTCCAGGATGAAGGACCTTGGCCTTTCCCTTGCCGACTACGGCCAGGTTCTTAATGCAGTGGGGAGAGT
>JALVRF010000071.1 GCA_027025175.1 Candidatus Aminicenantota bacterium | reverse complement strand
TCATCTCCTCCTATCCTGAACAGCCCTTCGTAGCGGAAAGATTCCTTTAATTTTTCCGCCAGGGTCTTCAGGTAATTATCCCCCACTTCATGTCCCCACCGGTCGTTTATCTGTCTGAATCCGTCAATGTCAATAAAGGCCAGAATTCCCCCCTGCAATTCGCTGGCGTATTCCCTCAATTTCCTTCTATTGTAAAGTCCCGTGAGGGGGTCAATATCCACCAGGCTCCGGAGTTTACGCTGGTTCTCCTCCAACTGGAGGTTTACAAGCCTGAACTTCCTGAGAGAATAAGTCTGGTGGCTCAAAAAAAATTGCAACGCCCAGAATGAGTTCCACTATAGCGTCTATGAAGGAAACCTGTCCCATGTATTGTGGGGGCTTCCGCCCCCAGAAAAGGGGGAGTATGACAAAACCGTGATGCAAAAAAACCGCTCCATAGAAAACGAGACCAGAAGAAAGGAACTTCAGGGGATAAAGATCCACATTCCTGGTTAATCCCTTAAAACCTGCGCTCAGGGCCATGGTCCCTATGGCTATGTCCACTACCCCCTGTAGATGAGCCGGGGAAAAGGCGGAAATCACCCAGAGGAAAATAAGCATAAACACCAGGGAAAAGCCCAGGTAGTATTTTTTAAATCTGTTAAATTCCTCGTATCCCAGTATCAGAAGGACGCCCAGAATTAACAAAGAAATGAAGGATATTTTAAGCACCGAATACAGAAAATAAAAAGCTCTATTGGCTAATTCACCGTAAGGGAAAAAGGTGGAGACTGCAACGCTTGCTAAGGCAAAAAAATCGAGTAACCAGGCGAGGGCCCATATCTTCATGAGAAACCTTTTAACTATCAACCAGCCGGTGAAGAAGAACAGGAAAAGAACTAAAACCACCCCCATCTGCACCACCAGGGAAATTCTGGAGAGATAGATTACACTCACTACCTGCATGCCATAATATTTTAAACTTGACCCTCCCCTTTTTCCAGGAAATCATAATCTCTGTTTAAACTACCAGGCCCTCAAAGACAGGAAGCAGTGGTATCACTTCCACCACAAAACCCTTACCTGTGAATTTAAAATTCTCAGCCACCGGTAGGGAATAAACCCAGATTACCTCCCCTCCCTTTTCAAAAACAGGAATGAATTTCCTTAAAGGACCGGGAATTCCCTCAGCGTTGAACATGCTGGATATTTTCCTGGGACTGCCAGAGCCAAGAGGAGTGTATTTATCACCGGGTCTCCAGTTCCTCACAACCAGTGGAAGTTCCGCCTCGGAGATGTAGGCAACGGCCCTTGCGGAAAAATCCGCATTACCTTCCCATTCCCTGAGTTTTATCTTCCAGAGCCCCTCCACCTCGTATTCTCCAGGGCGGGGAATCTCAAGGTAAAGCTCCCTGTATCCGGGAATTTTTCCAAGGTAAAAGAAATACCTACTCTGCCTTAAAACCCTTTCCCCTCCGGGTATGTAATATTCCTCTCCGGGCTTCAGATTAACCAGATGGTCAATGTGGTCAAAATTTATTCTCCTGAGGTCCCCCCTCATCTTTCTCAAAAAACCTCTTAAAACTCTCCTTTTAAATCCCAGAGGCAGGGAGTTCCAATCCTCAACCTTCAGCCTCCTTCCCCTGAGCCTTTCCTCTACTCCCCCCTCCACCAAGGATTCAATCCACAGGTTCTCGTGATAGAGGATGTCCGCTTCCCTGGCCAGAGTTTCCTCAATCCCGGGAAACCTTTCCTTTAAAACCGGGAGCAGTTGGTGCCGCAACCAGTTGCGGTCAAAGGAAAGGTCCTGGTTGGAAGGGTCTTCAAGGAAGGGTATGCCCACCCTTTTAAGAAAGTCCATTATTTCCCTGCGGGAAACATTAAGCAGGGGCCTTATGTATCTTCCCTCCCGCAGGAGGGGTATTCCGGAAAGACCACTGACACCGGCTCCCCTGAGCATTCTGTAAAGAAGGGTTTCGGCCTGATCGGAGAGGGTGTGGCCGGTTGCGATTTTATTGTAGCCCTCTTTCCTGGCTAAACGGTCCAGAAATTCATACCTCAGGAGCCTGCCGGCCTCCTCAAGGTTTAATCCCCTTTCCCTGGCAAATCCTCTTACATCCTCCTTGGCTGAGAAAAAAGGAAGGTCGTATTCCCGGGCCCTTCGCCTGCAAAATTCTTCCTCCTGGTCCGCTTCTCCCCTCAATCCGTGATTAAAATGGGCCACCCCTAAGGAATAATCCAACTCTTCGGTGAAGAGGAAAAGAAAATGGAGAAGAACCGTGGAATCCGGTCCCCCGGAAAAGGCCACAAGAATTCTATCCCCCCGGGAAATTAAAGAATTCTTTCTAACTGTCTCCTTAAATTTTCTGTATGGCATAAAAAAAATGGCGGCGGAGGGATTTGAACCCCCGACTCTGCGGATATGAGCCGCATGCTCTCACCAACTGAGCTACGCCGCCAGAAATGGAATTATATAACAAGGCTTTCTCCCATGTCAATCTCTGGTGGAAAGGAATAATAGCATAGCCATAATTCAAACATTTTAATGCTAAATTTATGAAACTTGTATACATTTATACTGAAGTATTCTTAAATCCTCAATTGACATTTCCTGTATGTATCTGACACAATTGACATCCCGAAAAATTTATGTTATTTTAAGAACTCTATCTTTTTTTAATAATTTTCAGGATTATAACCAATGGGAATCAGGATGAAATTTGATGATGTCCTCACCCTCCTATCGCTGAAAAGTCCGGAGGATGTTTTAAGGCTCACCTTCAAAGGGAAAAATGGCATGGGCAATCTTCTTTACCGTGACGGTGAAGTAAAATGGATTAAGTATGGTCAGGCCGAAGGGGACGAGGCCCTGGAGATTCTTTTAAGGGAAAAGGAAATTGAACTAATGGACCTGAGGGAGGTCATATCGGCCCCTGCAATGAATCTTCTTTCCAGTTTCATGACCCAGCATCTGAGTAATTTAGAAGAAGTAAAGGGATTCGTTATTCTGGACGACCATGGAGAACCTTACATAGAAGAACTACCAGAACCCGCAGAGGAGAATCTTCAATTGATTAAGACCGAGATTCTTCCTCACCTTACGAGGGGAACTTCCCTCACAACAAGGATGATTGAAAAGGAAATGGAAAACGGACTCATCTTCGTAGGGGTGAAATTAAAGCCGGAACTTAACTCCGTGGTCGCGGTGGGTTCTAGAGCATCCATTGATAAGATAAAAATTTTCTTCAACAATATAGCCAAGATTACAGGATAAAATATGGTCGAAAACGGGATGGAGGAATCCTATCTGCGGGAAATTTGCGATAGTGTTTCAGTGGGGCTCGGGATAATAAACCCGGAAAATCATTCTATTCTGTACTCCAACAGGTTTTTAGATGAACTCATGGAAAAGGGCTTAAGGATAAAACTCCCCAACATTCTTGAAGACGCAATAAAAAATGGCCTTAAAATCTCAACAATTAAAATAGGCCATGAAACCTACGGCTATGCCTTTGAGGAATACGGAAAATATTTGGTTTTTATTATTAAAAATGTTTCTGAAACCCTCTTTCTCATGGGGATGAAGAGGGAGAAGGGTTCCATTGACAATTTAAATCAACTTTTTTCCATGCTCAGGCATGAGATAGGAAACCCCCTTAATATAATAAAACTTTCCCTGGGGGTTTTAAAAGAACAACACAGAGATTTTTCGCCGGAAAAAATTGAGGAATATCTGGACAGAATACTACGGGAAGCAGAATCCATAGAAAATGTCCTGGCCACCATGAATAACTTCATGGCAGTGGGGAGGCTATCTCTGACTAAAATCAACCTCAGAGAGTTTATACCGAAAACGGTTCTGTTCAGTGAGGAACTCAAGATGGCTTCCAACATACGGATTCTTCTTGACGAAATCCTAGATGTCTTTGTGAAGGCGGATCCCATGGCCCTCCGTCAGGTCATAGTAAACCTTGTAAAAAATTCAGTGGAGGCCATGGAAAAAATGAAAGGGGAAAAAATAATTCAAGTCAGGGTGCACTCAGTGCAGAATTTTGCGAGAATATCCATATATGATAGCGGTCCAGGTATCCCTCCGGAGGTTCTCAAGAAAATTTTCGTTCCTTTCTTTACCACCAAGAAAACAGGAACCGGCATGGGGCTTGCGATTTCCAGGAGGCTTATAACGGCCATGGGAGGACATCTGGAAATTGTAAATGCTTCAGGTGGAACCCTGGCTATGGTTTACTTACCTCTCTGGAAGGAGGATAATAATAATGAAAAATAAGGGAGGTTTAACATGCCTAAAAAGGTTCTTATAGTTGATGACGATGAAGACCTTCTTTTAACCCTTGAAGATGGCCTGAAAAAATACCGGGATCGGATAGAACCAGTCTTTGCCTCCTCGGGGAAAAAGGCCATGGAAATACTTCGGAGGGAGAAAATAGACCTTGTGGTTTCGGACCTCAAGATGCCGGAAGTTGACGGACTTGACCTTCTGTCCTTTGTGGTGCAGGAATTTCCCTATATACCCTTTATCCTTATAACAGCATACGGTTCTCTGCCGATAAAACTCAAGGCTGAAAGTATAGGAGCCATAAGATACCTGGAAAAGCCCATGTCCCTTGACCAACTGGCGGAGGCCATTTTAGAAGTTTTTGACCGGGATATGCTCATGAAAGAGGAATTCACCTTCCTCTCTGCTGCCCATCTGGCCCAACTTATTCAATACGAGGAAAAAACATGTACCATGATAGTGACAACAAAGGATGGAAAAAGGGGAGCCCTACACTTTGATGAAGGTGTTCTTGTTCATGCCAAGACAGAAAAGGAAGAAGGGGAAGAAGCGGCGCTGGAGATATTCACCTGGGAGAATGTCAATATAGTTGTTATGAAAAGACTGGGGAAGAAAAAGTTCATAACCATAGAAAGATCACTGGAACAACTAATAATGGATGCCATAAAAATAAAAGATGAAAGGAAGAAGGGAGAAATAGAAGATACGAAAGAAAAAATGGCCAACGAGGCTCCCGCACAGGAGGAAGAAGCAAAGGAAGTAGACACGGCAGAATTACCGCCAATGGATGAAGAACCCCTGGGAAGTTATAAGGAAGAAGAAACAGAGGAAGAAAAAGAAGTCTCAGAACCATTGCTTTCCAGGGAAGAAGTCCTGGGCAGTTTAAGGACCGTCCCAGGTTATATTGCGTCGGCTATTATAGGTCAGGGAGAAGAAATAATAGCCATTGATACGGTAAACGAGGAGAGGAGGGAATGGTTGAAGGAGTTTTTCTCAAGGATGTCCAGTTTGTTTTTCCTGGCATTCAATGTGTATAAAAAGGCAACCTCCGAGGACCTGAAGAGTTTTCTTAGCGAGGCTTCAGGGGGGTATTTTCTCACGTGTAGAGAAGGAAAAAACCTCATCATGCTTTTCCTTGATCATGAGGGAGATATATGCCTTGCCAAATATAATCTTGAAAGAACCGTTAATATTTTAAAGAAAATCTAAAACCTTTCCTTTCCATCCCACCAGAATCTTCCCATAAATTACCCTCAATTAGGGACAGACCCTTTTTTGTTAATTTCCTCCCATTTCCCCGAAATCCATCCCGAAAAATTCCCCAAAACCCACCCTCTGGCTAAAACTTCCCCT
>JALVRF010000070.1:1211-5632 GCA_027025175.1 Candidatus Aminicenantota bacterium | reverse complement strand
AGTATGGCCAGGTCCCTCAGGGAATTGGAATAAAATCTTTTGCCTCTCAAGAGGGTAATTATAGTATAATTTAGGCTAAATTATGGAGTTTATGGACCTTCACATCCAGGAGGAGGAACTTCTCAGGGAGATTGAGGAGGTTTTTACCCAGACCCTGAAAACCGCAAGATATGTGGGGGGGGGCTTTGTGGAGGATTTTGAGGAGGAGTTTGCCCTGTGGGTAGGGGTAAATTGTTCAGTCTCCGTGGGCTCTGGAACCCAGGCCCTCAAATACTGCCTCTGGGCTTTAGGTATCGGAGAGGGAGACGAGGTTATAACCACCCCCCTGACCTTCGTGGCCACTGCCGAGGCCATAGTTAGTTTAGGGGCAAGGCCGGTTTTTGTGGATGTAAACCCTGAAACCTTCCAGATTGACGAGGGGAAAATTGAGGAATCTGTCACTGACAAAACTAAGGCCATCCTTCCCGTTCACCTCTTCGGAGCCCCGGCGGAAATGGGTAAGATTATGGACATAGCCGAGAGGTACAACCTACGGGTGGTGGAAGACGCAGCCCAGGCCCATGGTGCCCTTTACAGGGGGAGGAAGGTGGGGAGCATAGGCCATTGTGGGGCTTTCAGTTTCTATCCCACCAAGAACCTCTCAGCCATGGGTGAGGCCGGAGCGGTTACCACCAATTCCCGGGAGATTGCCCGGAGGGTGAGGCTAATTAAGAATCACGGCCAGGACAGACCTTATCATTCCCTTTTTCCGGGGGAAAACGGGAGGATGGACGCCATCCAGGCAGGGATTCTTCTGAAAAAACTCAAGTACATAGATCGGTGGAACCTCAGGAGGAGGGAGATAGCGGAGATATACAGGAGGGAATTTTCAGGTCTGGTTCAGGTGCAGAAGGTGGGGGAGGATTCGGTTTCCGCCTATCACCTTTTCGTGATTTTACATCCCGGCAGGGACAAACTCCAGAGGGAACTTGCCTCGTGGGACATTCCTACCAGGGTTTATTACCCCATTCCCCTGCACCTGCAGAAGGCCTTCTCCTATCTGGGTTACAGGAAGGGGGATTTTCCTGTGGCGGAAAGGATAAGTTCCAGCCTTCTTGCCCTTCCCATCGGTCCCTGGATGAAAGATGAGGAGGTCTCCAGGGTGGTGGAGGGCCTGAAAAAGGCATTTAAAAAATAAAAGGGAGGGGAAAATGGAGCCCAAGGATGTTGAGGAAATTATTAAAAGGGAAGGTGTTAAGTTTATTCAGTTATGGTTTGCTGACCTGGAGGGAAACCTGAAAAGCGTTTCCATGCCCTCGGAAAGGTGGGAGGATGTTTTGAAATGGGGGGCTTCCTTTGACGGAAGTTCCATCCGGGGATTTTCCAGGATTGAGGAAAGCGATATGTTTTTAAGGCCGGACCTGAGCACCTTCTCGGTTCTCCCCATTGAAAGCCCACAGGGGAAGGTGGCCAGGGTATTCTCTGATGTTATAAAGCCGGATGGTTCATGCTACGAGGATTCCCCCAGGAGAATTCTGAAAAGGATTCTTATGGAAGCGGAGAAGGATGGCTTTAAATTCTATGTGGGGCCAGAACTGGAATTCTTTTACTTCAAAACCAGGAAAGAGCCGGAATTCATAGACTTCAACGGATATTTTGATTACGTTCCCCCGGATACCGGGGAAGCAATGCTTAGAGAGACGGTGGAAAGGCTTAAAACCATGGGGATAGAGGTGGAATACCTCCATCACGAAGTCTCCCCCTCACAGTACGAACTGGACCTCAAATACAGCGATGCCCTTTCCATGGCGGACATACTGATCACTGCCAAGTTTATGGTGAAGTATGTGGCGGAGAAAAACGGGTATTATGCCACCTTCATGCCCAAACCCATCCAGGGGATAAACGGCAGCGGACTTCACCTTCACCAGTCCCTTTTCAGGGAAGGGAAAAACGCCTTCTTTGACCCCAGCGACCCTTTTCTGATGTCAGAGGTTGCCAGGGGCTATGTGGCCGGACTTTTAAAACACGCCAGGGAACTCACCCTCATAACCAATCAGTGGATAAACTCCTACAAGAGGCTGGTTCCTGGATATGAAGCCCCGGTTTACATAACCTGGGGGAGGTACAACCGCTCTCCCCTCATCAGGGTGCCCGCCATCCCCGAGGAGAAGTCCTCTTCCATGAGAATTGAATACCGCTCCCCTGATCCGGCTTCCAATCCTTACTTAGTGTTTGCAGTTTTGCTGAAGGCAGGGCTTAAAGGCATAAAGGAGGGTTACGAACTTCCTCCGGTCAGCGAAGAAAATGTTTACAGGATGGGAGAAGAACGGAGGGCAGAACTCAAAATTGACACCCTCCCCGGTAGCCTCATAGAAGCCATAATAGAGGCGGAAAGGGGGAGTCTCGTGAGGGAAACCTTGGGAGATTCTGCCTTTGAGAAACTTATAGGTTCCAAGAGAGCCCAGTGGGACGAGTACCGTCAGATAATAACCGCTTACGAGATGGAGAAGTATTTCCCTGTTCTTTAGTTGAAATCCCTCCCTTTTTTCCTAATATAAAATTGTGGACAAAACTATAGGTCATTACGAAATTCTGGAAAAAATAAGCGAAGGGGGAATGGGAGCGGTTTATAAG
The DNA here is from genome assembly GCA_027025175.1 of Candidatus Aminicenantota bacterium. Taxonomy (GTDB): domain Bacteria; phylum Acidobacteriota; class Aminicenantia; order S016-38; family S016-38; genus JALSNJ01. The sequence continues at coordinate 3,016 of JALVRF010000070.1, read as the reverse complement.
GCCAGGGATATTTACTTGGGAAGGATGGTAGCCATAAAAATCATACCCTCAAGGATAAGGGAGGAGGATATAAGAAAGAAGTTAAAAAACGAAGCCCTCTCCCTTTCCAGACTTTCCCACCCCAACATAGCCCTTCTTTACGAATACAATGTGGAGGGGAAACTTGAATATCTGGTAATGGAGTTTGTGGACGGAAGGCCCCTTTCCTCAATCCTTAAGGAAAAGAGCCTTTCCACAGAGGAGATTCTTGATTTCTCCCTTCAAATAGCAGAGGCTTTGAAGGAAGCCCATTCCAGGGGCATAGTTCACCGGGACATAAAGCCATCCAATGTTATGATTACCCCCGAGAGAAGGGTTAAGGTGGTGGACTTCGGGATTTCCAGTTTCTTTCAGGAAGGGACTGCAAAGACCTATAATCGCCTTGGCACTCTGGGCTATGTGGCTCCTGAGGTTATCCTTAAGGGGGAAGTCACCCCCAAGAGCGATATTTTCTCCTTCGGAGTCCTGCTTTACCGCATGGTGGAAGGAAAAACGCCCTATCCCACCGGTATTTACTATGACAGGGAAATGAATTTTATACATCCCCTGGAGATAAAAAGGGAGGTTCCGGCTCCCCTGAAGGAGTTGATTTACGCCATGCTGAGGGAGAAACCCCAGGAGAGGCCGGACATTTTCCAGGTGTGCCAGGTGCTCAAGGCCCTGCAGCAGGGGGAGACCACCCTGGCCGGGATCACCGAGATACCGGGGGGCACTAAATTCCCCCGATGGAGGTGGCCCCTTGTCGGATTTGTCATCGTCACTTTGGCAATTGCAGGGGCGGTGATTTACCTCCTCTTTTTTCCCCGTTCCCCTTCCCCGGCCTTTTTTTATTTTCCACCCTTTGAGAATGCCACGGGAAAGGGGCAATACAATTTCCTGTCCTTTGGCCTTGCCTCGGAGATAAGGAGGAGGCTCTCAGCCACCAGAGGTTTTGTATTCGTTCCCTCCTCGGATGTGAAGGCTCTTTTGAAAAAGGGTTATTCTCTGAAGAGTGCGGCGAGAAAAGCCGGGGCTTCCTGGATGGTAAGGGGAACTTTGAAGGAGGAAAGGGAGGGACTGGTTCTTTATTATTCGCTGGTTAACCTGAAGAAGGGCAGGGTGTTTGAGGACCGGGTTCCGGTGGTTAAGGGAAAATTCCAGGAGGATGTAAGGGAAGTTTCGGAAAGCCTCCTCCGGTGGACCAATTATCCGGCCAGGCCTCAGGAGAAGGGAGCCAATCCCCAGGCCTACGAACTTTATCTGAAGGGCCTGTTTCTCCTGAGGAGTTCAAATATTGAAAGGGCCAATCTTGATCAGGCCAGGGAATTTCTGGAAAAAGCCCTTTCCCTGGAAAAAAGACCGGAATACTATCTTGCCCTTTCCCGGGTTTATTTTTCATATATAACCCGTGGAGTGGAAATCAACCCTGATAATTACAGGCTATGCAGGTATTACCTTAGAAGGGCCCGGGAAATTTCCCCTGAAAACCCCTCGGTGCTCACATGGGAGGCTTATCTTGATATGGTTTTTAAGGAACCGGACATAATTTCCGCCCTGAGGAAGGGGGCTGATGAACTTGAAAGGGGAAACCTGGACCTGCGGATAGGCACGGCCATGGGTTATTTGCTGAAGATAACCGGTAATTTTCCTTTAGCCGAGAGGTTTTATCGTTTTTACGGAAAACTTTTCCCTGAAAACGATGTGGTTAACCTTCAACTTGCCTGGACCCTTTATCTGGAAGGGAAGGGAGAGGAGGCTATTTCCCTGCTTGAGTCCTTCCTGAAATC
>JALVRF010000070.1:0-1201 GCA_027025175.1 Candidatus Aminicenantota bacterium | reverse complement strand
GCCCTTGAAATTCTTAAACCTCTTCCTCCTCTGGTGCCTGTAAGATTGGTGAGGTATCAGGCGGAAAACTACCCTGACAAGAAGTTCAATTTTGAGCCTGATACTAATTTTCTTAAGGCGGTTTCTTATTCCGAGGACATAGCCTTCTGGACCGCCGAGTGTTATTCCCTTTCCGGAGAAAAAGCCCTTGCCCTGAAATACCTGAAAATTGCTGCCAAAAATGGTTATCTGGTCTGGAATTTTTTCCAGAGGGACCCCCTCCTTTCGGGGCTGAGACAGGAGAGGGACTACAGGGAACTCCAGAGAAAGGGGATGGATAAATTGAAAATAATATGGGAAAAGGAAGGAGAAATACTGGAACCAATCATGAAGAAACTGGGAATTTAAGGAGGCTTAAAATGAGAAAAATCGCACTGATCTTTACTATTCTTTCCTTTCTCCTGGCTCCTCTGAGGGCCGGGGATCTGTGGGAAAAGGCGGACAGGATTTTAAAGGAGGCCATAATAATTGATACCCACCAGGATGTTCCCACCACCCTTTTGAAGGAGGACGTTTCCCGGCGCAGGGCCAAGGGGCATTTTGACCTTCCCCGGGCCTTTCTGGGAGGGTTAACTGCCCCCTGTTTTGCAATCTTCACCTCAAATTCCTACGATGAAAATCACCCGGCAGAATTTGCCCTCAGGGAATTGGCCAGGGTTTACGAATTCGCCTTCAAAAACAGAGACAGGGTGCTCATAGCCTATTCCTACAGGGACATTTTAAAGGCAAAAAAGAGCGGGAAAATGGCCATAGTGATAACCATGGAGAATTCCTCCCCCATAGAAGACCCCTCCCATCTTCTGCTCTGGAAGAGGCTGGGGCTGAGGATGGCTATATTGACCCACATGAGCACCAACAAATACGCGGATTCGGCTACGGATCAGGAAAAATGGGGAGGGCTCAGTCCCCAGGGGAGGGAAATGGTAAAGAGGATGAACCTTCTGGGCATACTCGTTGATGTTTCCCACCTTTCGGACAAAGCGGCAGCCCAGGCAATAGAACTTACCACCCTTCCCCCGGTGGCTTCCCATTCCTGCGTGAGGGCTCTTAATCCCATACCCAGGAACCTTCCAGACAACCTTATAAAAGCCATAGCCTCCAGGGGAGGAGTGATAGGGATAAACTTCTTTCCGGTTTACCTTTCTCCGAAGGTCTATCAGAA
>JALVRF010000069.1 GCA_027025175.1 Candidatus Aminicenantota bacterium | reverse complement strand
CGCAAACCCTTGAGGGCAAACTTCTCTCCATCATTGACAAAATTGACCATATGATAGTGGCCTTTGCCACCGGTTATAAGCCGTCGGGGAGCGGGGACCCGCTGGGGGTGAGAAGGGCTGCCCTTGGAGTTATAAGGCTCATAGTGGAAGGTGAGACCGGCGTGGACCTTGAAGTCCTTCTGGAAAGAGCCTTCTCTCTGGTGGCAAAGGAGATAACCCTGGTTGCGAGCCTCCAGGACGATATAAGGGAGTTTATCCTGAAAAGGGCTGAGCAGAAGTTCGTCTCCGAGGGCTTTCCACCGGTTCATGTTAGAGAGGTTCTGGCCAGGGAGGGATTAAATCTGGGAAGGGCCTTTGGGAAACTTAAGGCCCTTGATAGACTCAAGCAGACCGAAGCCCTTTCTGTTCTGGTTCAAACCCACCGCAGGATTAAAAACATAACTTCCTCCCAGGATGAGAAAAACCTGAATCCCCAATCCCTTGAAACCCCTTACGAGAGGAATCTTCTTGAGATTCTTGAGACGGTGGAGGAGGCCGTGAAAAACTTTGAGGACTCCGAAGATTATCTCTCTGTTCTGGACGGACTTCTCCAGGTGGCTCCCTTCGTTGAAGACCTTTTTGAGAACCTCATGATAATGGATAGCAATCCCGAGGTAAGGGATAATCGCATAGCACTTCTGCAGAGGACCGAAAGGCTTCTTTCAGGATTTATGGACTTTACAAAACTTCAGGAAGGTTGAGAGAAAAAAGCCTTAAATACATCCCTATAAGTTTGATAATGCCCGGGAGAAATCAGCCCAGGGATATCCTGGGGGACCTCCGTGAACTGGCTGAATCCATAAGGGAAAAGGGAATAATTGAACCGCTAATTGTGAGGAAAAAGGGGGATAAATACGAAATTATATCCGGAGAAAGGAGATACAGGGCAGCCCTGATGGTGGGCCTTACTCAACTTCCCTGTATTGAAATGGATGTAGATGACAGGGAGGCTATGGAGATTGCCCTTATAGAAAACATCCAGAGAAAGGACCTTACCCCCTTTGAGATAGCAGAGGGATACAGGGCTCTGGTTACTCTTTACGGCTACACCCATCAGGAACTGGCCAGGAGGATCGGGAAAGCCCGTTCCACGGTTACAGAAATGATAGAAATTGCCAACATACCTCCCAGGATAAAAAATCTTTGCATGGAACTGGGAATAACAGCATCGTCGGTTCTTCTCCTTATAGCCCGCCAGAGGGACGAGGAGGCCATGGAGGAACTGGCGAGGAAAATAGCCGCTGAAAACCTTTCCAGGGAGGAGGCCCGCAGACTCGCTCGCAGGAGGGGACCCAGGAGAAAATCCATTAAGTTCGCAGACGAGGAAGGGGGCTTTGAGGTGAACATAAGGGTTAATCCGGAGGTTGGAAGAGACCATCTGGTGAATTTTCTCAGGAAACTTCTGGAAAAAATAGAAAATGGGGAGATTGATTTGAAATGAAGGCTGCTTTTGTGGTTCAGAGATACGGCAGGGAGGTGGTTGGGGGTTCAGAAAAACTGGCCAGGGACTATGCGGAAAGGCTTTACCGCCAGGGCTGGGACATTACCGTTTTTACCACCACAGCCTTAGATTACACCACCTGGGCAAACCACTATCCTGAGGGCGAAAGCATACTAAAAGGGGTTAGAATCAAGAGGTTCAGGGTAGAAAGGCAAAGGGAAATGAACTCCTTCAATGCCATGAGCCAGGAGTTCTTCAGAGGGCCCCGGACCAGGGAGGAGCAGGAAAGGTGGCTTGAGGAGCAGGGCCCGGTGGTTCCTTCCCTGATTGAGGCCCTGAGGAGGGAGAGGAAAAACTACGATGTATTCGTCTTCTTTACCTATCTTTACTATCCCACCTATTATGGATTGAAGGAGGTGGGGGAAAAGGCCGTTCTCTTTCCCACTGCTCACGACGAGGCTCCCTTTTATATGGGAATAATGGAAGAGGTTTTCAACCGCCCCAGGGCGCTTTTTTTCCTCTCCCACGAGGAAAAAGACCTGGTGGAAAGAACCTATCCTGGCTCCAATTTCAGGGAGGTAATGGGAGCCGGAATCGCCCCCCCGCGGAGGACCTTTCCCGAACTCTTCCTTTCCAAATTTCCGGTTTTTCAGCCTGTGCTCCTTTATCTGGGAAGGATAGACGAGGGAAAGGGCTGCAGGTTTATGCTGGATTGCTTCTCCCCGTATTCCGAATACCGCCTCTCCACCATGCTTTTAGGGGGAAGGTTGAACATGAAACTGCCGGAAAATCCCTCAATAATATACATGGGATTTCTCCCTGAGCAGGCCAAATGGGATGCCATAGCCTCCTCCTTCATTACCGTTCATCCATCATCCCTTGAGAGTTTTTCTTATTTTTTACTTGAATCCATGGTCCTGGGAAAGCCTGTTCTCGTAAACGAAGCATCTCCCGTTCTTAAGGGACATGTGGAAAGGTCCGGAGCCGGCCTTACCTACAAAGATTGCCTTTCCTTTGCTTCTGCCATAGAGCTTCTTCTTACAGAGCCAGATCTCTATCGGGATATGTCCAGGAAAGCAAAGGACTATGTGAATGAAAATTACCGTTGGGAAGTTGTACTTCCGAGATTTGAGAAAATTTTAAGGGAAATTTAGGAACCGGAAAGAATCTTCCTGAGAGTTGGTCTGGAAATTCCAAGAATCCTGGCTGCTCTGGATTTGTTCCCTCCTACGGCCTTTAATACCCTCTCTGCGTATTCCCTTTCAATTTCCTTCAGGGTTTTAAAGCCTTCCCCGGATCTCAGTCTTTCTGTAAAGTGAGCCGGTTCAAGAACCTTCCCATTGCATACCAGACACGCCCTCTCTATCTCGTTCCTGAGTTCTCTGACATTGCCTGGCCACGAATAGGAAAGGAGCAATTCCTCCGCTCCCCGGCTCAGACTTACCACACCTTTTTCCATTCCGTATTCCCTCAGAAATTCTCTGGCCAGGGGAATTATGTCCTCCTTTCTTTGCCTCAGGGGTGGAATCTCAATTATGAAGGTGGAAATTCTGTAAAAGAGGTCCTCCCTTAATTTTTCCCTTACTTCCTTCAACGGGAGGTTTGAAGAGGTTATAAGTTTGAACTGAACCTTAATGGTCCTGGTATCACCTATTCTCCTTACTTCCCTGGTTTCCAGAACCCTCAGGAGTTTGGCCTGAAGGGAGAGGGGCATTTCCGTTATTTCGTCCAGAAAGAAAACCCCTCCGTTTGCCTCCTCTAAAAGCCCTCTCTTGTCCTGAAAGGCTCCGGTAAAGGCTCCTCTTTTGTATCCGAAGAGTTCAGCCTCAAAGAGGTTGTCTGGAAGGGCAGAGGCATTTACCGCCACGAATTTTCCCCTTCTTCTGGAAAGCTTGTATATAGCCCTGGCTACCTCCTCCTTTCCCACACCGGTTTCCCCGAGAATCAGGACCGAGGCACTACCCCGGGCTGCCAGTTTTATTTCCGCCAGGATTTTCTGCATTACCGGTGATTTGCAGACGAGGCCTTTTATCTCCCTTTCTGGAAAAATTCTTTTCAGTTTCAAATACAGGGCTTCCAGGTCCAGGGGTTTCACCATGAAGTCAAAGGCTCCTTTCCTCATGGCTTCCACAGCCAGGTCTAAATCTTCCGCGCCTGTAATGACTATGACTACAGGTGAAATGGTGGACAGGTCCGGAATAAGTTCCAGGCCATTGATATCCGGCAGAAAAAGATCCACCAGAACCACAGATGGAAATTCCTCTCTGGCTTTTTTCAGTCCTTCCTTTCCAGTGAGTGCTACCCCTGAGGAAAGGCCCTTCATAGAGAGGTACTCTTTAAGGGCCAGGGCCAGGTTCCTGTCGTCTTCAATGATTAAAATGTCCTTCATTTTTTCTGCAACTTTATAACTATCTCAAAGCCCTTTCCTGGGCTTGAATTTATGGTTATTTTTCCCCGGTGCCTTTTTACTATGGTTTTTACCACGAAAAGCCCAAGGCCAAATCCCTGGGGTTTTGATGAATAGAAGGAATTTTTTATTCTCTTAAGAGTTTCAGGCGAGACCCCTTTCCCGTTGTCCTTTACGCTCAGCATTATCTCATCGCCCGAATCCTGGAGCATAACAGTCACCCTGGGGTTTTCCACTCCTTCCAGGGCCTCCCTGGAATTTCTCAGAAGGTTGTTTATTATCTGGTGTATTTCGTCCGGATTTCCTAAAAATAGGATTTTTTCTTTATTGGATATGAGTGACATTTTTATTCCCTGGGCCTTGAATTCCTCGCTCCAGGTGCCCATGGCTTTTTTTACAGTTTCCAGAAGGTCAAATCTGTAATCAAAGCGGGTTTTTGGTTTGGCCAATTTAATTATTGAGGATAGAATCCTGTTCATGCGGTCTATTTCCTCAAGAATTAAAGATGAAAATTCCAGCATTTTATCCCTATCCTTTAATCCCTCCCTTACGGAGGATTCCATAACCTGAACCATTGCCCTTATAGCCGCTATTGGATTCTTTAATTCGTGGATGATCATTGAATAGAGGTGGGTCATTTCCCTTTCCACAGGAACAAAAACATAGACCTTCCATCCTTTCCACGCTTCCCCGTATTCGTTCTCAAGTTCGTAAATTTCCCATTTCCCCGAAGATAGGGTGATAATTTTTTTTCCAGTTTTTAAACTCTCAAGAATTTTATCCCGATTCAGTTGAAAAATCTCTTTGAAGGGGGCAGGAAAAACCCTTTCCTGGTCTTCGGACATGCAAACTATTCCTATGAGGTTCACAATTCTTAAATCATTCATGGTAAAAAATTTACCACTACCTTTAAATAAAGGCAAGTTTAAAGGCAGGTTAAAATTGGCATGATTATTGCTTCAAAAAATAATGATGCCTAAAAAGAAGAAACCGAAAGTCCTGATAGTGGATGACGAGGTGAACATAACCTTGTCCATGATGGAATTTTTGAGCAAAAAATTGGAATGCTACGGAGCCTATAGTTATGAGGAGGCCGTGGAATTTCTCAAAAAGCATCGGGTGGACCTTGTGATTTCAGACATAAAACTTCCCGGGAAGGATGGATTTGATCTTTTACTATGGGTAAGGGAAAATCAGCCAGAGACCAGGGTGATACTTATAACAGCATATGGTTCCCCTGCCTTCAAGGAGAAGGCCCAGAAATCCGGAGCATTGCTGTACATTGAAAAACCCATGGACCTGAATCAACTTCTCAGGATTATAGGAAAGATATTTCAGACCAAGGGTTTTGATGTCTCCCTGAGCGATCTGGAGTTGGTGGATATACTTCAATTCCTATCCTTTTATAATAAGGATGTTGTTCTTAATGTGGAGAATTCCATAGGGCTGAAGGGCGAAATAGGGGTAAAGAATGGTAAGGTCATGTGGGCTAAAACTGAGGACCTTAAGGGGACGGATGCTTTTATGGAGATGATGTCCTGGGAAGGAGGAGCGTTTACTTCGTCTCCTTACAGGGATGAAGAAGAGGGGAAAATTGAGGATAGTATTATGCACCTCGTCCTTGAAGCAGCAAAGCACAGGGACGAAGTTAGAACCAAGGAAGAAGAGGAATTTGAAGTTATAATAAAAGGAGGTGAAAAAATGGCAGAACTTCAGGAAATTCTGGAAAAGGCAGCCGGGGAAGTTTCTGAATTAATAGGCACGGCCATAGTAAATCTTGAATCTGGATTGCCTATAGCTACGTTCTCTCCGAACCCTGACTTTGATGTTGCAGTGGCTTCCGCTGTTTATGCAGAAGTTCTTAAAGAAAACAACAAAGCCCTTGAATTACTGGGGGGGGCTGAAGTGGTTGGAGAAACCGAGGACATACTTGTCACCACCGACAGGGCATATATCCTTGTCCGCCAGTTGGGAGAGAAACATTACCATGGGGTTGCCATTACCAAAAAAGGCAATCTGGGACTCGCCAGGGTAATCATGAAGAAATACGAGATTCCCTTCCTTGAGGCCCTGAAAGAACTGGGTGAAATTTAAAGGGGGAGGGATATGAAAGGGGTCATAGTTGATGCCATAAAGGACCTGGTGGTGGACAATTTCGGATTGGAAAAATGGATGGATATCCTTGAAAATGCAGGACTTTCCAGAACCACCACCTTTTCAGTAAGGGATGATGTCCCTGACGAGGCCGTTCTCAAAGTTATGGAATCAATTTCTGAGACTTTAAACCTTTCTCCTGAGGAGGTGGCAGATGCCTTCGGGGAGTACTGGGTTTCCGTTTATATGCCCAAAGTCTACAAGCCCTATTACCGCGGAATTCACAGTGCAAAGGAACTCCTTTTGAAAATGGACAATATACACAGAAAAGCCACTGCTAACATCTCTAATGCTCACCCTCCGAGATTTGAATATCGCTGGGAAGGATCCAATGTGCTGATTATGAAATATAAATCCCCGAGGAAACTGGTGGAAGTCTTCATAGGCTTAGCAAAGGGGGTGGGAAAGTTTTTTAAAACACCCCTGGAGGTTGAACGGATCTCCGAAGATGAGGTAAGAATTAAATTTCCTGAATAGGGAGGAAATTAAAGATAATGAAGGGAGTTATACTTGATGCCGTAAAGGATCTTATTGTGGACAATTTTGGCCTGGAAAAATGGATGGACATCCTTGAGAATGCGGGTCTCCCTCGCACTGCTGTTTTCTCGGTCAGGGACGATGTCCCGGATGAAACTGTTCTGAAGGTAGTAAAATCCATATCAAATACCCTGAACCTTTCACCGGAAGAAGTCGCCGACGCTTTTGGAGAGTACTGGGCCTCAATCTACACTCCCAAGGTTTATAAACCATATTATAGGGGAATCCAAAGTGCAAAGGAACTTCTTTTAAAGATGAACGAAATCCACAGGAAAGTTACGGAAAACATTCCCAATGCTCATCCTCCAGTATTTAAATACCGCTGGGAGGGGTCCAATGTGCTGATTATGAAATACATTTCTCCCAGAGGTCTGGTTGAAATTTTTATGGGAGTTCTTAAAGGTGTTGGTAAATTTTTTAAGACTACCCTTGAGATTGAAAGGATAAGTCAGGACGAGGTGAGAATAGAATTCAAGGAATAGCCAATTTTTAGGACCTCTTCGTAGGGCAAGGTTTAATTCAATTTGATTAATAAGTTGACAAAAATCTGTTTCTGCATATAATTCTTTTTTGAAATTATTTTGTTGAAGGAGCAGCAGTAGTTAATCTTGATTCCGGATTCCCAATAGCCTCGTTTTCTGTCAGTCAGGTTATTGACATAGCAGTGGCAGCGGCCACCTATGCAGAGGTGGTAAAAGCCAATGAAAAGGCGCTTGACCTCCTGGGAGGAGTGGAAAAAGTTGGTGAAACCGAAGACATACTTGTGAGCACCACCAGAATGTATATTCTGATCAGAAAACTCGGTCAGAAACATTATTATGGGGTAGCATTGAATAGAACGGGTAACCTGGGGTTAGCCCGGGTTATAATGAAAAAACACGAGGTCCGTTTTCTTGAGGCCCTCAAAGACCTTGGAGAAATCTAAGCCTACTCAATACCCGTTTTCTCCTTTGTGGAAAGTTGCCAGACAGTATTCATTGGGCAGGGATTGACAAGGCAATTGGGTTAATATAAAATTGAGTTTCGGGCGGTTAGCTCAGTGGTAGAGCACTGGCCTTACAAGCCGGGGGCCAGAGGTTCAAGTCCTCTACCGCCCATTTTTCAGCGGGGTCGTAGCTCAACCCGGTTAGAGCGCTGGCCTGTCACGCCAGAGGTCGCGGGTTCAAATCCCGTCGGCCCCGCCATTTTTATTTTTGAGTTTTTTGAAAAAACTGGGCATAGATTTCCTCCTTGCTCTTGCTGTTTTCCTTCTTGTCAACAGGATTTTCCTGGGAGAATTTACCGTAATGGGCACCAGCATGGTCCCCACAGTGTTTCCCGGAGAGAGGATACTGGTTCAGAAATTCCCCATCCCTCAAATTAGAAGATGCGATGTTATAGTTTTCCTTTACCCCAGAAATCCACGCAAGACCTTTATTAAGAGAGTGTTGGGTCTGCCCGGAGAGGAAATAACCATATCTGAAAAGGGGTTCTTCGTAAACGGCAGAAGGGAAAAGCCCTGCCTGAGTCTTCCTGAGGCTCTTAATATAAAAAGGAAAATTCCCCTTGGATTTTTCTTCGTTTTGGGGGACAATTTTCAGGTGAGCAACGACAGCAGGTATGGATGGCTGGTCCCCAGGGAATTTTTAGTGGGGAAGGCCATAGCCGTTTATTGGCCCCTCTACGATGTTCGGAGGATTAAATGAGGAAAAAACTCACCCCGGAGAGACTCCTTCTTCTGAGTTTTGCCGGAGCCATACTGGTGGGTTCCATTCTCCTTTCCCTTCCTGCTGCAAGCAGGGGTAAGAGACTTTCTTACATTGATGCCCTTTTTACCTCAACCTCAGCAGTGTGCGTTACCGGTTTAATTGTCAAAGATACCGGCAAGGACTTCACCCTTTTCGGCCAGATTACCATATTGGGTCTCCTGCAACTTGGGGGATTAGGGCTCATGACCTTCTCCTCAATAATTTTTCTCCTTATGGGAAGAGGGGTAAGCATAATAAGTCGCTCTGCCCTCCAGCAGAGTTTCACCCCCACCGGTCTGGGGAATTTTTCCGGCTTCCTGAAGAACATTCTTATTTATACTTTCACCGTGGAGAGCCTGGGAGCCCTGGCCCTTTATCCGAGATTCTCCACCAGATTTTCTCCCCTGTATTCCTTTTTCGCCTCGGTTTTCCACTCTATCTCCGCCTTTTGCAACGCCGGATTTTCCATATTCTCCGATAGTTTAATGGCCTGGAGGGAGGACATATGGGTAAACGCCGTCATAATGACCTTAATCGTGGTGGGTGGCATAGGATTTTTCGTTTTCTGGGATGTGAAGGAGAGACTGCTTAGAAAAAGGGAACACCTTTCCCTTCACACTAAAATCGTGCTTCTCAGCACAGGTTTTCTTATAGCCTGGGGAACTATTTTGATTTTCCTCCTGGAATACAATGCTTCCTTTTCATCCTTTTCCCTTAAAGGAAAAATACTCGCTTCCCTTTTCCAGGCCATAACCCCCAGGACTGCTGGCTTCAACACCGTAAACATAGCCTCCCTCTCCCTTCCGACCCTTTTACTTCTTATCTGGCTTATGTTCATAGGGGCCTCTCCTGGCTCCACCGGTGGTGGAATTAAAACCACCACCGCCTTCCTGGGTTTTCTTGCCATGAGGAAAATACTTACCAAAAAGGAGCAGGTTCAGTTTTTCGGCAGGGGAATAAGGGAAGAAGCCATAGAGAGGGCATTGGTTCTTACGATTTTCTTTATTTCCTTCCACTTTTTCGCCACATTTCTCCTCTCCATTACCGAAAACTTCTCCTTCCTCCAACTGGCCTTTGAGGAAATGTCCGCCATGGGAACCGTGGGGCTTTCAACGGGAATAACCCCCAATCTTTCCCCCATGGGAAAATTGATTATCATAGTTTCAATGTATGTGGGCAGGGTAGGACCCCTGACCATACTTTCTTCCCTGATAAGAAGGTCCAGGGGAAGATTTGCCCTTCCCTATGAAAATGTTATGATTGGCTAAGGAGGAAAAAATGGGAAGATTCGTGGTTCTTGGACTTGGAAGTTTCGGTTTTTACATTGCAAAAACCCTTTATGAGAACGGTCAGGAAGTCATAGCAGTGGACAATGACGAGGGTATAATAGAGAAAATCAAGGACTATTCCAGCCAGGCCTTTGTGGCGGATGCCACGGACAAGGAAACCTTGGAGAGTATAGGGGTAAAGGAAGCGGATTCTGTTATCGTTGGCCTTGGACCACGCATGGAACCCAGTATTCTCGCTGTGCTTTACCTCAGGGAACTGGGCATAAAGGAGATAGTGGTCAAGGCCCTCAATGAGGACCACCAAAAAATCCTTGAGGTCCTCGGAGCCACTGAAGTCATATATCCTGAAAAGGACATAGCTATAAGAACTGCTCATAAAATAATGAGCGGAAATGTTATAGATTTTCTGCCCTTAGCCCCGGGTTATTCTATCCAGCAGATTGCTCCTCCCGCTGAGTTCATAGGTAAGAGCCTCAAGGAACTGGACCTTCGGCGAAAATACGGAATTCAGGTAATAGCGGTAAAGGAGATAATACCGGAGAAACTTCACCTTATACCATCAGGGGATTTCATAATAAAAGAATCGGATATGCTTTTAGTAGTGGGCAAGGACGAGGATATAAGAAAACTCTCCTCCTGAAATAAATTTATTACATATAGTAATTACCCTTTTATTTCCCTCTGATATTACCATAAGATTTTGATATGCGAAGAAGAAGTAGTTCAAGTAGTTCCCTTAAGGAGGGGCTGTTATTCGGAAAATAGGAGAAAAGATAAAATTACTTCGTGAAGCAAAAGGCATATCCCAAAAAAAACTGGCAAAGGAACTAAATTATTCACAATCTTTCCTCAGTCTTATTGAAAACGGAAAACGAATTCCCTCCCTTAAATTTCTAAGAAAAATAGCCTCGTATTTTCAGATTCCGCTTCTCAGTCTTATAGAAGAACCGTCCTTTGCAACATTTAACCTTCTTCTGCACCTTCTGTTGAAATGGAAGGAATTACAGACCTTATACCCCGACTATCGCATTGTCTTCCAGCACTTCTACGAAATTACCCTATCTCAGCTTGAAACTGTAAAGAAACTAATATGTGAACAACATGAAGATTGAACTCACAGATCTTCAGAGGCTTCCTCAAGGGCATTTTTGGCTAAGGCTAAATTCCCATCTTCTTCCAGTAGAATCATAACGATAAATTTTTCTCCCTTTCTGGCAAGAAACTTTCCAAGATCCGAATCGGTCTGAATAAAATCCATTTCACCTGCTCCGGTTTTTTCCGTTGCCTTGGAGCCAGCCACGAAGAGGCTTGTCATCTGCAGGAAATATTTTCTTATCCTGTCCGGATCCTTAGTGGCATCAAAAGTAACCTGTTCTCCGTTAATGTTGAAAACTGCTGCTGCCTTGTACCCGGGGATTTCCTTCAAATCGTCCATAAGTTTTTCATAGTTAAAAGCCATATTGACCTCCTTTATACTTGGTTTTTTCTCTGTCTCATTTTCCTGTTGTTTTAAGGACTGTATTATTATATACTCTAAATTTTGGTTTACATTTGCCTCCATAACCTGGTATTCATAGATAAAAATATCTACGTTTTCCCAGGAGAAAATTTCCACAGCCGCTTTTGCTCCCTCTAAGTTACCCGTTTTGGCATAGGTGAGATTTCCATCTCTGAAGGATAGAAGACCCTCCTGACTGTTCTCTTTGAAAACTATTTTCAGGGTGCACGTTTTTCTCTCTAGCAATATTAGTTGGGAAACATCAATTACGGAAACATTGCTCATTGTCTCGCCATTATTCAGAACTTCCCTTATGGCTTCCATTAACTCTACAATTGTAATTGGTTTTTCAAGGTATCTTATAGCCCCTCTTTTTTTTGCCTTTTCCTCAAGGGGAGGAGAACCGTAGGCGGTCATAAGGATGAAAGGAATGTGTGGATATTTCTTTGCTACCGTGGTTAACAGTTGAAGGCCATCCATTTTTTCCATTCTAAGATCAGATATGATGAGATCAGCCTGATTTTTCTGAAGAAAAGCAAGGGCTTCTTCTCCAGAGGTAAAAACCACCACTTCAATTTCATCAGAATATCGGCTTAAGCCGTCTTTTATGCTAAAAAGGAAATTTTTATCGTCATCCACGATAAGGATTTTTTTTGTAAGAATTTCCTTTTTCATTTTTTTGTTATCTTTACAATTCCCGTAAACAGAGATTTAAGAGTCCGATGGGACTGAGGGCTTTCTGTAAGCACTACAGCATTTAACCCATCTTTTATTCTGGCCCAGAAGATATACAGCCCCTTCTCCTCTATAAAAACAGAAGAAGTTTCTGTAGAAGCGATGAGATTTCCTAAAGCATTGATAAACTCTTTTTCCAGGGATTTTTTCTCCGTATATCGTTGTAATAATATATTACCCCTGCTATCCAGAAAGATAAGCCCAACGAAATCTTCTATATTGCTAAGAGACTTATTTATTATTCTGAAAAGTAATTCCTCTTCATTTTTTATGACTATGTCTTCCAGTTCAATTAAGTTTACGTCCTTCTCCTTAAGGAGGATATCAAGCGCTTCATCTCCTGTTCGGCCTCCATATTCCAGAGCGTTGATGGATGAATTAGCAAAAATAAGTTTGCCTCTGCCCAATTCCCCTTCAAATATCACTTTTATTAATTCCGCATAGTTTCTTAGAGAAAGGAAAGTTAAGAGTTCGTCAAAGTTTATCTTCAGTCCCATGACCAAACTCAAAATGTATGGGCTTCCCTCCTTCTTGAGAATTATACCATGTATTACAATATGTAATATAACTGTAAAAAAATAAATTTCCATTCTTCCTTCGAAAAATTTAAATTTATTTGTACTCGGCGAAGAGCCTTCCCCACTTGCTATTTCTGAGGTAGTCCTCCACCAGTTTTTTACCCTTCAGGGGATACCATACCATGTCGTGATAGAAGAAGGAGCCGAACACGAATATGTAAACCAGGGGGGTATGAAAGAAAAGCCACTGCAGTCCCTTTAATGGGCCAAACCAGAGCATGTCCCCAACACGGCTGGCCAGGTTGTCCCCTACCTGACAGTGATAATTTATCTTTTCTATATCCTCGCCGATTATTTCTATTTCCTTAAGGTCGCCTACCCCCAATCCTCTCTCGTGGGCCAGGCGGATGAATTTTATGCTCATGGGGTCAAAACCTAAGATTTTTGCCTCCACTGCATCAATGGCCACGGAATCCGAGGATGCCAGGATGAGGTCCGCTTCGTGGGGCTGGAGGGTCCTTGGTCCCGGGCCGCATCCTATGTGGGTGGCGTCCATCAGGGTGAAGATTCCGGTGTGTATCTCCTTCTGGATTGTAAGAAGGTCCACCAGGGTCTCGTGGATCCATGTGTGGGTATAATGCCTTTTGGTGTTAAGGAGCCCTCCAAAGGCATTTTTCATGGAGCCCGTAATTGTGGAGTATATGTGGGTTTTTGCCGTAGGAAGGTGGATTATGTTCTTTCCGAAGAAGAATTCCGGTATGTAGATTCCCTTTTTGTATATTCTGGGAAGGATCAGCATTTCCCCCTTGGGCTCGTACTTAACCCATCTCAGGTCCTTGAAGTTGTAATAGACTGGAAGGTCGTATTTGGAGAAGATAACATCAAACTTGAGCAGTTTTTCCCCTTTGTAGGGATTGGTGACCACAGTATTGTTTTCCACCACATGGAGATCTTCGTAACCCCGTTTTTTCAGCGAAAGCACCGCCCCTTCTAACTGCCACGGAGTTGTGTTGGAGGAAGGGTAGACGAAGTGCCAGGATATGTTGGGCTTTATTATTGTGGGAGCCTGTTTTGAAAATTCCCTCTCTATTTCCGCCAGTTCAAAGGCCCTGTCTATGTCCTCAAGGACAGTCTCAGGGCTGGTTTTTAAAACTACTACTTTAGCCATATTTAAATTATATCAGAGTTTTTCTACCTTTTCCCTGAAACTTATCCCCATGGATTCCAGCTCTTCAAGGGCCGGCTCGTAGATTTCTTTCTTTACCGGTATCATGACTCCCCTGGATTTTATTTCCCCGTCCAGAATCATCCTCACCCCAATGGCAGCAGGAAGGGAAACGGTCTGGGCGATGGAGGTTTCCTGTCCATAAATTCCGAAATCCACCAGCAGGGATGTGTGTTTTTCCTTAGTGCCATCGGGAAATTCCGCCTCTATCCGGTGCAGGAGGACATCCATGTCCCTTTCCCCACGGCGGTATTGCATTTTTGTCCAGAGAAGTTTTTCCAGAAGATCTATGGGGGCTATTTCTCCTTCAGGGGTCCTTTCACCGCTCAGCAGGCCCATCCACCTTATTTTTTCAATTTCCTCATCCCCGGCACCGTGCTTTTCCCTTAAAACCCTTTCAACTTCCTGAGGGGAAGTGTTCAGCAGGGAAGCGGTGTATTCAAGATAGGAGGCTCCGCTAGGTCTCGCCTCCTGGGAGAGGAAGCCTGCCGAGGAAAGAACCGCCCAGAGTTTGGACCACCCGGGATACCTCAGGGTTCCCCGGAACATGGTATCCGCATCCTCAATCCCGTAAAGTTTCATGTAAGGAAGCGAATCCCTGTTGGGATAATATTCCAGGGTTCCTACCCCTTCAATCTCAATAGGCCAGTGATAGGTGAAGAGTTTTTCGCCGGGAACTTCCACAATTTTCCCATTTTCAAGATATCTTGCGGAATTTCTTCCTGCAAGGAGAACCCCCTTGGGGGACCATCCGAATTTGTATTTAAGGGGATTGTCCGCAGCCTCCGGAGCCGGAAGGGCACCGCAAAAGGAGCGGAAGGAGGTTATCCTGCCTCCCCTTTCCCTTATCCCGTCCATTATTCTCATGGCGGACATGTGGTCTATGCCGGGGTCAAGTCCCATTTCGTTGAGGAATACCAGTTTCTTCTCCTTGGCCTCCTGGTCCAAGGCAGCCATTTCCGGCTTAACATAGGAGGTGGTAACTAAGTGCTTGCGATACTTAAGGCACGTTCTGGCCACCTGAAGGTGGTAGGCGTAAGGGAGAAGACTCACCACCACATCCGCCCACTGGACCAGCATTTCCAGGGCGCCCTGATTGTCCACGGTCCAGGGGAAGGCCCTGCCCTTAGGGTGTCCCTTTATCAGGGCTTCGGCCTTGGAAAGGGTCCTTGATGCCACCGTGACCTCAATTCCCTCGTGCTCTAAAAGATATCTGACCATGGGCCTTGAGACAAGGCCCGCTCCCAGGATAAGGACTTTTTTCATAATTGCACCTCTTTTTATAAATATTTTTTAAGATATTGATAATCCAGGGTGAGCTCCCCCCGATAAACGATCACTGCCCTTTTAAGTTCCGGTGGGAGAGCAAGTTCTTCAAAGGGCACGGTGTAATCCGCCTCGGCCACCGAGGGGATGAATTTCTTAAGGACGCTGCTGAAATGTAGGGAGGATTCCTTAGGAAGTTCCGAGGGGAGTATGTCCACAGCCAGAATCAGAGGGCCCTTACCGGTAAATTCTCCTATGGCCTCCTGCCTGTCCACATGGTAAAGGAAAACCGGCTCGTCCGGTTCCGTGCACTTCACAGTGGCCTCCACCGCCCCCTCAATGTCGCAACTTATGTCGCCGATGACTTTAAGTTTGGCCTCCTTAGAGTAAATATCCCGTAGTTCTTCCTTTGTGACGAGCCTTGGATACCGGGAGTCCCAGTATATGGCATTTATGAGAACCGTTAGATAGGGAAGATATTTGGAGAAGACACCCCTGTATTTTTCCGGGTGCTGGTAATAATCCTGAAGTTCAAATTCCCCTTCTAAGGGCTCAACCATGTGCCATTCCTTAAAAACTACCTTGTATATGGTTCTGTTGTCCCCCTTGAGGGCTTGCAGCTCCTCAGGCTGAACCTCCTCTGTGGGAAGAAGGTCTATAATCTCCTGGGCTCCCTTTGAAACATTCCCGTAACCTGCGATTCCGATTACAAAGGGAAGAAGTTTCCTATCAAGTCCCTTTTCCTGAATTTCCCTTCCCACTGAAGCGATTTCCCTTTTTGCCTCCTCTAAGGAGGAATACTGATATGCCTGTTTTATCCTTGAAAACGGGGTTTCAATGCCCTCTGCCTGGAGCCTTTTTCCCAGGGCCCAGAGGGTATCTATGGCTCCGGCATATCCAGCAAAGGTCCCGAAGAATATAAGTCTTCTTCCCTTATCGTCCACGATTCTCTCGTAATCTATAAGGGTGTCTCCGAGTTCAAGGAGCCTGCGGAGCATGGGCATGTTGTAGGGCTGACCCTTTATGGTATGGGAGAAATACATGTATACCTTTTGGGGAAGGAGTTTTGCCGGAGGGATTTCCTTAACCCCCAGGATTATGTCCGCCCCGGACAGGTCCTCGCTCAGGATAGCCCCGGCCTTCCGGTATTCCTCGTCGGGAAAAACCCTTATGGGCGAAGGTTCCACTATAATTTTGTATCCCCTTTCCACCAGCTCCCTCACATCCCGGGGAACCAGGGGAGTTCTTCTTTCCCATCGGCTCTTATCTTCCTTCCTTATCCCTATCATT
>JALVRF010000068.1 GCA_027025175.1 Candidatus Aminicenantota bacterium | reverse complement strand
GGTCTGTCCCTAAAAAGGAAGACTTTCTTATCTTTTGCAGGTTGTGTTGCAAAGGGCACCGTGGGAGCGGAGAAGGGAAACTATCTCGTCTCTTCCGGCGAGTTTCGCCACATCCAATGGGGTGGAGCCTGCGGGGTATTCAAACCAATTCTCCCTGGTCTTCGCATTTACATTAGCACCGTGAGCCAGTAGAATCTTTACAACATCGCTGTAGCCCTTCTCCGCAGCAATATGAAGCGGTGTCCCACCTTCTTTGTCTTCAGCGTTTATATTTGCCCCGTGGGAAAGGAGGAATTTTACTATTTCCCTGCAACCCCGCAAGGTGGCTAAATGAAGCGGGGTGCGCCCCGACTCGTCCCTGGCATTTACATCCGCCCCGTGGGAAAGGAGAAGTTTTGCAGTTTTGATGTAACCAAGGAGAACTGCCCAATAAAGCGGGGTCCTGCCATCCCTATCCCTCGCATCTGCGTTCGCTCCATGGGAGAGAAGTACCTTCGCAACCTCACTATGGCCATACCTTGTAGCATAATGAAGCGGGGTGCGCCCAGATTCGTCCCTGGCATTTACATCCGCTCCCTTTTTTATGCAAAGTTCAGCGAGCCAGGAAAGACCTCCTTCGGCTGCGGCATGAAGCACCGTATAACCTTCTTTTGTGGATGCGAGGACATCTGCACCCTTTTTTACGCAAAACTTTGCCAGCCAGGAAAGCCCCCCTTCAGCTGCAGCGTGGAGTATGGTATAGCCCTCAAAATCCTCGGCAAGGAAATCGCCTCCATGGGAAAGTAAAAACTTTGCCATTTCGCTATGGCCATTTTTTGCAGCGTAATGAAGAGGAATGCGACCGTTCCCGTCATCGGTGTTCACATAAGCCCCGTGGGAAAGGAGGAGCTCTGCGACCTTCCTGTGGCCCCCTTCTGCCGCGACATGGAGCGGTGTCCTGTAGCATCCATCCATTGCATCTACATTAGCACCATGGGAGAGGAGGAGCCTCGCGACTTCACTGTGCCCCCGTTTTGCAGCAAAATGAAGGGGCGTGAAGCCTTTAAAGAAACATCCGGTGGTCTTAAGGTTAGGATTAGCCCCATAAGCTAAGAGAAGTTTTGCAACCTCGGTATGGCCTTCCCGGGCTGCCACATGAAGTGCTGTCCAATCGTCCTTGCTTTTTGCATTTACATCCACACCATGAGATAGAAAAAATTTTACAATTTCAACACGGTTTTCTCCTGCAGCAGAATGAATGGGAAGCCAGCCCCACGAATCACCGGCATTTACATCCGCACCGTGAGCAAGGAGAATCTTTACGATTTTGATATAGCCTTTTCCAGATGCTTTATAGAGAGGGGTTCTTCCCCAGTTATTTTTAGCATTTACATGGGCTCCGTGGGAAAGGAGAAGGTTTACAATTTCGCTGTATCCCTGGTATGCGGCATTATGCAGAGGCGTATCACCATAACTGTCCCTCCCGTTAACATTGGCGCCCTTTTTTATGCAAAGTTCAGCGAGCCAAGTAAGACCTCCCTTAGCCGCAGCATGAAGTATAGTATAGTCATTTTCAGTGGAAGCGAGGAGATTGGCGCCCTTTTTTACGCAAAACTTTGCCAGCCAGGAGAGACCCCCTTCGGCCGCGGCGTGGAGGATGGTATAGCCATCCTTTGCCCTGGCAAGAACATTGGCTCCGTGGGAGAGGAGGAGTTTTATAACCTCACTATGGCCCCGCCTGGCGGCCTCATGAAGAGGGGTATAGCCCCATTTGTCCTTTGCGTTTACGTAAGCTCCATGAGATAGGAGAAGATTTACAATTTTGCTGTGGCCACAGAGGGCAGCTTCATGTAGGGGAGTGTTTCCTTGGCTGTCCCTTGCGTTAACATTCGCCCCTTTCTTTATGCAAAGCTCTGCGAGCCAGACGAGGCCTCCTTCAGCCGCCGCGTGGAGTATGGTATCACCGTTCCTGTCCCTGGCTAAAACATCTGCACCGTGGGAGAGGAGAAGTTTCGCAACCTTCCCATAACCGTTTTTTGCAGCCAGATGGAGCGGGGTTATTCCAAGATTGGTTCTGGCATTTACATCTGCACCATGGGCCAGGAGAAATTTTACAACTTCGCTGTGGCCCATTGCTGCAGCTACATGGAGGGGGGTTCTGCCTCTGCAGCCCCCAGGATTAACATCCGCTCCCTCTTTAATGAGGGCTTTTACCTTCTCTACATCTCCTGCCCTTGCTGCCTTGAAAAGGGCGTTCTCCAGGTCGTCTCCCAGGCCCAGGTTTAAAACTCCAAAGCCAAGGATTAATACTAAGGCTAAAATGAAACGTCTAACCACACATTCCCTCCATTCGTTTCAAGCACCGTTCGTTTCCCCCCTTTAAATTCTATAACATCTTTACCCTGGCTCCAATGGGTTTTCGCTCAAGATTATTAGAAAATTTTCATTTTAGGGTCTGTCCCTTTTTAGATTAGCCCTTTTAATTGTAAATTGTCAAATGGGTTGAAATCCTCTAAAACAAGTCCTATAATATATTTAGAGGACAGTAGAGGAGGTGTCACATGGCGGAAAGGGAGCCCCTGAAGGAAAGCATTCTGGTGGGAGGCCAGGCCCTGGAGAAAGCACCTCAGATAAAAGGAATAGAGACGGGGATAGAGGGCCTAGACGAGCTTTTTTTCACTACCAAGGTGGAAGGGGGAAAGGTTAAAAGGGTTCCCCTGGGGGGCATACCTTCGTATTCGATTTTCAACATAACCGGGGTTTCGGACACCGGGAAATCCCTGATGGTGGAGCAGTTTACCGTAAAAAGAGCATCCTCAGGGGAAAAGGTGATTTTCATTACCGTAGAGTCACCGGCCCACTTCGTAATAACCGGTCTTCAGGCAAGGGCTTACGCCATGGGAATAGATTTTGAAAAAATCAAGGACAACATAATCCTCATAGATGCTGCCTCTTACTCGGCTCTCAGGGACGATCTTCCCACCCTGTTTAATACCCTTGCCTATGCCATTAAAACATACAAGGCAAAATACACGGTGGTGGACTCCATTACCGGGCTTTACGAAGCCAGGGAGATGATGGCCAGGACCGTGGTGAGGCAGGTCTTCAACTTCCTCAAAAAATGGTATCAGACAGGGCTTTTCGTTTCCCAGAAAAGGAGCGGTCATGAGGAGCTCACCGCCGAGGCTGCAGGGGGATATGCGGTAGGGCACATAGTGGACGGAACCATGGTTCTGGCCAAGGTCCTGGTGGACTCATCTTACAAGGCGAAGCAATACGGGAAATCCGTAGGGGAAATAGTCAGGCTTTTCAGAATAGACGGATGCAGGCTTACGGGGCACGACACCAGGACCCATTTCTTTGAAATTACCGAAGAGGGGCTGGTAAAAATAGGAAAGCCCTTGGGAGAAAAATAAGTAAGGAGGTGAACCATGGTCATCGAGGTCAAACCCATGGAAGAGGATTACGAACTCCTGGCTACCAGGGTTTTCCTGAAAACCCTGGACATAATAGGAGGACTCAGAAAACTGGTGGAATACAGAACCCTTACCTGGCTTCCTTCCTTAGCCAGGGCTGCCATGGTAATAGTTCTCAGGGAAGAGTTTTACAGAACCGACGAGGAGATAGCCGGGATTGTGGGACTCACCAAACAGACGGTAAAAAACATCCTCCGCGCTGACCCTGAGGCGGCGGTTCAGAAACTTAAAACTATAGAGGAATTCACCGAGGAGGAAAGAAAGGCGGCTCCGGTCCACCTGGCAGGAGGGTTGGCCAAAAGAGCCTACGAACTCATCAAGTACAAAGGGGAGGAACCCCAGATAGCTCTGGTTTACACCTCACACACTGCCCAGGCCTTAGACATTCCCTGGGCCTATGCGGTTCTTAAGGCCCTCAAGGGAACCGATTTTCCGGTTCTTTCTCCGGAGATCCTGAAGGAAAAACTGGCAGGTATAAAAATAAAGGACAAACCTGCCGAGGAGGTGGTAGATTCCCTTTCCTACCCTATCTCCAACCCTGCGGAGCTTTTGAAAAAGATAAGGGAAGCAATCTAAAATTAAGAGTGGAGTAAAACCTGAATCTTAATTATCTTAAACTTCATCAGTTATCAAGCATAAGTTAAGGCTTTGGTCTATAAGAATTTTTTGATATTATCTGAAAAGGGGGGTGTGTATGAAAAAAGAAATTAAGCATTTTTTATTAATCGTAGGCATGTTTTTTCTGTATGCTTGTGCTTGGACTACTTTGAACAGCATAAAAAATCCAGAGTTTAGGAATAAAAAATTTACGAAAATACTGATAATAGCCCCTTTCTCGGATTTGGGGGTGAGGCAATCCACAGAAGAAGCTTTCAAAAAACAGTTTGAGCTGGCCGGAATTCCCTCTGTTCCAAGTATTGAGTTATTTCCGCCTATAAAAAATTATAGTGAAGAAGAAATAATGAAGATTCTCCGGGAAAATAATATAGAGGGAATATTAGTAGTGGCTTTGAAAAGATATTGGAATTCTAAAGTATATATTCCAAAAACTTCTTCTACCCAGGGGAGCGCAAATCTGTATGGTAACTCCCTTGTTTTTCAAACTTATACTCGTGAATCTGGAGGTTACTATATAACGAAACCTAGAGCAACATTTGAGATTCGCTTATACGACGCCAATACGGGCAAAATTGCTTGGCTTGCCACTTCTTTTACAAGGGGAAACGCATTTGCCGATTCCAATACATTATTAACTTCTCTTGCTAAAACTACGGTTAAGAGGCTTTTAAAAGAAAATATCTTAAGGTAATCTAGGAGTTTTCTTTCTTTTATAAAATGTGAGATTGTTTATCCAGGGCAAGAGGGCTTTTGTGCTTTTGCGGTATTCCTCGTATTCCTGGCCGAATTTTTCCACGAGAACCCTTTCCTCAATTTTTATCCTGTGAAGGAAGGAGAGGGTTACAGGGAAGAAGATAATCAAAAGGGTTATCCAGTTGGAAAAACCGAGTCCCAGTCCCAGAAACGATATTATGCTTCCAGCATAGGCGGGATGTCTTACAAAGCGATAGAGCCCCGTTTTTATCAGTTTGTGTCCTGGAAGGAGCGCCACATTTGTGGTGAAGTAATTTTTAAGTGCGGCAATTGCCATGGTTTTTATGACGATGCCCACTGCGATTAAGAATATACCCACAAGGGAGAGGGTCCTAGGACAGCATCCTATGTGTCCGTAGCCAGAAAAGGCTATGGGTATGCCGGCTGCGAGGCTGAGGAAGATGGTAATCCACAGGAGCCACTGCGAACCCTTATCCCTGCTGTATTCCCGGGGTGACTTCCATTTTAAAGCCTGGTATATCTCCCCCACAGCCCAGAGAGCAGAGACGAAAACAAAGGTTTTCCAGTAAAACACCCTATTTTTCCTTTGCCCTTACAGAATCAAAATATATGAAACTGAGGATAAGGGCAAACATGAAAAGGCCAAGGTAATTCCCCAAAGTTCCGGTATTTCCCACCACGGGAATTATGTGGCGGTGGGTTTGCTCTTCTATGTACTTCAGGAGCGCTCCCACCACTCCAATCAGAGCACCTCCGGCTATGAGCCCTGATGCAATTAGTATTCCCTTGTTGTGGGCTTTGCTCCCCTTCTTCTTTACCAAATAGGCGATTATGGCTCCCACCAGGATTGGGGAGTTGAGTTCCATGGGTATGTACATGCCCAGGGCAAAGGCTAAGGAACTTATCCCGAAAATCT
>JALVRF010000067.1 GCA_027025175.1 Candidatus Aminicenantota bacterium | reverse complement strand
GGCTGGTGCTTCTTTCTCTCCTCCAGGTCAAACATGGGGTGAAGGACCTGCTCTAAAGCCTCAGGTTCCACTCTGAGCACTGCCTCCTTCTCGTTGATAAGCCCCTCCTCCACCATATCCACTGCTATCCTCAGGGCAGCCATTCCCGTGCGCTTTCCTGTTCTGGTCTGGAGCATGTAAAGTTTTCCCCTCTCCACGGTAAACTCAAAGTCCTGCATGTCCCTGTAATGCCTCTCCAGTTTTTCTGCAATCTCCATTAACTGCCTGTGAACTTCCGGAAGAACATTCTTGAGTTCGTCTAAGTGGAGAGGAGTTCTTATTCCGGCCACAACATCCTCACCCTGGGCATTTATGAGAAATTCGCCGAATACCTCCTTTTCACCGGTGGAGGGGTTCCTGGTAAATCCCACGCCGGTTCCGGAATCCTCCCCGAAGTTTCCGAACACCATCATCTGCACATTCACCGCCGTGCCCAGGTCATCGGGGATTCCGTAAATCTTTCTGTATTCAATGGCTCTCTTATTGTTCCAGGAACGAAATACCGCAAGGATGGCCATCTTAAGTTGTTCTTTTGTATCCTGGGGGAAGTCCCTGCCCCATTCCCTCTTAACGATTTCCTTGTATTTCTTTATAAGTTCCTTCAGGCCCTCTACCGAAACCTCGGGGTCCGTTTTAACCCCCTCCTTTTCCTTTATTTTCTGGAGTTCCTCCTCAAAGAGTTTCCTAGGAATTTGAAGGACCACATCGGAGAACATCTGGATAAATCTTCTATAGGAATCGTAGGCGAACCTGGAATTGTTGGAGGCCCTGGCAAGGCCCTCCACGGTCTCGTCGTTCAGTCCCAGGTTCAGGATGGTATCCATCATTCCAGGCATGGAAATGGGCGCCCCGGAGCGGACCGAAACCAGAAGGGGATTATTCTTGTCCCCGAGTTTCTTTCCCGTTATCTTCTCAAGTCTCTCCAGGGCTTCCCATACCTGGGACCATACCTCCTCAGGTAGGGACTCATTATTCTTGTAATACAGGGTGCAGGCCTCTGTGGAAATGGTAAATCCCGGGGGAACCGGAAGACCCGCATTGGTCATCTCCGCCAGGTTGGCTCCCTTGCCTCCTAAGAGGTTCTTCATATCCTTGTTTCCGTCGGCTTTACCTTCTGCAAAGAAATAAACATACTTTTTCATTCCCGTCCTCCTTATTAAGCGTATTGGGAAATTTTATCTCAGGACCCTGGCTTTTTCAAGTGTTTCCCTCTCCTGAAAGGGACTCCCTGAATTCAAGGAATCCTCCCCGATAAAGGGAGAGCAGAAATTGTTCAGTCCTCTGGAGGGCATCCTCAAGGGAAAATTCCCTTTCCAGCATGCGGGCTATCTCCTCCACCGAAAACTCCCCTGTGAGGTGCCTCCACACAAAACTTCCCTTTTCGTCTAAGTGAATCCTGAATTTTTCACCCCAGAGCCACCTCAGAACCCTGAATCTTGATTTGGGTCTGAGGAGGACCACATGGTCCTCCTCAATTATCCACTCCCCCTTTCTGAGAGGATAAATCCTCTCAGGATTTTTCAGCATTCTTCTTGGGATAGTAAATCAGAGCAAATGCCACCACGAGGAAAACCAGGAGTCCCATCCAGGGACCCAGGGCCTTTCCCCATGCAGTGGTTTCCACGAAGTTGGGAAGGTTAACCTTGGCTACATACAGGCCTGCCAGGATTATCCCGGTTATGGCCTCTCCGGCAATAAACCCGGATGCCAGCAGGGTTCCTGTATTTTCAGCCCTCTGTTTCTGCTCGTCGGTGAGATTCTTCTTTTTAAGGAAATAGTCTACCAGGGCCCTTATGAGTCCACCGATGAAAATGGCGAAGGTGGTCTCAAAGGGAAGATACATTCCCACTGCTATGAGCATGGGGGATGGGGAATTTATCAGAATCAGGCCCACGGCAAACAGCATGCCCGCCAGCACCAGACCCCAGGCCATCTCGCCACCTACGATTCCCTTGGAAAGCATGGCCATTAGACCTGCCTGAGGAGCCGGAAGGTCTGCCCCACCTATTCCTCCCCTGGAAGCCTCATGCAACCACTGCATGGGAATGGCAAGGACCAGGGAGGCGGTTATAACCCCGATAATAACCCCTATTTCCATTTTCCACGGGGTTCCTCCCAGGATGTGTCCCACCTTGAGGTCCTGCATTATGTCTCCGGCCACCCCGGACGAGGCACAAACCACAGCAGCCACCCCGAGAACCGCTGCCACTCCGGGATCGCCCTTTATACCTATAAGAACCATCAAAAGAGCCGCTATTATAAGGGTGGAGAGGGTAAGACCGGATATGGGGTTGTTGGAAGAGCCGATCATGCCCACGAGATAGCCAGCCACAGCAGCAAATAGGAAACCTGCGATGGTCATTATAATTGCGGAAAGGAGGGCTCCCCAGAAACTATGGGTGAAGTAATAGTAAATTATGGTAATGGGGATAAGGAGAAGGAGAATGGCCGCCAGAACCCCGCCGTAGGGAAGGTCCTTCTCAAGCCTTGATTTTTCCGCATGTCCGATAGCCCCACTTCCTATATCTCTGAAGGCCCTGGCAATTCCATCCCAGAGAGATTTTCTCATTTTATACAGGGTATAAAAGGCTCCCACTATCATAGCCCCTACAGCAGCGGGCCTTACCTGGTATTTCCATATGGCCTCGCTGAAGGCCACCCAGTTTCCAGCCTGTGGGCTATACATTCCTGAATTAACCAGGGAGAGAAGGGGAACAAGGAAAAGCCAGCCGAAAACTCCTCCGGAGAAAACCACTGCCGAAAGCCTGGCCCCGATTATATAACCCACTCCCATAAAGGCCGGGGAAGCCGCTGGAGAGGAAATATAAAAACCTCCGGTAAACTCTTTGGTGAAAAATTTTCCTGTTTTAATGGTACTCTTTCCGAAACCGATAAAACCGTTCACAAAGGACTGGATTATCTGCAGACCCCTGGAATTCTTGAAGAACTCAATGAGCGCTCCCACTCCCATGGCACCGAAAACATAACCGGCACCGCTCTGCCCCTTCTGGCCAGCCTTGACTATTTCCGCAGTGGCCACGCTTTCGGGGAAGGGAAGGGAGGTATCCTCTATCAGGGTTCTTCGCAGAAAGATAACAAAAAGAACTCCCAGGACACCGCCCACCAGCATGAGCAGGGTGCTGGTGACATAATGGAGCCTGTCCCACAGTCCTGAAATAAGGAAGGCGGGAATAGTAAAAATGGCCCCTGCTGCCAGGGCCTCACCCACCGCTGCAGTGGTCCTGAAGATGTTTTCCTCCAGGACCGAGCCCTTCAGGGGTTTGAGAATAACCATGGCCATGACCGCCGCAGGATATGTAGCAGCCACGGTCATACCCGCCTTAAGACCTAAATATGTGTTGGCCGCCCCCAGAATCACGGCAAATATGGCGCCGAAGAAAACCGCTTTAAAGGTAAATTCAGGGAGATCGGTTTTTTCCGGAACAAAGGGTTTAAATCCGTTGCTCATTCTCCACTCTCCTTTTTTAAATTTGTTTGATTACAAAAAGTAAAGCATAAAAACCCCGGAGTTTTCAACCTTTGATTAAGCCAAGTTTTATGATAAATTGATTTCGTGAAAGTTCTTATTACAGGAGCCGCAGGATTTATAGGGTCTCACCTGGTGGAAAAATTTCTAATCCAGGGGTGGGATGTTGTCGGTCTTGACAATCTGCTCACGGGAAAACTGGAAAATATAGAGGATTACTTCCAGGAGCCCAATTTCACCTTTATAAAATACGATGTTACCAATTTCCTTTATGTAAAAGGGAAACTGGACCTCATCCTCCACTTTGCCTGCCCTGCCTCTCCGGTCCATTACATGAAACATCCCATTCACACCATGAAGGTGGATTCCCTGGGGACCCTCCATGCCCTGGGTCTTGCCAAGGAAAAGGGGGCGAGGTTCGTTCTGGCCTCCAGTTCTGAGGTTTACGGGGACCCTGAGGTCTCCCCCCAGGACGAAAATTACCGGGGAAATGTATCCCTCACTGGCCCCCGCTCGGTTTACGACGAAGCCAAGAGGTTCTCCGAAGCCTTAGCCATGGCCTATTTTCGCCAGCACAGGGTGGATGTGAGGATTGCCAGGATTTTCAACACCTACGGTCCAAGAATGGACCCGGACGATGGAAGGGTAATACCCACATTCATAAAACAGGCCCTGCTTAAGGAGCCAATAACGGTTTTCGGGGACGGAACCCAGACCCGCTCCTTCTGTTATATAAAGGATATGGTGGAGGGAATCTATCGCCTTTCCACAAAGGAGGGAATATCCGGGGAGGTTTTCAACCTGGGCAACCCCGAGGAAAGGACAATCATTGAGGTAGCGCAACTCATAAAGGCACTCACCTCCTCCCCTTCGCCCATAGTTTTTAAGCCCCTGCCCCAGGACGACCCCAAAAGAAGAAAACCTTCCATAGAAAAGGCAAAGAAGATTTTAGGCTGGAAACCTAAATACAGTCTTGAGGAAGGTCTTAAGGAGGCCATGCCATGGTTCAGAGGGAAGATATTGGGAAGTTAGTGGAGGAAAATCAGGAGGAAATCCTGGATTTCCTCAGGGAACTGGTGGAGAGCGAGTCCCCCACCGAGGAAAGGGAAGCCGTCCATTCCTTAGGGGAAAAACTCTGGGATTATTTCTCCCCCTTCCTTCCGGAAAAAAAGGTTCTCGGGGACGAGTACAGGGTTTTCAGGTTCTCTAAGGGTAAGGGAAAATCCGTGTTTCTGGGTCATCTGGATACGGTCCACCCCATAGGAAGTCTGAAAAGAAATCCCTTTCGCATAGAAGATGGGAAGATTTTCGGCCCCGGGGCTCTGGACATGAAGGGCGGGATCGCTGCCTTTTACTTTGCCCTGAAATTCTCCCAGAATCTGGGGGAAGTTCCTGGCCTGGCCCTGCTCCTTAACACCGAGGAGGAAAGGGGCTCTGCCCACACCTTAGACCACATGAGAAGACTCGGCAGGGGTTATAAATACTGTTTCGGCCTGGAACCGGCATCCTCCGGAGGGAAACTTAAAACCTCAAGGAAGGGGGTGATTTCCCTTAAAATTGAGGTTAAAGGCCGCAGGGCCCACGCAGGACTTGCCCCGCAAAAGGGAATAAATGCCATAGACGAACTCATAAACCAACTCCATCAACTCCGGGAATGGGTGAAATTGAACGAGGGAAGTTTCAATATAGGAATAATAAGGGGAGGAGAAAAACCCAATGTTATTCCCGGGGAAGCCTTTGCCGTGGTGGACATAAGATTTGATGAGGAGGGATTCGCCGAAAAATTGAGGAAGTATATGTCAGAGGTAACGCCGGTATTGAAAGGGTCGTTGGTGAGTTTGAGTTTCAACTCCTATGTGCCTCCTCTCCAGCCCAACCTGGCCCAGAGGAAACTTTACTCCCGGCTGAAGAAATTTTTCTCCTCCCATGGGATAGAACTGGAGGAGACTTCCTCTCCGGGAGGGGCGGACTCCTCCTGGTTCGCCAGGTGGGGACTCGCTTCCACCGACGGATGGGGCCCGGAAGGGGAAGGAGCCCATTCTGAAAGGGAGTTCGTCTACCTGGCATCTCTCAAGGAAAGAATTGTGATTCTCACCCTGCTCCTCCTGCACCTCAAATCCCTGGCCCCATGAGAAGAATTTACCTGATTAATGTTTACAGGAAAAAGGAAAAGGTCCAGAAATATGTATCAGCCCTGTCCTCAGTATTTTCCGG
>JALVRF010000066.1 GCA_027025175.1 Candidatus Aminicenantota bacterium | reverse complement strand
GGGAATTCCAGGACCATTATTCAACCCCCATTAAACCCAATCTTCCAGTGGTGGACTGGACAGGCTTTAAGACCCTTCCCCTACCTGCGGAACTTGATATTACCAGTTTTTATGACCAATGGTTAGGGACCGGACACCTTACTAAGATTATCGTCTCTCCCTTCCCCGGGGTCTCTGCCCTTTCTCATCTTGATTACATAATTGATTATCCCTACGGATGCATTGAACAGACATCCACCACAACCCTCGCCCTTGTAAAGGCCAAAAACTTCCTACCGGTAATAGCCCCGGAAATATCCCGGAACGAATTGGCCAACATGGTAAACCACGGAATTTTAAGGATTCTATCCATGCAAACCTATTCCGGGGGATTTTCCTTCTGGCCAGGAGAAGATGATGAATACCCCTGGTCCTCGGCCTACGCCACCTTTGTGCTTCAGGAGGCAAAAAATGCCGGATATTATGTCCCGGCCTCCTCTTTAAAGGGAGCGTATCACTATCTTATGAACAATATGAAAGGGGGACTGGCCTATTATGTCCTTGCTCGCTCGGGTATAAATATACGGCAGGTAAAGAACGCTATTCTGGACGGGGAGAGGAAATTCAAGGATAGGCTCAATCTCCTCTGGATAGCCGCTGCCCTGAAAGAGGCAGGTATGGCAGAGGAGGCTCGCAGGGTTCTTTCCAAGGCGGAGAGAATCTCCCCCATAAAAGGAAGGAGAATATCCATGGACTTCGCAAGCCCAATAAAAACAGCCGCAGTGGACCTTTATGTTCGTCAATTAGTTAACGGGGATGTGGGCCCAGAGGAAATAAATTCCTTAGCAAACATATTCCAGCAGAGAAGTTATTTCTACACCACCCAGGAAATATCCTGGGCCATGGTGGCCATTGACTATTACCTGAAGAAACACCCTCCCTCCTCTGAGATGGAAGGTTACCTTGAGATGGACGGCAGCAGGATAAAACTTAAAAAGAAGGGTTTTCTTATGGGAACTGAAATTAAAGAAGGCCCGTCCTATCAACATCTCATTCTAAGAGTTAAGGGAATGGGAAATGCCTTCCTGACCCTAAAGATGAAGGGCTTCCGTGGGGATGTTACATCCTTCCAGCCCCAGTCAAAACACCTTGAAATAACCAGAAGGATTCTTCAGGTTGAGGGTGGACCTGTCAATAGCGCAAACCTGGGAGAACTTCTTCTCATGGAGGTGGTGGTAAGCGGCGATGGTTACTATGAAAACGCTGCCATCGAGATTCCCCTGCCTGCAGGGCTTGAGGTGGAAAACCCAAGGTTGAGCGGGGAAATAGAGGGGGTGGAAAGCAGTTTTGAACCCGACTATGTGGACATAAGGGATGATAAGGTAATACTCTTCGGGAGCATCTCCCCACATCCCCGCAGGTACTACATCCTCGTAAGGGCAGTAACCCCAGGGCTATTCTTCCTGCCTCCCTCAACAGCCTCCCTGATGTACGCGCCCGGATACTACGGAAGGACCGGCACCGATGTCTTCAAGGTGGAGAAGAAATAGCGCTGTTCTAACTCTCTTGCTATTTTCCCTCATCCTTTTATGGATAAACTCAGGGGGAAGGGAAATCTCCTGGTCCACCGTGGTCTACCACAGGAAGGGACGAGTCCTGAGGGTTTATCTGAGCAAAGATGAAAAGTGGAGGATTCCCATATTCCTGGACCAGGTGGACCCTGAGTTCGTTGAAACCCTGATAAGACAGGAAGACCGGTTCTTCCGGTGGCATCCGGGGGTAAATTTTCTTTCAGTGCTCAGGGCCGCTTACCAGAACGCTACCAGGGGGGAAATAGTTTCTGGCGCTTCCACCATAACCATGCAGGTAGCAAGGCTGGTGCATCCAGAAAAAAGGAGCCTTTTAAACAAGGCCAAGGAAGCAATCCTGGCCCTTGAAATGGAAAAATACCTGAGCAAGAGGGCAATCCTGGAGATATACCTCTCCCTGGCCCCTTACGGCGGAAACCTTGAGGGGATAGGAGCGGCCTCCCTTGCCTATTTCGGGAAACTTCCCGGAAAACTCCAGCCCCAGGAAATAGCCTTCCTCCTGACCCTTCCCAGGGCCCCATCCCTTTCCCGGGAGAAAAGAAAAAAAATGCGGGACAGGATTTTAAGGAGGATGAGGAAGTGGGGGATTATAACCGAGGAGGAACTTCACCGCAGCCTTCTCGCTCCCCCTCCCCTCAGAAAACCTTTCCCCAAAAGGGCACCCCATGCCTGCGATTTTTTAAGGGAAAGGTATGGGGGAATTTTTATCCCCTCAACCCTTGACCCTGAAATACAGGCGAGGGTAGAAAAAATGGTAAAACTTCACAGGGAAAGGCTCCTTGGCCTCGGTGCCACCCAGGCCTCGGTGGTGGTCATGGAAAATTCAACGGGTAAGGTAAGGGCCATGGTGGGTTC
Organism: Candidatus Aminicenantota bacterium; assembly: GCA_027025175.1. Classification (GTDB taxonomy): domain Bacteria; phylum Acidobacteriota; class Aminicenantia; order S016-38; family S016-38; genus JALSNJ01. The sequence continues at coordinate 3,327 of JALVRF010000066.1, read as the reverse complement.
GGTGGACTACTGGGACCCTCTGGAAGGACAAATTAAGGGATTCTACGCCTTTCGCTCCCCGGGCTCCGCCCTCAAACCCTTCCTCTACATCATGGCCCTGGAAAAGGGAACCATAACCACAGAGAGTCTTCTTCCCGATGCTCCCATGTCCTTTTCAGGTTTTTCCCCCAGAAATTTTGACCTTTCCTGGAGAGGACTGGTAAGGGCAGAGGATGCCCTTAGCCTATCCCTTAATCTTCCCTTTGTCTATCTCCTCCGCCATGTGGGCTACTGGGATTTTATAAGAAGGTTAAAGGAAGGAGGCCTGGAAGGACCTCTTCCCTCATATGAGTACGGTCTTTCCGCCATAATTGGAGGAATGGAAGTCAGGCTCCTGGACCTTACGAATCTCTACTCTTCCCTTTTCCGGGGTGGAGTTTATTCCCATTACATATTAATTGAAGGGGAGAAATTTCCCACAAAAAAACTCTTTGAGCCAGGGGCCGTTTATCTGGCACTAAGGGCCCTTTCAAAGAGGGGAAGACCCGATGCTCCAGCCCTGAAGTATTTTACCCCATCAAAAACCATTTACTGGAAAACCGGAACCTCATGGGGAAGGAGGGATGCCTGGTCCTTAGGATTTTCAAGGAATTACACCGTTGGCGTCTGGGTAGGTAATTTTAACTCCCGGGGCGCAGCAGGAATAGTGGGAGCCCTGGCAGCAGCACCTTTAATGTTTGATATATTCCGGGCCATAGACCCTAATCTCTGGGATGGGTATTACCGATGGTTTGAGGGGGCAAAATCCCAGTTAACCGAGGAAAAAGTATGTGCCTTTTCCGGTTACCCCCCGGGGGGAAACTGCTCATCAACAAAAACGGTCATGGTCCTGAGAAATCATCATCCATATACAAAATGTCCTTTCCACAGGAAATTTCTGGTGGAAAAGGTCTCAGGCTTTCGGGCGTGTCCCTTTAAAAATTACGAAAAGGGCCAACTGGAGTCCAGAGTTTTCACGGTTTTTCCACCGGCAGTCAGGCAGGTGCTCCGGGAAGGTTTTCCTCCCCCTTTTCCACCGGATTGCCCTCTGAGATCAGGCCAGGGGGTAAGAATTCTTTCTCCCCAGGACAGAGCCGTCTACTTTATTGTAAGGGGAGTAAGAGGGGCTGAAGGGCTCCTTTTTCAGGCAACTTCCGGAAAGGGAAGAATCTACTGGTTCTGCGACGGAAAATATATGGGAAGTTCCGCTTCCGGGGAAGCCATAAGGTTTTCTCTCCCTCCAGGAAAACACCGGATTATCGCCCAGGGTCAGGATGGTTCTTCCGCCCTGGTTCGCATAAAGGTGAGGGAATTTGAAGGGGGGAGGGGAAAATAGGATAATGAATATCTGATGGGCAGGGAAATAAAAATAGGACTGGCTCTTGGAGCAGGAAGCGCCAAGGGCCTCGCCCACATCGGAATTATCCAGGTTCTGGAGGAGGCCGGGATAAAACCCCATATTATAACCGGAACCAGCATGGGGGCTGTCATCGGAGGATTCTACGCCTCAGGACTCTCCCCCGGGGAAATGAGGGAAATGGCCACCTCCATAACAAAGGATGAAGTAAAGAAACTCCTTCCCCACCGCCCATCTCTGACTCATCTGGTGGATAATAAAAAAATAAGGGCCCTTTTTCATAAAGTCCTCGGTAACAGGAGGATTGAAGAACTCCCCTTAAAATTCGGATGCGTGGCAACGGACATCCTTTCAGGAAAGGAAGAATACTTCACCCAGGGTCCTATGGTGGAAGCCCTCCTTGCCAGTTCGGCTATACCCGGTTTTTTCCCGGCGGTAAAGGTGGGAGGAAGGTACCTGGTGGACGGTGGAGTGGTGGATCCGGTCCCGGTGGACCTGGCCAGAAAACTCGGGGCTGATTTCGTAATAGCAGTGAATGTTATGAGCTGGAAGGCCAGGGGAGCAGAAGCCGCTGACCAGGAGGAAGAGGGAAACTTCGTGGATCGTCTGAAGAGAGCCCTTTCAAGGTTGCTCCTGGGCGAGGAAAACGGTCCCCCTCACATAATCAGTACTTTTCTCTACGCGGTGGACATAATGCAGGAGGAAATCGTAAGGTCCAAACTGAAGGTTTGTCCTCCGGAAATGTTCATACATGTGGACACCTCGGATTTCTCCTCCAACGAATACTACCGGGCAGATGAGATTATATCCAGGGGAGAAGAGGTGGGAAGAAAGGTGGTTTCTTACCTCATCTACCTTATAAACACCTTCGGAAGGTGATAAAATAAGCAGGATGGCAAAACAGGGATTTTTCGTTTCCCTTGGCAATAGGGGAATCAATTTTTTCGTCTCTGTTTACGAGGCTGCGGTCCTCTTCATCCAGACCCTCCTTCAGTTTCCCAGAATTTATTTCTACAGAAGACAGGTAATTGAACAGTTCTACTCCCTCACCGTCTCAACCCTCCCTGTTACCAGTTTAATTGCCATATTCATTGGCCTGGGTTCCACGGTTCAGGGTACATATCAGACCTCAGCCCTTACTCCCAGGTATTTCACCGCCAATGTCATTTTTAAAAGTACCATAATAGAACTAACCCCCATTGTTCTAAGTCTGGTTCTGGCTGGAAAGATTGGTGGTTCCCTGGCAGCGGAAATAGGGAGCATGAAGGTATCGGAACAGATAGACGCCCTGGAGACCCTTTCCTTAGACCCAGTGGGGTTCCTGGTCATGCCCAGGGTACTGGCAGGAACGATCATGCTACCGGTAATGACAATCTTCGCCAATTTTCTTGCTATCTTCTCCTCCTTCCTCATGTCCACAGCGGTTCTTCACTGGATAAGTCCAGGAGAATATGTCTCAGGGATGAAAATGGGTTTTAAGGCCTTTGAACTCTATTTCGGAAATTTCATAAAACCTTCCATCTTCGGATTCATCATAGCCTTCAGTGGAAGTTTCTTCGGGCTAAGAACCAGAGGGGGAGCCAAGGGCGTGGGAATTTCCTCCACCACCTCTGTGGTGGTTTCGGCGGTGCTCATAGTCATCCTTGATTATTTCCTGGGGGAATTGCTCCTATGATAGAAATAAGGGGCCTGTGGAAGAGATTTGAGGACAAGGATGTGCTAAGGGGCATAAACCTAACCATAGAGGATGGAAAAACCACGGTTATCTTAGGCCCCAGTGGCCAGGGTAAGACCGTCCTTCTAAAGAACATCGTGGGTCTGATAAAGCCCGAGAGGGGTAGTATCATGGTGGACGGAGAGGACATTACCAAAGTTTCCCGCAGGAGGCTCTTTGAACTGAGGAAAAAATTCTCCTTCGTGTTTCAGGGGGGAGCCCTATTTGATTTTCTCAC
>JALVRF010000065.1 GCA_027025175.1 Candidatus Aminicenantota bacterium | reverse complement strand
ATATACTACCTTCCCTTGGCCTATACCATAACCATTGCCCTTGTCTCTTCGGTTTTCGTTGCCTTTACCCTTATCCCCTCCCTTTCCGCAAGGATGGAAGTTAAAAGAAAGAGAAGGGAAATTGCAAAGGGCGGGAAATTATTTAAATTTGGGGTAAAATACCCCCTCTTTGTATTAATACCCGTTGGTCTTCTCTTCTTCTTTTCCGCCAAGATTTTCTACAAAAATGTGAGTTTCGGAAGGTTCTTTTCCTGGTATCAGAAGCAGAAACTTGAGGTCTGGGTGAGCCTTCCCCCTGGGGCCAGTTTTGAGGACACAAAGAAAACAATCCTCCAGTTTGAAAAAATGGTCCTTTCCCAGCCATACAAAAAGGAGGTAAAAACCGAAATCACCGGTAATACCGCCTTTATGGAGGTGGAGTTTCCAAGGGAAGTGGAATTTTCCCCGAAACCCTACATTCTGAAACAGGAACTTATCCAGCTGGCAACAAACATGGCAGGCATAGGAATAGGGGTTTGGGGATTTGACCCCCAGGGCTATTATTATTCCCCTTCTGTAGGGAGCTGGCTTCCCTATTCCATCCTCATCCGGGGATACGATTTTCTTAAAATAAAAGGCCTTTCTAATGCTTTAAAAAATAACCTCCTTATGAACCGGAGGGTCAGCGAAGTCAGGGTGGTTTACGAACGCAGGGCTTTATGGGGAGGTAGAGGAAAGTATTATTCCATAAAACTAAGGCAGCGAAGGCTCAGGGAATACGGAATAAACCCCAGAAATTTTCTCTACCTTCTGGGCTCGCTCATCGGGTCCCAGGGTATTCTGCAGAAAATCAAACTTGGCCAGAGGGAAATTTCCTTAGAGGTCCGGGAGGCTCAACAAGAGCCTGAGCTGGACGAACTTCTTTCTGCGGAGTTCATGAGCAGCAGGGGAGTTCCTTACAGGGTTTCCGATGTGGTGGAAATAAAAGAGGAGAAAACCAAAGGAGGGATAGAAAGGGAGAACCAGCAATACTTAGCCATGGTCCAGTGGGATTATCTGGGCTCCTACAAGAGGGGAAGGGCCTTCCTGAAAACCGTTTACAAAAACCTTCGCCTTCCCCCTGGATTTACAAAAAGCCTTGAGATGCCAGCCTGGTGGATGAGCGGCAAGGAGCTTTCCCAGTTGAAAATGGCATTGGTTGCCTCTTTAATTTTAATATTCATCCTGCTTTCCATCCTTTACGAAAGCCTGCTCCAGCCCATAGTGGTTATGTTCTCCATACCCCTGGCGCTTATAGGGGTATTCTTAGGCTTCGTCATAGCCGATTTTCCCTTTGATTCTACCGCCTACATAGGTTTGATTCTCCTTTTCGGGATTGTGGTGAACAACGCCATAATTCTTGTGGACCATACCAACGGATATTTGAGGAAGGGTTTTTCCCCTGAGGAGGCAGCGGTCAGGGGGGCGAGGGAGAGACTGAGGCCCATATTCATAACCAGCGCCACCACGGTTTTAGGAATGCTTCCCTTGGTGGTATTTCACCGGGGAGGACAGACCGACATCTGGACCACCTTAGCCCTCTGCACCGTTGGAGGTCTTACCGCCTCTGCCCTTCTCGTTCCCTTAGTTATCCCAATTTTTTACTCCCTTTCCTTTAAAATCAGAGAAAGACTTTTTTGAGTTTCAGGGCATGACAATTTGAGTTCGAAATTGAGAATTCCGGATTTATTATCTTTAAAATCGGGATAAATTGTTTATGATGGCCATCCTTTTAAACGAGGAATAAGAGATGCAGAAATGGGACCTTTTAAATGAACACTTGACCAGGGCGTTTTTTGTTCTAATATGGAAAATAGAGGAGGCAGTGAATGAGAAATGCGAAGAGGTTATTCATTATTTTAGGGATTTTGCTCTGGGTTGCCCTTCCTGCATGGGGGGATTCGGGGCTTCGGATGTTTGTTGCAGGTCAGGCACTGGACATAGCCACGGGAAAACCTGTTGCTGATGTGTATTTTGACATAGTTAGATATTGCCAGCGTTATTCCAGCCACACATATAAGAACGGAAGGTTTCTGATAAAAGGAGTGGAGGCAGGAGTTTATGAGGTTTCCATAGATAGGCCTACTGAGGACGGCTATGTTCCTGTGAAGGTAGAGCCTGAGCGGATAATAGTCAAGGAAGGGATGAATGTGGTGGGGGTTAAGATATGGATGGAGAAGGGGGCTGTTCTTGAGGGCAGGTTCAGCGATTGTGAAGGTGATGGACTTCACCCTGAGGTTGAAGAATGGAATCTAGACCCCTGTGCCGGCTATCCCACAGTGGACACTCCAGAACTATGTGTTCCTCTTGTGGTCACATGTGATACAAAGTTCGGATGGATAAAGGTGTTTGGTAGTTTTGAAAAACAGGGGAATGTTATAACCGGTTATCGTTTTTCCGGGGTTCCCAGAGGGGCAAAATGCAGTTTGAAAGTGGACATACGAGGCTATCCCTATTATTACTCTGAGAATGCGTTTGAGATAGAAAGGGGAAAGGATATTCTGAAAAAGGACATATATCTTTCCAGAGGTAATTCCATTGTGGCAGGCAGAGTTTTTGATATAAATACGGGAAAACCGGTAAAGGCCATAGTATATTTCGATAAACTAAAGAAGAAAATTACCCTCCAGGAGTTCATAGAAGGATGGTGGAGTGGTGATTTTTTTGACCGGAGTCTATTGTTATTTTCTTATCAGAACTTCTATGTCTACTTCAAGGAAAAGAAGGAAATTATCCTCTCTGAGGGTTCGTATTTTTTTAAATGTATCCCACCAGGCGAATATGGAGTCAATTTAAGTGGCCCTCATTTAGACTCCTACGCCATAGTTAAAGTTTATCCCGGGAAAAACGAGATAGATTTTGCAGTGGATGGCTCCAGGGAGGCTGGGGAGAGATTCACTCAATACCTCCGCAAGTATAAGAAAAACCTTAAGACAAAAGCCAGGGTTATCAGAGGCAAGTATAAAGGGAAGAAACAGAAGGCTAAGAGAAGAATTAAATCCAGGGAAAGCACCTCTTCTGATCTTCAGGGCTGAAGTTTGCGAGGGACAAACCATTTTTTGATTCTTATTGGCCTTTGACGATTTTGTTTTCCCCCGGGCCCCGGAATTTTCATGATAAAATATTTGGGAGTATATGAGGAAGTTGGGATGGCTTTCCCTTTTTTCCGTATCCATGGCATATGTTGAGGCGGCGGTGGTAGTTTACCTCAGGGAGATTTACTATCCAGGCACGCTTACCTCCATATTTCCCCTTAAAACGATGTCCCCTTTGAATTTTGGAGTGGAACTGGGCAGGGAACCTGCCACTCTTCTCATGCTGGCTTCGGTGGCCTTTCTCGCTGAAAGGGGAAAATGGCGAAGGTTTTACGCCTTTCTTTATGTTTTCGGTCTCTGGGACATTTTCTATTACCTATGGCTGAGGCTCTTCATCCACTGGCCCGGAAGTTTAAAGGATTTTGACATTCTTTTTCTCATTCCCGTTCCCTGGTTTGGCCCGGTTTATGCACCTGTGCTTGCAGCACTGGTTTTCATCCTGGCAGGGGGGTATGTACTGGTTAAAGAGGAAATTACTCCCCGTCCAAACCTGGTTTCCCTTGCGTGTTTTCTTGTGGGCTCAGCGATTCTGTTTGCCCTTTTCGTTTTCCCTTCGGTTGAACTCATCCTTACCAGGGGAATAGAAGGGTTTAAGGGTTTCGTTCCCGGGGGCTTTTCCCTGCCCCTTTACCTGTCCGGGCTGGGGCTTCTTTTCTCAGGGATTATTCTTCCCCTGAGGGGATAATCAGAATTTTAATTTCCGTGAAAGTTTATTATACTTTTTCCATGCTGAGAAGGGGCAGAATTTTGCTCTTTTTCGTTTTTTATTCCATGGCCCTGGTCCTCATAGGAAAGGCAGAACTTCCGGCGAAGACAAAAATCCTCATGTTGTTAGTTCCCGCCTTATCTGCGCTTGTTTTTTTTATATACGGTATTTACTGGGCTCTGGGCAAAGGAAGATATACGGGTTTTCTCCTTGCTTTAGGTGCTCTCTGGTCCCTTTCCTTAGCCTGGGTTTTTAAGTGGTCCGCCCTGGGAATGGGGGGAGGACTCGGGGATTCGTGGATTCTTCATTCCATGGTTAACAAGTTCAGGTATTTCTGGGCCAATGTGGATTTTACCTTTAAAGGCCTGCACAGTTTTTATCCCTTTTATTTCCATTATTTTCTGGGGAAAATCGCATGGGCCCTGGGTCTTCCCGCCTATCAGGTGGTGAAGTACTTCCCCATAGTTTTTTCCCTGCTCCTGCCATTTTTGATTTACAGGGGATTCAGAATGTTTCTTTCCCCTGTTTCTGCCCTGGGGAGCACCCTGCTTATCCTTCTTTTTGAAGGGGATTTTTTTGTCTATAAACCCTACGAATTCCTCTCCCTGGTATTTCTGATTCCCTGGTGGATTTACTTCGTTGAGGAAGACAGGGGTAATCCCCTTTTAGGGGGGCTCCTGGGAGGGCTGATTTTCGCTTCCTATTACTATTGGTTTTTGACCTTTTTCTTCCTGCTCCTGGTCAGGATGGGGAAGGTTTTCGTTCAGGGAGGGTTAAAGGAGTTCTGGGGTTCCTTTAAAAGGAAATTTCTGGTTTTTGCTTTTCTCCTTCTGGTTTCCTCTCCATATTGGACCTGGTATTTATGGGATGTGGTTACTAAGGGAGGGGAATTCATGCAGCATACTTTTTTCAGAATTTCCCACCTCAAATTTGTTCCCCTGGATACCGGGGTAATAAGGGGAGGACCGTTGCTATGGGGCATCGTTTTCCTGGCCCTTTTTTACCTGTTTAAAACTTATAAAAGGGAAAAAGAAGTCCGTTTTTTTCTGTCTCTTCTTTTAATCTCGTATTTTACCTATCTTATCGGAAACCTGGGCGCTTTTGTTCTTCTTTCCCCAATCCTTCAGTTTAAGTTAAATTACCTGCTCACGTTGATTTTCGTAATTTCCTTTTCCCTCTGGCTTGAAGAATTCCTTAGGAATCCGGAATATTCCCGGGCTGGTGCGGTTTTTTTCCTTCTGGTTTCTTCCTTTTTCCTTTACAGGGTTTATTTTCTGGGAAATGACCGATTTTTCGTAAAGGGCATGAGTCATAAGGCGGTGAAGGTGAGGGAAGATGAGAGGGTGCTCTTTGGGAAAACCATCCTGGGCCTCAATCCCCGGGTTTTAAATTTCATCCCTTCCTATCTTTTCCTTTATTACGGTGCAAGGACCGCCCATCCTTCGGCAAGGGTAAACGAGAGGCTTGCCTTTCTCTATCTGATTAGTTTTTCCACCCATCCGGATTTTTTCCTTTACATGCTTGAAAACAACCGTTTTTCCCCTGTGGACTTCCTTTATCTTGGCAAAAAGAGGAGTAAGTTGTGCGTGAAGAAGTATTTTCCGGATTATCCCAATATTTACAAATTCAGGGATTATTTTTTCTGCTTTAAATTTACACCGGAGGAGATAAAAACCGGTGAACCGGTGAGGAACATATATGAAAAAGGGGACATGGCCATAAAACTGAGAAGAGTAGAGGAGCCAGGGGAGATGTCTCCCTTGGAAAAATTTATCCTTTCCAAATTCGGGAAAAATCCTCCCCGGTTAAAGCCCCAATTTCAGGTGGGTCCCATGGAAGTGCACCAGTTGGGAAGATATTTAGTGTTTTACTCCGAGAAATGCGATTCCCTTTTGAAATTTAATCTTTTTGATTTTCTTTCCCCTGTTTCAAGGGGAGGTGAGGACTACGAAAAGGGCGTAATCTTCCGTTTAAGCCTCTCCTGTCCTGGCCAGCCAGTTCGCCGGATCAGATACTCCATTAAGAAACACGGTATCGTGGGCAGGGTTTGTGTGAGGGTCATCAAGGTGGGGGAGGGGTGCAGGCTTCTCGGTGTGGAGAGGTATTCAGGGAAATCGTAGGCCTTATCTCCACTTAACCACGGGCCATCCCTTGGAAAGGGCGTATTTTTTCAACCTTCTGGAGGGATTAACCGCCACAGGATGACCCACCTTTTCTAAAAAATACCTGTCACCAAATCCGTTTCCGTAGCCGTAACTTTCCCTGAGATTTATCCCCTCTCTGGATGAAATTTCCTCCAGAATTTTTCCCTTTCTCTTTCCCGGTGGATATTCCAGGAGTTCCCCGGTTAAAATTCCATCCTTTTCTTCTATTATGGACCCTATTATCTCTGAAAATCCCAGGACCGAGAATCTCTCCGCCAGGAATTGAGGGGCGCCGGTTATCAGGATAAGTTGATACCCCTCCTGTTTTTTCCTTTCTATTTCCTCAAAGGCCTCCTTGAATACCATTTTCTTTACCCTCTCAGGGGAGAAAAAATGCCCCGCCATTTTTTCCAGTTTTTCTCTTTTGAGGCCCCGGTAATATATTTTGGAGGAGAAAAAATCCCTGTCCCGGAGACTTCTGATGATGTAGGGAATCATCCTGAGAGGGCAGAAGTTTCCCTTTAAGACGGCCCAGGGCAGGAATCTTCTTTCGGCGGAATATTTTATCAGGGTTCCGTCCAGGTCAAAGACCGCTGCCTTCATCTTATGTAGTCTTTAGTGTCTATAATTACGGGAAGTCCCCTGAGGATGCAAACCGCCACAACCAGAAAGGCCAGAACTGAGGTGGCTACCGATACATGGTGGAGGTAAGGGAACTGGGGGAGTTTTTTTCTGAGGAAGAGTTCTATGCCCATCAGTGAAAATGTCACTGCCTTGAGGACTGCGTAAGAAGTCCTCATAAAGGGAGAAGCCACCAGAAAACGGGCCAGTTTTGTTTTATGAATTTGATATGGGGTTTTACCTTTTTTATAGGCAGTGGCCCTGAGGGTGTTAACTATTTCCCCCCTGGCAATTACTATAATCGCATACCAGAAACTGGTTATGTGGGCCACTGAGAAATAAATCCAGTATATGTATTCCACTATTCGGTCTCCGGTTATGTCGTAGAGAGCGCCGAATTCCGTTTGCATGTGAAGTTTCCTGGCCACATATCCGTCCAGGAAGTCCAGGAAAACCACCAGGATTATGAGAAAAACCGCAATTATAAGGGTGTAGTAATTCTCTATCCTTAAAAGACCTACGGTTATAAAGGCAAGGATAATTCTGGATGTGGTTATGATGTTGGGAAGGTTTAATCTTGCCATTTTTCTTCTATAAGGCAATCCAGCAATTTTAAACTCTCCTCCACAATTTCCCTCGCTCTCCTGTTAGATGTGTAATACCCTGAGGTCTTTGTCGTTTTCTGCCTTATTATTATAACATCTACCTCCCTCATGGGTTGAACCTCCACGGTCAGTTTTTCATCCTTTATCTTGCATTTTTCCTTAAGGGCATTGTATCTTCTCTTGGTCCGGGCGCTAAACTTGATGCCCAGGATTTTTTTCAGGGTTCCGGGCTCCAGTATTATGACAGAGTAAAAATATGGATATTCCTTTTTTTGAACCCTGTTTACCGAGACCTGAAACTGCAATCCCTTTAACCAGGCAGGGGGCTTTTCTGGCCTCACCATAAGATTAGCGTCCACAGGAACCTGTTTCCCTTTTCGTGTTGTCCCCACCAGCAACTGGGGGGTTACAGTGAGGCCCTCCATTTTTTCAAGTTCTTTGAGAACTTCGTAAAGGACCAGTGCCTTTCTGTCCAGCGAAGGGGGAGTCCATACCTTTACTACCCCGGAGACCATAACCACCATACCCAATACAACGGCGTCAAAAAGAGCCCAAAAAACGGCTTTGTTATTTATTGTCTGGACAATAAAGGGCCAGAGGAAGAAACCTGCAATTATTACGGCCACCAGAAAACTTATTCTTCTGGAAATACTGTGGGAGATTTTTAAGGAGTCCTCTGCTTTCTCCATAAGTTTTTCAAATTCCTTATCGGTTACCGGATCCCATTCCTTGTTCTTTATCCTCCTGGGTTTTCCTACTGTGGCCCATGGCACCCAGATAAAAACGCAGGAAGCAGCGAGAAAGACAACCCAGAGGAACCAGGGGCCCCTGGATATTTGAAAATGGTAGGCTATAAAGGCCAGAAGAAGTGAGACGAAGATTTTCCAGTTAGAGGGCTTTTCTTTTTTCTTCATTTTCTATCTCCTTGGTTCCCCATGCCTGCCAGTAAAGGGGACAGGCCCCGGCGCAGGCCTGCTGAAGGGAACAACGCTGGCATGGAGAGGGAAGATACTTCATCTGGCGAAAATACAGGGCCTTTTCCGAAAACCACACCTCTTTAAAGCCCTTCTCAAGAATATTTCCCACCTTTTCCGGATAACTGGAGCAGGGCAGAACATTGCCTTCGGGGTCTATGGCAAGAAGACCGTGGCAGGCGGCGCAGGACTTTGCTCCAAGCCCCCTGGCCACAGGGTTGTAGATGCAATAGGGCAGGGGGGAATACCACACGAATTCCACCCCTTCCTCATCGGCCCTCTTCTTTATCCTCTCTACATATTTCCATACCTGCGAATATCTCATCCACAAATCCCGATGTTTTCTGGCTTCACCCACTGGAATTATTAGATTGGCTGAGAATTTTTTAAGGCCGAGTTTTTTCAGAAAAACAGGATATTCAACCATACTCTCTGCGTTTTCTCTGTTCAGGGTCGTATTGGTGTGAAGATAGATGCCCTGGGAAAGGAGGTTTTTTATACCCTTTACAGTTAAATTCCAACTGCCCGGAGTTTTTGTCAGGGCATCGTGGATTTCCTCGGAGGGGGATTCCAGGCTCACCTGGGCGGAGTTAAGCCCAGCTCTCTTCAGTTTTCTGGCCATTTTCTCTGTGATCAGGGTCCCGTTGGTTATGAGGTTCACCTTGAGTCCTATGGAACGGGCATATTTTATCAATTTAAATATGTCCTTTCTCAAAAGGGGTTCCCCACCGGTAAAACTCACGAAGGGAAGTTTTGCCTGCTCCTTTATGGCTCTGATAACTTTTTTTGCCTGTGAAGTGGAGACCTCAGGGCTTTCTTTCCATGTCCTGTAACAGAAGCGACAATCTAAATTGCACCTCCAGGTGAGGCTGAATTCCGAAAGCACGGGATAGGAATAAAAATTTTTCCTGTAGGATACGAACTCCGTAGCCCTGACCTCATCCTCCTGGAATTTTCCCTCTATCAGGGCCTTAAGGTCCTGAAGGAAGTTCAGGGTATCCCCAAGGGCCCTTTCCCCACCAATTTTTTCAATTTCTGAAAGTTTTCCCCCATTTAAAAGATAGGAAAGTATCTTCAGCCCTGAGGGGTTAAGGGAATAGACCTGATTGGGTGGAATTATAAGCACATGGTCTTCTTCCCTTACATAAACAAGTTCCTTCAGCCGGGATGAGAATTCTTCCGCCCAGCGGGGAATCAATGGGCACCCCCTGAAACGCAGGCGCTGTGACAGGCTGAATGGCAGGCGCTGTGGCAGGCGGAGTGGCATGCACTGTGGCACGCAGAGTGGCAGGCGCTATGGCAGGCATCGTGGGAAAAACAGGCTGAATGGCATGCCTCAGAGGCTATGAAACTTTCAAAATCGGTTTTGGCGGTGTATGTGGAATTGGCATTCTGCCAGAATTGATAGTGAAAGTGGGAATACTGGGATTCCAGGTATTTTTCCGGGTCCCCGTAAATCTTTCTGTAATAGGCCTTTGTGGCCTTCAGGTCGCAATCCCAGGTTTTCTCGGAAATCTTATCGGTTAGAGTCTTCAGCAGGCTTTTTACTCCCTGAGGACTGACCCTTCCATCAGGACCTAAGGCCGCCAAAAAAGCCTTCTCGTAATAGGTGAGATCTCCTTTGGATATGGGGACTGGAGTCACCTTTGGGGGATCCTTTGATATGACCTCTATGGCATTTTTTTTCTCCAGGGAAACTGCTATAAGGGTTAGTATGGTGTTTACTGAGGCCCCCAGAAGGAACATGGCTTCCACCGGGTCCAGTTTTGCCACCTTTCCCTTTTTTCGGAAACTCTGCGCCTTTATCCTCGGGGGGAGCCAATCGCTCCTTACCCAGCTCAACTGGTCCTCCCTGGAAAGGAGGTAATTTCTCCTGTATTTTTTATGGGAGGCCCAGAAGGCCACGAGGCCAAACAGCCCCAGGAAAATTAAATAATAGGGCAGGCGGTGGAGGAAACCCTCCTTCCCCCTGTATACGACCTTTGCTTCCTTGCCTAAGTTGAAATACTTTGCGGGCAGATAGACCTGTATTTCCATTTTTTCTCTGGGACTTAGTTTTTCCCTGTGGAAAAGAACTGAGAAGTAATATTTACCCATGTATGGTTGACCGAAATAGTGAATTTTGTATTTCTGGTTCATCCATTTTTCCGTCATAAACCCAATTTTCAGAACATCTTCCCGGGGGAAATCCTTTCCGCTTACCTCAATGGGCAGGTGAAGGTATACAGTCTCATGCTCTAAACCTGATTCCCATTGGGTGGGAGCCCAGTGGATAAAAACCAGTTTTCCCTTTTCCCGGCTGGTGGTATATCCCATGTATCCTTCCCTGACCATATTGATAGCGAAGTTCACAACATAATAGTATTTTCCTGGTCCCAGTCCCTGGGGGTAAACAACATCGTATTTTGAACCGGAAATCCTTTTGATTTGCAGGGGATATTTTTTGGCGTCTTCCCCCTGGACGAAGCAATCCTTCAGGTTAAAGTGGGGCTCTTTTCCTATTCCCTGAAGGTAAAATCCGTGCATCTTCCCCTGAGAAACTTCCCATCTGGCTATATAAACTATATTGGCAAGGCCTCCGGAAGTGGGGGAAAGATGAACTTCAACCCATTTCAACCTTGCTGCCAGCGGGAAAGCGTTGAGGGCGAAGATAAAACTAACCAGGAGATAAAAAACTCTCCTCCTCATATTCACTTCCTTAAAATTTTATTTACTCAGTATTATTCCCAATAAAACCTGCCTGGGCGGATAATACCACCTGGGAGAAAGGAAATGGGGGCTTAATACATTTTCGCATTCCTCAGCAGGAACCATGGAGTTGAGCAGGTTATTTATCCTCACAAAGGCATAAGCCTTAAAATATTTCAAAGAGAATTCTCTGCCCGCATTCAGGTCAACCCTCCAGAATGTGGGAAGGCGGAATTCGCTGAGGGGTGCTGCCAGGCCCTGGGGATAATCATAAAGGCCGGCTCTCAATTGGGAGGTGTCAAGGTAGTAAACAGGAACTATGAACCCATCCCTGGCCCGGAGGCTTGCCATGAATTTCCACGGCCCAGGGGTCCAGGATAGGGAAAAATAAAATCCCCATCTGGATGACAGGAGGGGACTTCTGTATTTACCATTGGGATAAGACCCCCATGGCTGATTAATGGTGAAGTTCAGATTTCCGGGGTCCAGGGGATAGAGTTTTTCGTTTATGGAAAAAAGGCTGGACCGTATGTTTACCTGTAGCACAAAGGAAATCTTTCCTGACTTCCTTAGTCTAAGGGACATTTCCTTCCAGGACCTTTCAACGCTTTCCAGGTTAAGGGTTTCAAAATATCCGTTAAAATATTTACCCTCCTCCATCTGGAACCATTTTTGTCCCCCGTATTGCATGGGAAATTGTCCCCCTTCCTCCCAGTCCCCCCAACTTACCAGTTTCCACTGGCCACCCTTCCAGACCAGGGGAATATCCACGATGGGAAGGGTGGTATTCACATAAAAAATGTCAAGGTCTGCGGAAAGACCCAGAGGAAGGTCTGAACTTACCCCCGCTCCCATCCTGTAGAATCTTGAGGGGCCCAGGCTGGAAGCGTAAAGGGGAGCATCTTTTAAACTTGCCTGGGCTATATATTGATAAAGGGGAGAGAATTCGCCCTCCTCAGGAAGCAGGTCTCCGTCGTCCTGCCAGAGGTATTTCCCATAGGACATGGATGAGGAAACCCTGTATATCAGGGATTCCGGGATGGGAATTTCCCGAAAGGAACCGTAAATTCTAACTATCAGGAATCCGTTTTTGAATGGGTCATAGGATATGCCTGCTCTTGCGGCGAATAAGTGAAAAATTTTGGAGGTAAGGGAAGGGATTTTAACTCCCTCCACGGAAATGCCGGAAAATTCCCTATCCTGGCTTTCACTGGTCAGGGCTTTGAACCACTGGGCCCTGTAGCCAGCGGAAAAGTATATGTTTACATTTCCAGAAGTTATGGTGTCAGAGAAGGAAAGTCCGGCAGAATAATTTTTGTAGTGGAAGAGGTCCGGAGTCCTGAGATACAGGAATCCGGGTTTTCCTCCGTATAAACTGAGTTCGGCAGGAAAATCCCTATTACCCTGAACTTCCCTGAGGAAGAACTCACCCCCCAGGAAAAAGGTGTTGTTTATGCCCAGAAATGAGGAGGAATAAAACAAAAGGGAGGAATTGACGGATATTATTCTCTTTTTAATGGATTCTGAATAATTGGTTTTTTCCCGGCTCAGGAAGACTTCGTCAAAAAGAAAATAGGGGGAAGAATTCTGTGGGGTAAGATTTCTCTCCCAGGAAAAATTGCCCAATGAAAAAGAAAGCCCCTTCCAGGAAAAATTCAGGCCATACCCACGGGTTTTCAGGTCCCCATTTCTTGCGGAGGAGGGTGAAAAATAGGGCCTTTCTCTGAGTCTTGTATATTGGGTTTTCCCATACTGAAGAAATCCCCGGATTCCTCTGAAAAACAGTGATGCAAATTCCCTCCTTTCTTCAATCCTTTGACCCTCGGGATTTGAGAAGTTTTCATCCCTGTAGGAAAAAGATATAAAGCCCCCATATTCTCCCCGATAAAATCCCGTTTCCCCTTCAAGATATGGAAAAGAGAGAGCCCGGGATAGATTTTCCTGTAAGGATTTTCCGTAAACTAAGGTTATTCTGGATGAAGGTCTGGGAGGTATATTCTCCTGAACCTTCACCTCTGTTCCTGGATAGTTCACCCGGATTTTTAAATCCCCGGTTAGACCATAGGGGAAAAGTCCGTAGGAGGGAAGTCTCAGGTCTTCCAGAAAGGATTCCTGCTCCGTCAGACACTGAAAGGAAATGCTTCTCCGGTAGACTTGAAGGGCATGGGAAAATTCCATGTCATCTTTTAAGGAGTAATTCTCTTTTTTTATGGTTTTTGGTGGCAGGGCAGGAAAATTCCGGGTAATGTAAAAATTTCCTTCAACCCCATCTATCCAGAGCCGTAGAATTTTTCCCTTTACATTGAGTTTACCAAATTCTCTTCCTTTTACCCTGAGGGGATAGGTACCGAAGGGAATGTTGTTTATGAAGAAGAATCCTCCCTTTCCTGTTTCAGAGGTGTATTTCCCGATGGATATTTTTACCCCTTCGGGTTTTTCCCCCTCGGGAGGAATATATATTCCCGTTATTGTTGTGGCGAAAAGGCTTAGGGTAAAGAATAGAGCCAGGATTTTTTTCATTTTTTCCCCCTGAGGTATTCTAAAAGGAGCCTTACTCCGAAGCCCGTGGCCCCGGCAGGCATGTAATAAAAAGGCTTTTCTATCATAGCAGGTCCAGCAATGTCAAGATGGACCCATTTTTCCCCTGAGACGAATTCCTTGAGGAACAGGGCTGCCATTATGGAACCCCCGTTCCTCTTGTAACCGGCGTTCTTTATGTCCGCCCTCCTGGACTTTAACTCTTCCTCATAGTCTTTTACGAGGGGCATTCTCCAGAGCATTTCCCCGCTCCGTTGGGAGGCCTTCAGGAAAAGAGATGCCTCCTCGTCTGAAGGGGAATAAAGGGCGGCAATCAGTTCTCCCAGGGCCACCACTGCGGCTCCAGTAAGGGTGGCAAGGTCCACTATGATATCCGCCCCCTGTTTCTCAGCGTAAATCAGAGCATCAGCCAAGGCAAGCCTCCCCTCAGCATCGGTATTGTCCACTTCCACGGTTTTTCCGTTGGCCATTTCTATGATGTCCCCGGGTTTATAAGAGTTGGCTGAGGGAAGGTTCTCGGCCAGGGGCATTATTCCCAGAACCTCAAATTCCGGTTCCAGAGCAGGGAGAAGTTTCATGGTGGCAAGCACCGCACCTGCTCCTGCCATGTCCATGTGCATTCCCTTTATGGACTTTGAGGGTTTAAGGTTGAGGCCTCCGCTATCAAAGGTTATTCCCTTTCCTATCAGGGTAATTTTCCCCCTGGGGTTGAGGGGCTTGTATTTGACTACCGCTATCCTGGGCTTTATCCCCGAGCCCCTTCCAACGGCCAGGGTTCCGAAAAATCCCTCCTCCTTCATCCATTTTTCGTCCCCTATAGAAACCTCAAGCCCAAAATCCTCCAGGGTTAAGGCCCTCCTGGAGAATTCCTCGGGATTCATCTTTGAGGGAGCCTCGTTTATTATGTCCCTGGCGAAGAATACCGCCTCTTTTATCTGTTCCAGTTCCTCCAGGTCATCGGAATAATCCACATATAGTGTTTTTTCTTCCTTGCGTAGGGGAGCGAATTCATAATCTGCCAGAAGAACACCCTCAATGAAATATCTGGCTAAGGGTCCCAACTCCGATGTGGGGACAAAACCTTCCTCAGATTTTAGTTTTTTCATCAGCGAAACCACTTCCGCCCCCTTACGCCTTGCTTCTTCCTCTGTGGCTGGAGTTTTCAGCAGATACACGCTGGATTCAAACCCTTCTTTCTCCCTGTGAAACCTGAAGTTCAGTATGTTTTCCTTTTTCTCATTGATTATTTTCATAGTGGGAATATTACCATCACTGGAAATTCCAATCAAATTTGCCAGGGAGAATTTGACACCGCATAAAATTTTGTGTAAATTTACCCCTCATGGCTGAAGAGAAGAATCGTTCCTGGATAATTGATCTTCTGCTTCTGCTGGCCCTTCTCTATTTGTTTTTCGTGTCAGTGGAACTTATAGGGGAAGGCTTTAAGTTCCTGGGAAAGGGTTTTGCGAAAAGCCTGTTCCGGGTCACTTCTAACCCCCTGGTGGGCCTTGTGATAGGGATTCTCTCCACTTCCATAGTCCAGAGTTCTTCCACCACCACCTCCACCGTGGTGGGAATGGTAGCCGGAGGGGTATTAAACATTCGCCACGCTATTCCCATCATAATGGGAGCCAACATAGGAACCACTATCACCAACACCATAGTCTCCCTGGCCCACATAACCCGCAGGGAGGAATTCAGAAAGGCCTTTGCCGGGGCCACCATGCACGATTTCTTTAACCTGCTTTCTGTATCCGTTCTTCTTCCCTTAGAGGTGGCCTTTCATCCTCTGGAAAAGGGAGCTATTATTCTCACAGAGGGATTTAAGGGGATAGGGGGGATGAAGGCTATAAGCCCACTAAAGGCCATAGTAAAGCCTGCTGTGGAATTTCTCATGGAAATTTTCCGCTCACTTCACTTAGCCAGGGGACTCACCTTTGCCCTGGTGGAAGTGCTGGCCCTTACGGCCCTTATTCTCTCGCTCAAGTTCATGGTGGACATTTTAAAGGGAATTTTCCTTCAGAAAATAGAGGGATTTTTTGATTCCTACATATTCAGGAATACGGCCATTGCCCTATTCTGGGGTTTCTTCATAACATCCATAGTCCAGTCCAGTTCCATGACCACCTCCCTTCTCGTTCCTCTGATTGCAGGAGGTATAGTAACCTTAGAGGCGGCCTTCCCCTTCACCTTAGGGGCGAATATTGGCACCACCTTTACTGCCATAATGGCTTCCTTTGCCACCCATAATCCGGCAGCCATAACCGTGGCCTTTACCCATCTTCTTTTCAATATCTCAGGCACCGCCATCTTCCTTCCCCTTAAGAAACTTCCCATCGGAATGGCTAAACTCCTGGCAGAGGTAGCGTATCGCCATCGCTGGGTTGCACTGGTTTATGTGCTGGTGGTATTTTTTGGAATACCCCTTGCTATAATATTCTTGTAAATAAAAGGAGGGCGTATGTTCAGGAAATTTATAGAAATGCTAAAAAGGGGCGACCTTATGAAACAGGCCCTGGAAGATTCCTATTCCATGTTTGACCAGAGCATAAAGATTTTTGAGGTGGTGACGAGGAGTTTCTTCGGAGAGACGGTCCCCGAGGGGTTTGATGTTTACAGGGAGGATAAAGTTCTCAACAACATGGAAAGAGGGATAAGGAGAAAGATTCTGGAGCATCTTACCATAAATCCCCGCCAGGACATAGTGGGTGCCCTGGTTTTAACTACGGTTATAGTTCACATGGAAAGGATTGGGGATTATTCCAAGAACATTTATGAACTTATAGAGAAGAAAAATTACACCACTGACTGCAAATATTACAACAGGGCAGAGGTTCTGGCCAGAAAACTCATACCATCCTGCAAAAGGGCTACGGAAATCTACCGAAAGAGCGGGGCAGAGGAGGCGAAACTTCTAATAAAGGAACTAAACGACCTCAAAAAGGAATTTGAGAGAAACATTGATGAAATCATGGAAGAAGAAAACATAACAGTGAAAAATGCTATAATCTTCTCCCTGCTTTTCAGGTATTTCAAGAGGGTTACTGCCCACACCATGGACATTCTTACCTCGGTCTGGCAGCCCTTTGACCTTATAGATTTCTTTAAGGAGGAGCCCACCCAGGAGTGAGAGCCTC
>JALVRF010000064.1 GCA_027025175.1 Candidatus Aminicenantota bacterium | reverse complement strand
GCGGTCCATACAGCCTTGAGGCCCTTTTTGATGGGAAAAGGGTCTTTTATCTCAAGGCGGATTCCTTCGCCTTCAGCGAGAATTACAGGGCAGGAAGAATCTTCAACCTTTCCCTTTCCTCCCCTAAAAAACCCTTCTATGTTATTCCGGATTTTTCCTCCACCCCTATATGCATAAAGGACGGCCAGCACCAATTGGTGATTGTGGGAAAAAACCGCATGGGTGAGGCTACTGTGGTGAAGTTGAAATTTCGTTACGTCCCTCCTCCCACATCGGAGAAATTTAGCGGGCGGTGCTGTCTGCAGATTTTCAAAAAGGGAAAATGGGAAAGGGTAAAGAAAATTCCTCAGGGAAATTTTCACTACCGGTTCAGGGCCAAATACAGGGGTTTCCTATCCCCCTGGATAGTAATGTATCAGGGGCAGGTACTTGAAGGAAAGGAAACCCTTGAACCGGAGAGGATTGAGGAGCACATAGGCTGGGAAAAAATTTATTTTCCCGGAGATAAACTCCTTTCCCCCCTTTTCTGCCACGGGGAATGCTTTGCCGTGGCCACCCCTGGAAAGGAGCTCCATCTTGTATCCCAGGGATTTACCTTTCCGGTAAAAAACCCAGGGGAAGGGATAAAAATTGAATACAAGGGGGGATTTCCCGGCCTGGTCTCCCCCAGGGTATCCAGAATCCCGCCCTTAAAGGTTCCCCCGGACCTTCAGCCCATTTCCTCCTTTTTCCTCATAACCCCCCTGGAGGCTTTGCTCAAAATACCACTTAAGGTTTCTTTTCCCCTGGAGGAGAAGGAGTATGATAGGAAAGTGGGGATTTACAGGAAATTTTTTAGAGGCTGGACTTATATAAAACCGGTTTTCAGGAAGGGATGGGTCTCTGCCAACACTAAGCTTCTCGGGGTTTTCGTTCTGGCTAAGGATGTCCTTCCCCCGAAAATAGGGAGAATAAGGATAACCAGGGGCCAGGTAAAGGTGAGGATAAAGGATCGGGGAAGCGGAGTTAATCCCGAGAAGATATACTTCCGTGTAGGAAAACAGAAAATAATTCCCGAATACGACTATGACGCTGGTCTGGCCTTTGGGGAACTTCATTTTAAAAAGGGAAGGTCTCTTCTTACCGTTGAAGCCCAGGACTTTGCTGGAAACAGGGCTTCCCGTTCAGTTTGGATAAAGGTGAAATGAAAGGGGGGGAGAAAATCCAGAAGGTTATAGCAGAGGCCGGTCTCTGCTCAAGGAGAAAGGCAGAGGAACTGGTGAGGCAGGGAAGGGTTCTTGTGGATGGGAGGGTGGCCAGGGTAGGGGAGAGAGTTTTTCCGGAAAAACAGCAAATCTTAGTGGACGGAAAACCCCTGAGGCCCCAGAGGAAAGTTTACATAATGTTGAACAAGCCCGCAGGATATGTTTCCTCCACCCGCTCCCAGTTCGGTGAGAAAACCGTGCTGGACCTGCTGAAGGGGGTAAAGGAGAGGGTATATCCTGTAGGGAGACTGGACAGGGATACCGAGGGCCTGCTCATTCTGACCAACGATGGGGAACTGGCAAACCGGATAATGCACCCAAGATTTGGGATCAAAAAGACCTATCTGGTGAAAACCAACCAGGAAATTTTGTCCGGGGACCTAGAGAAAATGAAAAAAGGGGCCATGTTGGATGGCAAACCTGTGGTCCCGGATTACCTGGGAAAACTTTCCCCCAGGAAATACAGAATAACCCTCCATGAGGGAATGAAGAGGGTGGTTAAGAGGTTCTTTTTGCACTTTGGGTACAGGGTTGTTTACCTCTATCGGGAAAGCATAGGAGGTCTCCGTCTTGGAGGCCTTCGCACGGCTAAATG
>JALVRF010000063.1 GCA_027025175.1 Candidatus Aminicenantota bacterium | reverse complement strand
AGCCTCTCAATCCTCTTCTCCACCGGAGGATGGGTGGCAAAGAGATTGGCCAGTGAGGAGGCTGAAAAGCGGGGAGCCACTATAAAAAGGTGTGATGTGGCTGGAGTACCCTTCATGGGAATTCGCCGGGAGAAATAATGGAGTTTCTCTAAGGCCGAGGCCAGAGCCATGGGATCCCGGCTTATCCTGGCTCCGGTTTCGTCTGCCAGGTATTCCCTGCTTCTGGAAATGGCCATCTGAATCAAAAGGGCGGCCAGAGGAGCCAGAATCAGGAGAACGAGAAGTTCCAGGGGGTTAGAGTCATCATCCCCTCCAAACCCGAAAAACCTTGAGAAATAGGCCACCCTGGCCAGGAAGGTTATGGCAGCACCAAGGGTGGCAGCGATGGTCTGCACCAGGGTGTCCCTGTTTTTTATGTGGGAAAGTTCATGGGAGAGAACTCCCCTGAGTTCCCTGAGGTCAAGGGCCTTGATTATGCCCTGGGTCATGGCCACCGCTGCGTGGGAAGGGGACCTTCCCGTGGCAAAGGCATTGGGCGCCTGCTGGGGAACTATGTAAACCCTGGGTTTGGGAATACCTGCCGAAGCAGCCAGTTCCTCCACAATCCTGTGTATTTCCGGAGCCTCCTCAGGAGAGAGTTCCTTAGCCCTGTAAAGGGAAAGAACAATCTTATCCGAATGCCAGTAGGAAAGGAAGTTAAAGGCTCCGGCGAAAACAATGGCCGCAATTAGACCACCTCTTCCACCTAAGGCCTCACCTATCCAGAGGAAAAGAACCGTAAGTATGGAAAGCAAAATTACTGTCCTGAACTTCATGTAAATATTATACCAGAGCACCCCTGTTTGACCTCCGACGGGTATTTTGGGAAAATCTAATTCTTTAAAGGAGGGAAGGATGAGAAAAACCATAATTGCCTCAACCCTTTTGTTTATGGTTGCTTTTCTTTATCCCTGCACCAATATCCTGGTGAGCAAAGGGGCCACCGCAGATGGCAGCACAATGATTGCCTATGTGGCGGACTCCCACACCCTCTATGGTGCCCTTTACTTCACCCCTGCCCGGGATCACCTTCCCGGCGAGATGGTGGACATTTACGAATGGGATACGGGTAAGTATCTTATGAGCATTCCCCAGGTGGCCCATACATATCAGGTGGTGGGCTTCATGAACGAATACCAGGTTTCCATAGGCGAGACCACCTTCGGCGGAAGGCACGAACTCCGCTCCAGGGTGGGCATAGATTACGGAAGCCTGATGTTTTTAGCCCTCCAAAGGGCAAAAACCGCCAGGGAAGCCATAAGGGTTATGACATCTTTGGTGGAAAAATACGGTTATTACAGCGAAGGGGAGAGTTTCTCCATAGCGGACCCCAGGGAGGTCTGGATTCTTGAAATGGTGGGAAAGGGGAAGGAAAAAGGGGCTGTATGGGTGGCCTGCAGGGTTCCCGATGGCTACATATCCGCCCACGCCAACCAGTCCAGGATACGGAAATTCCCTCTTCACGACCCTAACAGGTGCATTTATTCTAGGGACGTTATCTCCTTTGCAAGGAAGATGGGTTACTTTAAGGGAAAGGACGAGGACTTCAGTTTTGCCGATGCCTATGCACCGGTGAGTTTCGGCTCCCTGAGGTTCTGCGAGGCCAGGGTATGGGACATATTCAGAAGGGCTGCTCCATCAAAACATTTTCCCACCGATTACATAAAGGGAAATCCCAAGGCAAAACCCCTTCCCCTCTGGATAAAACCCGACAAAAAAATTACAGTAAGGGATGTGATTCAACTTTTAAGGAGTCATTTTGAGGGAACCGACCTGGACATGACCAAGGATATAGGTGCAGGACCCTTCAAACTTCCCTATCGCTGGAGACCCCTGGTCTGGAAATACAACGGCAAAAAATACTTCAACGAAAGGGCCATCTCCACCCAGCAAACAGGATTTTCCTTTGTGGCCCAGATGCGCTCCTGGCTTCCGGGTCCCATAGGAGGGGTATTCTGGTTCGGGGTGGACGATACCTACAGCAATGTATATGTGCCCTTCTATGCCGGAATAAGGTCGGTTCCTAAGGCCTGGTCTGTGGATGGGGGAGATTTCAATCATTTCTCATGGGATTCCGCCTTCTGGATTTTCAACTTCGTGGCCAATTATGCCTATTCCCGTTATTGTGACATGATAAAGGACATCCAGAAGGTTCAGCAGGACCTGGAAGGGAGTTTCTTTGCCTCCCAGAAGGAGGTGGAAGAGACCGCCTTAGCCCTTTACAAACAGGCCCCTGGTCTGGCTAAGGATTATCTCACAAAATACTCCCATGAGAAGGCCGATTATGTCCTGCGTCGCTGGAAGGGGTTAGGGGAATTCCTAATCTGGAAGTATTTAGACGGAAATGTGAAGGACGAGTTCGGTAAAGTCACCCATCCGGGCTATCCCAGGGAATGGTATGGCAGAATCGTAAAGGAAACCGGCAATAAATTTCTCTACAGGGAAAGGAAGAAAAAATAACTCAGAACCTGGGGGGCTGGACCACCTTCACGGGACCGAATTTTTCCAACTGGGTTTTTATCTTCTTCGCCGGACCAACGCAAACTATGAGCATGGGTTCGGGGTGGAAATATTTTCTTGCTGCCCTATTAACATCCCTCAACTTCACCAGGGGAATGAAGTTCTTTTCCCAATAAATATACTTCTTTCCGTACCCGTAAAGTTCTGCTATAAGAATTCTATAAGCGAAATCCAGAGGGGTCTCAAGCCTCAGGGGGTATCCACCCAGATAATAGCCCCTGGCCTTCTCCAGTTCCTCATGAGAGGTACCCTTTTGATTAAATTCCCTCACCAATTTAAGGGTCAAATCCACGGCCTTACCTACAGTCTCGTTCTTGGTGAAGGTGGTTATCTCAAAATAATCCCCTTTGACAAATCCGGAGAAATAGGAATATATGCCGTAGGTAAGGCCTTCCTTAGACCTTATTATTTTCATCATTCTGGAGGAAAATCCACCTCCACCCAGTATGTAATTGGCGAGCCTCCTGGCCGCCATTTCCTTAAGGGACCGAACGGGAAGGGATACATAGCCCATCCTTATCTGGGTCTGGGGGGCCTGGGGCCTGTCCACTATGTATATTTTGGTTCTCGTCTTCACCTTTAAAGGCAATGGGAGAGCCTTCTTTCCCCGGGGAAGGGGGGAAAGATATCCCTTCACCATTTCTTTTGCCGCCGAAGGTTCAATATTTCCCGCTATGACCACGAAAATGTTCTTTTTGTTGAAAAATCTCCTGTGGTAGGTGATGAGGTCTTCCCTGGTTATTCTCTTTACGGTCTCAGGGGTTTCCTCCCTGCCAAAGGGAGTCCCTTCCAGGAGTTTAGCCTTGAAGAATTCCGAGGCTATGTAGGCAGGCTGGTCCCATTTCTGGGCCAGGGAGGTTATGAGCCTCTTCTTTTCCTTGGCAATCTCCCTTTCCCTGAAGGCTGGATGAAGGAGGGCATCTGCCACCAGGGAAAAGGTCTCCCGGAAATTCTCCTTGAGGCTCCAACCATATATGAAAACTGCCTCGTCGTCGGTGTAGGCATATATTTCCGAGCCCATGGTTTCTATTCTTTTAGAAAATTCCTCTGAGGTGTATTTCTCCGTTCCTTTAACCAGAAGATTCGTTAGCAGGTCCGAAACTCCCTCCTTACCAGCAGGGTCATAGGAGTTTCCTCCCCGAACCACAATATAAACCACAACGCTATCTATGTCCTTTCGGGGAACCACCGCCCCTCTTATCCCTTTAACCTTGAAATACTGAATGGGCCCTGCTAAGGCAAAGCCCAGAAATAAGACAAAAACGAGTAATTTCTTCATTTTTCACCTCCTTCCGGGAGGATGTAAACCACATTTCTCCTCTTAAAGGTAAAATACCTGGCTGCCACCCTTTTGACATCCTCCTTGGTTATTTTTCTGTATGCCTCTAACCTCTTTACGAAAAAGGTGGGGTTTCCTGTGTAAAGATAACTGAATCCCACCCTGAGTCCCACATAAAAGGCCCGTTCCAGTTGCTTCACATTGGAGGCGATTATCTGATTTTTGGCCTTTTCAATCTCCCAGTCCTCAATTTTTCCGTTCCTGAGGTTTTCTATCTCTGAGAACAGCTGGTCCCCTGCCTTGTTCAAATCCTGGCCGAGATTCACCATGAGGTAAGCGAAGAAATATCCACCGTCCATCATGGAGTTGAGTCCTCCTCCTGCCTGCATGGCCACGGCCTTCTCCTCCACAAGTTTCCTGTAGATTCTGCTGCTCCTTCCCTCTCCCAGTATTCTGGCTGCCACCCTCAGGGCGGGAATATCCTCGCTCTTATAGGGAGGAATCCTGTATGCGGCGAAAAGGAAGGGGACATGAACCTTCATGTAAACCTTGGCATACCGGGGCCCCTTTTGCTCGGGCTCCTTAGTGACCACCGGAGGAACTTTGGGACCCTTTTTCCAGGATGAGAAGTATTTCTCTAAAACAGGCATTATCCTTCCCGGTTCTATGCCACCGCTTACCACTATAAAAACATTGGATGGGTTGTACCTTTCCTCATAATATCTGCGAACCTTTTCGGCGGTATATGAAAGGATGTCGCTGGGCCATCCTATCACCGGCCAGTGATAGGAATGGGCTACGAAGGTGAGGGCCTGAAGGAGTTCAAAGGCCTTTCCAAAGGGGGAATTGTCTATGCTCATGAGCCTTTCTTCGTAGACCACTTTTCTCTCAGAGGCGAAGGCCCTGGGGTCTATCTTTGCATACATGAAACGGTCTGATTCCAGTTTTGCCACCAGTTCAATTTTTGAAGGAGATATGTTGTCAAAGAAGGTGGTATGGTCCTCGGCGGTAAAGGCATTTACCTCCCCACCGTTTTCCTTGATTATCCTGGCGTGTTCCTCAGGCCCGTAATGCTTGGAACCCTTGAACATCATGTGCTCCAGCATGTGGGATATGCCGGTTATTCCGGGCCTCTCGTTGCGGGAGCCTGTCTTCACCCATACCTGGAAACTCATAACCGGGGTATTGGGGTTTGGAACCAGAAGAACTTCAAGGCCGTTGGAAAGGGTTCTCTTTTCAACCTTAACCTTAAAGGCCATTAATGGGATTAAAAATAGGAGCAAAAATGCGAATTTTTTCATAAAAACCTCCTCCTTGGGTCTCAAACGATTATACGAAAAAATAAGGAATAATCCCAGGGCCTGTGTAAATCCGAAATATCTGGAAAAGAATTTTTATTCCACGAAGGGGTTCTCGTAGGACAGGATAACCTCGGCCACCTCCGGCCTCATGAGCAGTTCCGGAGGTTTTTCCCCCTTCTGGAGAAGTCCTCTTATCTTGGTGCCTGAAAAGTTGACATGCTCCTCCTCGGGATGGGGACAGGTCTTATCGTTGGCCACGGAATTGCACTTCTTGCAGTAAAAGAAACTGCGAAAGAAAATGGGCTGGATTCCCAGGTCAGGATAATCCTTGAATATTTCGTGGGCTTCGTAGGGTCCGTAGTAGTTTCCCACCCCGGCGTGGTCCCTTCCAACTATGAAATGGGTACATCCGAAGTTCTTGCGGATTATAGCGTGGTGAATGGCTTCCCTGGGCCCTGCATACCTCATCTCCATGGGAAGTATGGAAAGCACCACCCGATCCTTTGGATAATAATTCTTTATGAGGGTCCTGTATGCCTGGAGAATCACCTCATCCCTGAAGTCCCCCTTTTTCTTCTTGCCTATTACCGGGTTTATAAAAAGCCCGTCCACCACTGTGAGGGCAGCCTTCTGGACATATTCGTGACCTATGTGGGGAACATTCCTGGTCTGAAAACCCACCACCTTCTCCCATCCCATGCTCTCAAAAAGAACCCTGGTTTCC